>CAYVLA010000026.1:1490-34876 GCA_964452145.1 Hadarchaeota archaeon (SeqCode)
GAGGTACGCATGGGCGCATGGCCGTACGCCTCGCGCTCGCTCTGGATGGGGCGCACGGCGCCGCAATACGGAATCCAAGCCAGCCCCGAACCGTACTACCTCAAGCCCTGGTGGGATGCTCCGACATCCCTGTAGAGCCTCCTCCGCACCATCAGATTCCAGACGGTGAGAGCTGAGACCATAAAGGTCGCCAGAAGAGTACACCACTCAATGACGTAGATCCACAACAAGGCCTTATCCTTGGCCCCCATGGCTTCCATCCGGATGGCCGCCTGCCTTGTCCTCACCCGGTCCAGAATCTCCAAGGCAAGGTCCCAGTTCCCTTCAAGATAGGCCTCGTCGGCCTCCCGCTGGATGGCTCTGATCTCCGCGAATCGTTGGTAGAGCGGCCTGGTGTTGCCGCCGAACTTCTCCACCCAGGACAGGATCGAGTCGATGAGGGAATCCATCCCCCGGGACTGCGCGTAGGCACCCATGAGGACCTCGAAGGTGGACGCATCCCTCGGCAAATCCCTGCCCGCAACCCGGTAGACCATGAACATCATCGCCTGAGGGAAGAAGCGCCAGCCCTCGGACCACGGCCTAGCCCCGTCCGGGAAGTGGCCCGCAAAGTTCAGCGCCGAGCCGTTGGCGATCCGCCAGTATGTCATCAGAGGATAGTTCTCGGGCCTGTCGACCCTCGCCCACAGATCGCTTCCCTCCTTGGCTATCTGGGTGTTGATGATCCTGAGGGGAGGGGAGTCCTCCCATGGAAGCGCCTGCATCAAGGGTTCCTCCCGGTCCAGAACCACCAGCGGGAACGTTCCCGATATGCTCATCCTGTCCGCAGGCTTCGCCGGCAGGATCTCGCCAACTGTGGTGTCTGCCCAGCTTGGAAAATGTGGGGAGCTGATGAAGCCTAGCCAAAGAAGGCCGACCCCGCCATCCCTCACCGAATCGGCCATCCAGTTGATCCACTCCGGTTTGAAGACGGTTCGGTCGGTGTCGCTGGTCACGATGACGTCATATCCCTGGACTAGATCATCGTAGGTCCGTGGAAGATAGACCCGCATGTGGCGCCAGACCTCGGCGGCGCCTCCCAGCACATAGTCGACACGCGACGGCACCAGCGTGACCGCGATGGCGGGATCGATGCGCATGATGATGAAGCTGTTGTAGCTGCCGTACTGTTCGACTATGTCCCCCAGGCAGAGAGTGCGGATCCGGCCCAGCCCCCGGGCGCCCTGACCAGCCTCAAAGACCAGAAGAACGACGACAACCGCGAGGAGGCCGAGGCGTCTGATGGGATCACCCCTTCTCCTTTCTCCCCCAGATTCCGCCGAGCCTCGATCCATGCATGAATGGTCATCTCCAGCGGGGCCATGCGTCAGGGCAAGAGCTGACCGCTATCTCAGCACCCCATCCGCGGAGAACTCCCAGGTCTTGTAGAGTCCTTCCATCCCGTCGAACTGCCACCCTTGTTTGGGGTTCTCCGCAGTGTGTCCGTCCAGCATGAGCATGCGACGCGGGCTTGCATCGTAGTGATCGGGGCGCACCGGGGAATGGAGGGCATCCTCGCTGGCAAAGGACCATTCAAGGAGGTGGGACCTCAGCTGATGCGCAACCGGAGTCTCCTTCAGCGCATCCCAGAGATTCTCCTGTTCGAGCGGGTCGTTTCGCAGGTCATAGAGTTCCCCGTAGGGCTTGCCGGGGTAGTAGACCATCTTGTGATCCTTGTGTCTGACCATTCGACCGAAGTAGTTCTCTGAGAAGACTGAGCTTCGGTGTACCCGCCTCGCGTCCCCGTCGGCCAAGAGGGACACAAGGCTCCTGCCCTGCCTTCCCTCCCCGGGCCAAGCCCCGGCCAGCTCGCAGATCGTGTTGAAGAGATCGATGGACTCCACCAAGGCCTCCGTCCGCCCGGGTTTGAAGCGGGGGGAGGAAACTATGAGGGGGGCCCTTACGCACTGCTCGTAGAAGCATTGTTTGTATACCAATCCGTGGTCTCCGAGCATATCGCCGTGATCGGATGTGAAGATCACCACCGTGTTGTCGTATAGGCCTCGGTCCCTGATCACTTGCACCATCTGTCCGATCCAGTCATCGATCAGGGTATTGTTCGCGTAGTAGTATGCCTTGGTGATCTGAAGCTGCTCGTCCGTCAGCTCATCCGTCTTGAAGGGCCAGTTCAGCCGCCTGTTTATGTAGTCGTATGCCTCCCTTGGCTTGCGTCTGACTTCGTCGTTGCCCATGTTCCTCGGGGGGAGCTCCTTGTCGACGAAGAGTTCGTCGTACGGAGAGGGCGGATCGTAGGGGTTGTGAGGACCCAGGAAGGATGTGAACAGGCAGAATGGCTCGGGGATCTGCCCCAAGTACTCGCAGTTCGACCTGCCCACAAAGGCATCGATGTGCAGTTCCTGAGGAAGCTTGGATTTCACCGCCGTGCAGTTGCGGATGTACTGCTCGCTGCCGAAGTCGTACATCCTCGACCTACTGGTCCCGTGGATATTGAGGAAGCGCTCGTAGTCATCTGGGCAGTCCACGTGGAACTTGGACTCCGCGATTATCCGTCCGCCAAAGCCGAAGGTGTCGTGCCAGGGCGTGAGGTGCATCTTGCCTATGGCTCCGGTGCGGTAACCCACCCGGCTCAGCTGGTGGGCGAAGCTGGTCTCCCCTGGCCGTGGCCCATACCAGTTCGACAGAACGCCGTGGCAGTGCGGATACCTCCCGGTCAGTATGCTGTACCTGGAGGGGCAGCAGAGGGGATTCTGGACGTAGCAGGCGTCGAAGACCACTCCGCGCTTCGCCAGGCCGTCTATGTTGGGGGTGATTGCCACCGGATTGCCATAGCACCCCAATGAATCGGGCCTCATCTGGTCGGTCATGATGAGGAGTATGTTGGGCCTTTCGGATTCCATCTCGTCTTCGGCGTGGTTGGGCTTTCGATGTTAAATGTATCGCGGAGGAGGCGGGCAGGGCCCATCGGGAATGGGCCAGGGCCAAGGCGAGCGTAACAGACTAATAGCGACCCGATCAGCGAGATCACACACAGGAGCCAGATGGAATGGAACGGCCGAACATACTGTTTCTGATGACCGATCAGCACCGCTGGGACGCCCTGGGATGTGCGGGAAACCGGGCAATCAGGACCCCAAACATCGACCGCCTGGCCTCATCGGGCATACGCTTCTCGCAAGCCTGCACCCCAACTCCGGTGTGTGTAGCTGCCAGGATGACTCTGATAACAGGGCACCGGTCCTCCCGACACCACTGGATGACCAACCGCTGCCTACCGGGGCCGCTTCCCGAGCTGCCAACGCTCATGAGCCTCCTCCTGCGCGAGGGATACTGGACGCAGGGCATCGGCAAGATGCATTTCCGAGGGAGGCACTATGGCCTAAGGAAGTTGCTCACCATGGAGGAGTGCGTTGCCCACATCAATGACGACGACTACCTGATGTACCTTCGTTCAAACCGCGTCCGAACGCGCTTTCCGATGGGAATTCGGGACCTACTCTACTTTCAGCCCCAGACGAGCGGGATCCCGCTTGAGCACTCGATGACGAACTGGGTGGCGGATAGATCCGTGGAGTTTCTCAGGAACCATGTGAGGTACCGGAGCGGTCAGCCCTTCTTCCTCTGGTCTTCATGCGCATCTCCCCATCCGCCCTTCGCTCCCTGCGAGCCGTACGATTCGATGTACGAACCCGACGAGATGGAGCTGCCGGTAGATGTTGAGCGGTCGCTGACCGAGATGCCCTCTTCTCTGTGGGCTGGCAGGGGACGTCTAGATGGGGCTCACCATGATCCCGATCGCATGAGGAGGATACGAGCCCTCTACTATGGCCTTGTCACCCACGTCGACCATGCTTTCGGGCGGATACTCCAAGAGATCGAGGATCTGAACATTTCGGAGCAAACGGTCGTGGTGTTCTTCTCGGATCACGGCGAGATGATGGGAGACCACGGTCTCTGCCAGAAGAACTGCCCGTACGAAGGCTCCGTGAGGATTCCCCTGATACTGAGATGGCCGGGGCGAGCCGATCGAGGGCGGATCTGCGACGACCTAGTCGGACTCACCGACATCATGCCAACGTTCCTAGATGAACTCGGCCTCGCATACCCGGAGAGCCTCGGGCCGCTGGCGGGGGACAGCCTCCTCGGCTCGCACGACGGGGGCCTTGCCTCGGAGCGAGAGGAGTTCATCATCGACTATGGGTGGGGACGGAATAGATGGATTGCCGCCCGTGGCAGGACACACAAGTACTGTCTCTTCGCAGAAGGAGGACGGGAAGAACTCTACGATCTCAGCGAGGACCCGTGGGAAACCCGCAACCTTCTCGGGGCTCGACCCGACCTTGCCCGATCAGCGAGAGAGACCGTACTGGAATGGGAGAGGAATCATGGCCCGCCCACATCCTTTCAGGATGGGATCTTTCGGATTCACCCTGCCCCCGCCGGGGCCCCATCCGAGGAAGAGGTCAGGGAGGTCGTGTTGAACGAGGGACCCTGGCCCAAGCGACTGCCTCCAGACGAAAGAAACCGCGTGGAGAGCTACGCCGAAGCTTTCGACCGCGCCGTCCTCAAGGAAACGACGATCTCGCCCTGGAAACTGAGCCTCAGGCAGTACAAGGAAAAGGTATTTCGCATCGGCCCCCGAGACCCCGGGGGCGAATCCTTGAAGGACACCGTGTGGGGAGATGCGTGGAAGCAGATAGCGATCGACTGATGAACAACCCCTACCGAAGGCGCGGGCACGATCACCAACGGTCTCGGCCTGGCGGCGATCCGCCAACAGATTCATCAGGGACTTCGAAGACGAGCAGCCTGTCCACCTCAAGGTTCACGCCGAAATCCTTGCTGCAGCTGGGATCGATCGCCTCTACGTACATGAGGTACCTCGGCCGGCGAGGGTCCCTGATGACATCTACGTAGCTGTGCACCGGCATGGGCTCCTTCTCATACTCCGTCGTCGCCTGCCACCGTGCCCGGAAGATCGTCTCCAAGTTGCACTTCCTCCAGTCGACCAGATATGCTCCGAAGGTGTTGGACAATGCAGCCCCGTTTCTCACCTCTCTGCTGTCGAAGCCCACAAAGATCGGCCCCAGGGAGCCTGAAAGAAAACTGCCGCAGAGAAGGTAGTAGTCGGGCTGATCACCCCCGTCCAGGGAGAGGATTCCCCGCTTGATCCAGTGAACCCCATCGCCGCTAGTTGCCAGGGCGGTCTTGACCATGGATCCTGAGTTGGCCTTGTACAGGGCGAAGTACAGCCCATCCACGATCCCCATGCTGCTATCCCTCGCCTCCCTGCAGTCGAAGGAGTCCCCTCGCTTCAAAGCCGTGCCCTGGAAATCCCACGACCCACGGGGATGGGTCGAGGAGTAGAGCTGGGTCTCCCACCCCGATCCATCGTCGACGGAGAGGTAGAGATGGAATCGATCCGAGGACGGATCCCTCAGAATCTGCTGACCCTCGATGCTCCGTACATCCATCCCCGAGAGCGAAGAGACCTCCTCCTTGGACATGGTGTGCTCAAGACGGAACCTCTCCCCATCCGTAGAGGAGTGGATCTCAACGGCGTATCCCCTTACACCCACCTTGCGCGGCCTTGAAGTCAGCCAGAACAGGCCTGAGGCCGGATCGAAGAGCACCTTCCCAGCTCCGGTCCACGATCCCGGCTCCAGGTTGGGAGGCTCAAGGGCGATGCCCCTGAAGACCCGGTTGTACAACAGGCGTTGGGGAGGCAGCAATCCCTGCCACGCCGAAGAGACGCTTTGCTGTCTGGGCATGTAAGCCGCTTCGGGCATCCGTCATAATAAGCTTTGCCTACTGCTACTGCTTTCTCCATTTCCGCTCGTCCGCCGCCTGTTCTCGGCTCAGCCTGACACATCACCAGCGGAACGTCAGCCTATTTGACTTGTTGCATCCTTTGCACGGAGATCGTCTTCCATCCTTTCATTCAGATTGAACCTCGGGTAAGTTGTATCCATCAGAGAGGTGATCACATTAAGCTGGCTGTAATCTTCTTGCTGCTAGTCGTAGCCATGGGAATACATCAGGCCGCGGCCCAGGACCAGATCTTCGGTCATCCCGGTTACTCATACGCCTGCGTCGTAAGCAACTGGGGCAATACGGTGTTCGTGGCTCGCGCGGGCCGAGCCGAGCTCTATGAGTCGGCCTATACCACCATCGCGGGGGGCGTGCGAGTCCGGGGATACCAGCATCAGGACTTCATCTGGACGGGGTCCTCAGGCCGGGTAACAGCACGTTTCGACTTTGCCTTGTGCGCAGAGATCGCCGTGGGGATGGCGTACTCAACGGCCGAGATATCGGTCACCGCGTTCCTTCGCGATGTCACGACCACCAAGTTCCCAATCCAGACCGTCCTTTTCCGCTACGTCAAGAATACGCCGGGATATAATCTCTTCATCGATGGAGGGGTCTTCAACATCCCGGTCGAGATGGTGAACGGGCATCGCTACACCATAGGGTACACGGTCGACGTGGCCGCCACCTGCTATCCAAGGTCGTACTGTCCCATGGCATTTGCCAATATGGGCGAGCAAGGCTGCTCGTTCTGGTGGCAACCCACAGGGGTTTTCGACGGGTGATGGGATGAGAACACCACTGGCGCTCATCCCCTCCCTTCTTTTTCTACTCGTCTATGTCGGCATGGCCGATCCACAGGCTGAGAACCTTGCCGCGCTGCAAGCCCGGGCCAACCAGGTCTCGGCCGAGATGAACCGGCTGTCGGCGAAGATCTCCGACGAGATACAAGCTGTTTCCCTCGGTCAGGCCTCCTACATGGACGTCCGGGACAAGCTGTCGGGGATGAACCAGGAAATGGCCGAAATGAGATCCGAGCTGGAGGCGGCCTGGTCGAGGATGGATGAGTTGAAACTGAAGGCTGCCCGGGATGAGGTCGCCAGGAAGGCCTTGAGGTGTTCCGGACTGGCATCTTCAGTCATCGCCCTGATGGCAATCGGGGGACGCAATGAGAAACTGACTCCATGCTGTCTCCTTGGATCGGCCCTACTTCTTGCGGTGGCTCTGGTGTGAACATGTCTAGGCAATCACTTCTGCTTGTGATGGTTCTGCTCGTCTTCCCTGCCGCATTCTCGCACAGCCTGCGCCAGGAGATGGTGTTCCAGAGCGAAGAGATCCTTCACGTGGAGGTCGAGCTGGAACGCGTTGACACGCCAAACGTGACCCTCGAGTGGCCCTTCTCCCTTGATGATCTTCTGGGCGAGCCGGTCCCGTCCCTTGGAGTTGAGCGGCTCGAATTAAGGCAAGAAGGACTTCTGGGGATCTCGGTGACCCCGGCCAGCGGCGCGCCCAAGGTGGTCTTCTCCATAACCCTGCGCTTCCCCATACGCTCGGGAGGCAGGTACACCTTTGCCTTCCCAGCCTCCGATTCCACCTATCACAATCGGACTCTGCAGCTCCTCCTCCCGATCGGTTGGAGTGGCACGAACCTGTCGGCCGGCGGCGAGAAGCGTTACGATCCCGGTACCGGACGCATCAGGCTCATCTGGAGGGACGCGATCCAACAGCCCGAGGCAGTGCTCGCCATACCCGGAATGGGTCAGGGGGAACTGGCAAGGGAGGTGATCTGGCGACTTGTGGCTCGGGATATCCTCTACATCGTTCTTGCGGCCGTAGCCGCCGCTGCCTTTCTCCTCCTCCTACGGTCCCGCTGAGCATAGCGGGCCCTCAGATGGGGTCCCGGATCTTGGACTCCACAAAGGAGAGCAGATGAACTCAGGACAAAGCAAAGAGGGGTGTTGGACGGGGATGTCCATATGTGCGTTAACCTGAAATTGTTTCGCCCCCCTGTGCTTTTGAGTTTTTGGTTTGGTGCTCATCATCTTGCCCTCCATCCTACGCTTCAGCATCCACCTTATCCTCGAGTCAGCAAGCTTGGCCACCGACCCCCCGCATACAGAGGGGCGAAATGACTTTCGGATAATGCACGGGGATGTCGATGTGGATGTGGATGTGGGAAAGTCTTATATGCATCCCACAGAACCCGGCGCCCCGGGACCAACGATGAAGAAGCCGATGAACGTCCTGCTGCTCGGCATAGACAGCCTCAGGGCCGACCACATGAGCTGCTACGGCTATCCCCGCCTGACCACGCCCCACATGGACAGCATCGCCGCCGAAGGGACGCTGTTCGAGAACGCCTACAGCCCCTACATTCCGACCACCCCGGGCTACACCGCTATGCTGACGGGAACCGACGTTATGACGAACCAGATGGTGAGCCTCTCGCCAAAGGGGCCGATAGACCAGTCCATCAAGCTTCTGCCCGAGATCCTGGCCCAGAAGGGCTACAGGTCCGCCTGCATAGGCTTCGACACCCCCTTCTACCGAGGCTTCGACAAGTACGAGACGTACCACGCCTGGATGGCGTGGGAGGACGCGCCGGGGCACAAGGCGGAGGCCCTGAACGAGAAAGCCCTCCCGGCCCTTGAGGAGATGGCCAATGGGCCGTTCCTGCTCTTCCTCAGACACATGGACCCCCACTCGCCCTACCTGCCTCCGCCCCCCTTCGACAGCATGTTCTACGATAAGGACCCCTGCGACCCGTCGATCAACACCATGAAGCCGGTCTTCGATTTTGCGCCCTTCGCAGACTTCTTCCGGTCATGGATGCCCCCCGGAATCACGGACATCGAGTGGGTCGTTGCCCACTACGACTCATCCTTAGCCTATATGGATGCGTGCATCCGCCGGATCTTCACCCGGCTTGAGGAACTCGACCTAGCGGAGAAGACCCTGATCGTCATCACCTCCGACCACGGCGAGACGCTCAACGACCACGGCATCTACTTCGACCACCACGGACTCTACGAACCGACGATACACATACCACTGATCTACCACCTGCCCGGCGTGATCCCGCAGGGACGGCGAGTCAAGGGTTACGTGCTCCAGCAAGACCTGACGCCAACCGTGCTGGACCTGCTGGGCTACGGTAGGCTGGCCAGGAAGCTTGGGATGGACGGCAAGAGCGCCCTGCCCCTGATCGAGGGCAAGAGGGAAACCAACTACTCCCAGTTCTACCTGACGGAATGCACATGGATGCGAAAGCGAGGGTGGAGGACGCCTCACTACAAACTGATAGAGGCTCTGGAGCCAGATTTCCACGATAAACCATCCGTCGAACTCTACGACCTCGTGGAGGACCCTCTGGAGAATGACAACATCGCCCAGGAAAGGCCCGAGGTGGTGGAGGCGATGAAGAAGACGATGCAGGTATGGATCGAACAGAGGCTGGCCAGGACCGGCAAGCCTGACCCCATACTCGGCTATCAGATCGGTCTTGATCGCCGCATAGGCTCCATCAAGACTGCCCGCGACTTGCAGGCCGCAGGAAAGAAGTAGGACCGTCAGCGGACCTTGGAGGCACGCCGATGGACGTGACCGTCGCACTGGTGCAGTTCGACGCCGTTCCGGAGCAGACCGAGCGAAATCTGACTGCCATGGAACGCCTCGCAGAGCGGGCGGTCGGACTTGGCTCAAGGTGGGTTGTCTTCCATGAGGGAACGGTCGCCGACTATACCCCCAGGCTATCCGAGCTTGCGGAGCCCGTTCCGGAGGGAAGATCGACCGGGAAGATGGCTCACCTAGCCAGAAGGCTCGGCTGCTTCATCTCTTTCGGCCTTTCCGAGGTGGAGCAGGAACGCTACCACATCGCCCAGGTCTTCGTCGGGCCCGAGGGCTTCATCTACCGTTACAGGAAGACGTGGCTGTGGAGATCCGAAAACGATGAGGGATACAGGAACGAGTGGGCGAGGTATGACCCGGGGACGGGTCCAGAGCTCTTCACCATCGACGAAGTGAGAGCGACTTGCTTCATATGCGCTGACGGGGAGGCGCCCAGATGCATCCAGAGGGCACGTGACCTCAAACCCCAGGTCGTCTTCTACCCCAACAACCGCGGCGGCCTCCCCGGTTTCAAGGTCTTCGGGGCCAGGGCCAAGGAGACCGGTGCCCCCATGCTGGTCACAAACCGTGTCGGGCGATCCTGGAAACACGATTGCGTGGGAGGGTGCGTGGTTTACTCCTCCGGTGGCAAAGTCCTAGCCAAGGCGAACAGGAAGGGGGAGGAGGAGATCCTAGTCCACAGACTCAGGCTTGCGACGCCTGCAAGGCGAACGAAGACGCGACGCCGCCCGACCCGGGGAGAGGTTCGAATCGCGTCCAGCCCGACTCACCAGCACAGGACGTCGACCCGGCACCTGTGACCGTGCCCGCGGTCGCTCTGGATGAACCGGAACTCAACGTGTTTTCGGAACCACACTGAGACTTGGAGCATGAGGGCCACAGGTTCGACCGGTCCGCGAAGCTCGGTGACCAACCCCGGTGTGAGGAACGAAAGTGTGGCCATGAGGCTCACCCTGGGACTTGACTTTCACAGTGACTCGCAGACCCACTGGCCAAGGAGCACTGACCAGACTGCCGCTCCGCATTCAGCTGGAAAGAGAGAAAAAAAGGGAGGAGAAGTGGTGAGGCAGCGATTCACTCCCTTCCCCTCATCAAACCGATCAGCACCAGTGCAGCAATGCTCAGCAACTGAGCCTCAGAGATCGGGAACCACATCGAGTTCGACGCCGATGCTTTCAGCTTGAGCCAGCCAGCCGCAGCCTGATGTGAACCCGGGAGGGAACAGTGGTAGAACTCCGTCCAGTACCCATTCGCGGGGAACTTGCCGTTCATGGTGAGGCAGTAAACCATGGTTTCGCCGTGGGTGTTGCCGTTCAACTCAGCGATCCACTCTGAGACGCCGTCACCGTCGACATCGCCCCACCATGCACCGTTCTCCGCCCGCCTGTTGATGGCGATATGGCTGTTGACATAGTAGCCCTTCACGGCCCCGGTCTTAGCATCCATCACGATTGGGTAGGGCGCAAGCCACAGGATCTCCTGGGCTCCATCACCATCGATATCAGCGATCAGCTGGTAGCTCGACCATTGATTGGCAATTGCGCCTGCCGGGATCACTCCCTCGCGCGAGAGCTGAGTCAGATTTGCCCCCCACTTGGTCACCGGCTTGGCCTTGCCTATGTCGACCACGTACACCTTGGTATTGGTCATGATGACCATCTCCATGCTTCCATCACCGTCGACATCGCCCATGGCCTGCTGGAGTCTGAGCCCGGTGGTCTCTACGGGGGACCATCTGCCGAGCTCGGTTCCATAGAAGCTGACAACGAAGAACTGGGCAGACTCGGTCCACACGACGACTTCGTACTCGCCATCGTTGTTCACATCGGCAACCAACGCGTTCTCACATGATCCGCCCACGTCGAACCTCCACTTCTCCATGCCAGTATCAGCCGAGATGCAGTAGACGTTGCGGTCCAAGCTTGCGTACACGATGTCGTAGGCACCATCCCTGTCGATGTCGCAGATCGCCGGATGAGCGTTGTTCCCCGAGCCTGATTGGGCCGATGTCCAGACAAGCTTTCCGGTGTGATCAAGTCGGTATATGTAGCCCTTGTTGTCATTGACGAAGAACTCGACAAAGCCGTCTCCGTCCACATCGTAGGCCTGGGGACCGCCATACATCTCTGCATCGGAGCTAGGATTGTTCCAGACCCACAGAACCGAGCCGTCGGACTTGAGCACCTGGAACTTGCCACCTCTACCGGCCAAGCAGATCTCGTACTTGCCATCATTGTTGACGTCGACGAACGAGATCTTGGTGGTCGGATCGCCGGGAAGACCGTCCTCGGTGATGCGCGGATAGACCCACTTGAGCGTTCCATCCGGGTTGAGACACCACAGCCTCTTGCTGTCCCCTCTTCTGGTACCGAAGTAGATCTCATTCTTGCCGTCCCTGTCGGCATCGCAGGCCGCTATGCCGCCCACGTGGCCTGCGCCGAATGACTTCCCCGGGAAGGCAGCGCTGGTGTTGAAGTACCACTTGACGCTCAATCCCTTCTTCTGCTCGCCGGGCAATTGCCCCAGCACAGGGGCGAGCAGCATGATCGAGACCAGCAAACCGATCAGTGTCGTCACTTTGTCCAATGTGTCACCTCCCCATAACTGGTTGAGACGATACGATATCAGGAAAGTCATGCCCCACGAGCCGAGGAGCCCGATGACCGCTTCGCCCCCAACCCGCGAGACCTGCACGACTGGTCCTGCGGTGCACGCAGAACAGCGCCATTTAATAAATTTAGTGGGCTGGGCGCTGGCGCATAGCATAGCACATGGCTAGATATGCTGGCACTCCCATGATAGACCCATCCTCGGGCCCATCAGCCGCCGACTCCTTGGCCAAACGCTAGCTCATATCGGCCGACTACTTCCAGAAAGGAGAGACCCAGCCAATCGCAAACGGGAGAATAAGTTAAGAGCATCCAACCGGAGTGACAAACACATTGCCCTGTCGGTTCCGTGTGGCCCTGGTTCTGTCGGTGCTGGCAATGCTGTTGCTCTTGCCTGCCTGCCATGGCGGCGAGAAGATCAGGATCCTCATCGCTGGAAACGTGGAGAGCATCGGCTACCTGAGGAGGTTTTTCGATTCAGAACCGGGGGTGACCTACCACGCGGTCCCAGCTCGCGACCCTGGAGCCCTCTTCGGGCTCAGGGAGGCGGACCTCGTGAGGATGATCAGGCAGTACTTCCCTAGGACGTATGAGGACTTGACGACCTCTGACGTTCTGATCCTCACCTCTCCGGAGTACTACCTTTTCACCCCAAAGCAGGATCAGTGGATGTACCAAGCCATCACCGAGGGGATGGGCGGGATAAACGATATGAGCGTCTTCAGCATCGTCTCCGGTATCGCCGAGTCCTGGTCCAACTCCATCACACAGAGGGCATTCCCCAACGATGCGCCGGCGGTGACCGCCAGATCCTGCGGGGAATCCCCCGGCAGCGCCTTCAGGGTGGTGATAAACAGGGAGGCCTCGTTCCCCATTCTCACGGGCTTCATACCCTTCGGGGTGGAGGATGTCATCGCGCCAGGCGGATCCAGGATGGTGATCCACAGGGAGGGGTCGGAGGTGCTTGCCTGGCAGCTGGGGAATTTCGGCAACGTCAAGGTCGACTACATCGCTGCGTGGGAATACGAGAGCGGCAGAACCATAACCAATGGTAACGGCATGGGCATCTGCTGGCAGGGATATCCCACGAATCCCCGGGACAACCAGTACTCCCCGGACATCCTGATGAACATGGTGTACTGGCTTGCCCAGAGGAAGCTCATCGAAGACATCGCGGTCTTCCATCGCATCAAAAGCAACTTCGCCGAATACAGATCCAGAATGTCCGTCCTCATATCCCTAACGGACTTCGTCGACAAATTCGGTGCAAACACACAGAGAATACAGACCGAACTCAACGTACTCAACGACCTCTACGACAAGGCCGCGGCCCACTACCTAGACCAGGACTTCGTCAAGTGCGAAAGCTCCATACTGGACGGCATCAAGCACTTCCCCAAGGCAGAAGACGTAGCCAAGAAAGAGAAAAACAAGGCCCTCGTCTGGGCATACGTCATCGAATGGCTCATGACGGCCTCGACCCTATTCCTCTCGGGATTCATCCTCTGGACCCTCATGGTCAGGCGAAAACTGTACCGAGAGATCGATGCCACCAGGCTGAAGCCGATTTGACACGAAGGCCGGATGGGCAGCGGGCAACCGGGATGCCGCCCAAGTGAGTCTTCCATGAGAACCATCGGCAAGATCGGGACGGTCGGGAGAGAAGCCTCTCGCCGCCCGATCTGTTTCGGAGCATGACACATTGGGATGGAGACCAGAATGCCAGTTGCCTCCGGGAGCATTGGGCATCCTCTCTCCGCACCTTCTCTATTTCTCGGGTTGTGCGGGATGATCGAATCCCCGGCAGACTTGTACGGCTTTGTGAGCCAGTGCTTCAACACATTGCTCCCGTACATGACAGGCTCAGCCCTTTCCTGCGTCTGAGCAGGGGGATCGTTCCCAAGATCCTGTTCAGCACATATGTGGACCCGGTGCGGTCTCCTCCCAAGACCTTCACCCACCCCGTAGCTGTACATGTACCGTCCGTACCTTTCTATGCTCTGGCTTCCCCGTCGTTCTCATGATCTACCCAAAGAGATATATCAGTGCTGAGTTCTGCCACCGTCGGGTTGAGGAGGGCTCGCGGATGGGAGGTGGCGCGCGGCCATGGTTGAGGCTGAGTCTGGGGCTCCTCGCCATCTCTCTGCTGTCACCCTTTGCCCTCGGCGCAGGCCAGATCCGCGTACTGGCGATAGGCCAGGTCATGCCCGGAATGTGCCCCATCTCACTGTGGTTTGATGCGGATCCACTCGTCGACTACCGCCTTGTCCCCACCAAGGACTTGGGAGCGGTTGGCAACGATCGAGATTGGGAGAGAGCGGTGCGCCTCTACTTCCCCAAGACAAGACAGGCCCTGACAGAGGGCTTCGACTTCCTAGTCTTCCCCGATGGAAATCTGTACCCGTTCTCCCCATCCCAGATAGCCGACATGAAGTACGCCGTTGAGAACGGGCTGGGAGCATTCGTCACGATGGGAGGGGGCCTATCCAACCCAGGCGGCTCGGTGTACCCGAGCTGGATGGGCTCGGTGCTGAGCGAGATGCTGCCAGTCGAGCTCAACGAGAGGATGAAGGCGGACTCTTCCGTCTTCACCATAAGGATCGTCAAGAACGATCCCCCGGTCCTGTCGATTTTCATGCCCCTGGGGATAGAGACGATCCGAGGCGCCCAGTTCTCGCATCTCACCACAAGGGCTGGCGCAACGGTCTGGAGCAGGTTGAGGGTCGTGCAGGCGGCGGGCATATCTCTCGGCCTCGGGAAGGAGACCGACTGGCTGATCTCCTGGAGGGTCGGACCGACGGGCGGGATCTTCTGGGCCGTGGCGGATGACCTCGATGCTAGGTGGTGGTCATCGGTGCTTGGCCCATGCGAAAACGAGTACGCAGGCGATGTCTTCGTCAACATCCTCCTTCACTCCACCGGAGCCCCGCTGCCCCAGGACATCCTCCAGCTGCACCGTCTTCGAAGGCTCTACTTCAACTACAACGTGGAAAGAGCATTGCTGATCAGCCTGCTCGACTTCATCGATGGTCTTGGGGCGAACACGCAAGGCGTGTACGTCCAGATGGAGGAGGTTGACAGCCTCAGGCTGGCATCCTTCGACAGGTATCGGGCCTACAGCTTCGCCGATGCCATGCAGATCATGGAGTCGGCCATGTCCAGGTTCGCAGCTCTGAGTAACGACGCCATGGACCTGAAAGATAGGGCGCTTCTCTGGGTATACCTGACTCAGTGGGGGGCGGTTAGTGGGACCTCCCTTGCCTGTGGGTTCGTGCTGTGGACGCTGATGGTGCGCCGCGGACTGTACCGAGAGGTAGCTACCACACGCCTCAAAGTGCGATGAGGACAAGCAATCTCATCCACCCACACAAGGATCTGGTAACGGGCATCGTCCTTCTTCAATCTATCCGACAGGATCTCATCCTGCTGTATGTGCGATACAGATGGGCGCCAGCCAGACCATGGGATTGGCCTCCGCTCGGTTGACTCACGGACTCACGGCAAAGTATCATCTCTATTCCACCGTGGCTCGCTGAGCCCCTTCCAGTCGGCAGCGAACGAGCCGAAATTTATTTCAGAGAATCTGGCCAAACAGGGTCACCATGCCCTTCTTGAGGCCGTACGGAGGCGCAGGCGTCCTAGCCACGCTTGCCCTCCTAGCAGCCTCCCTGTCCCCAGCTTGCTGTAGAACCGACCCCGAGAGCAGCCGCATCAGGTTGCTTGTCGTAGGGGAGTGCACACGGTACGAGCCCTACTTCGTCACACAATTCGCCACGGATCCGAAGATAAACCTGGTCGCAGTCATAACAGCCGGAGACAGGGCCAACCGATCAGAGACGGCGAGATACGTGCGAGTGTTCATGCCTCGAACGAAGGAACGGTTTCTTGCCGAGATCGATGTCCTCGAGCTCTTCGACTTCGTACCATGGGTGCTTCGAGACTACCACATACAGTGGTTCCATGATGCGGTGAAGGATCATGGATTCGGCCTGGCCCTGGTGGAAATGGGCTGGTACTTCAGCTACAGAGGCGAACATACAACAAACGATCCCGAGGCTTGGATGGCCACGGTCCTCTACCAAGCCTATCCCGTGGATCTCGTCCTCTTCAGGCAGAACCAGGGCTCCGCCTATCTCGAAATCGTGGAGAAAACACCGGTTGTCAACATGCCGGGCTTCGAGGACGCCCCCCTTGGAGGCGTCGCCGGCCTTCAGATTGCCAAGCCAGGATCCCTCCTCCACGCCAGGTATAGGAGTGGGAAGGAGCCTGCCATCGTTTCCACCACCTACGGAAAAGGCATAACACTGACGCTGCCAACGGGCTGGGACCAACTCTCCGTTGACGCCCAGAAGAACTGGCGATACTTTGTGGACTTCGTATTGAACCACATCTACTTCGTCGCAGACGCACCCGTGCCCGAGGATCCTGAGCTGGCCCACGGCATCAGAGCCCTTCTTGGGGCCTACGTCGAGCAGAAGTCCCTCACTCTCTCCTTCATCGACTTCATAGCCAAGTTCGGCGCCAATACCGCCCCCCCTGGAAAGGAGGCTCGGCCAACTCGAAGAGAGGAAGAAAGAGGCCGACAAGCTGTACCTTGAGAGCGACTACGAGGGCACAAGGGCAGCCATAGCCGAGGTCATGGAGGCCTTCATCGACTTGGAGGGCGAGTCGGTCCGGATCAGAAGGAGGGCCCTGATGTGGATCTATCTGACCGAGTGGCTCGTGGTGACGGGCACCGCCATGTTCTGCGGCTTCGTCCTCTGGACCCTGATGGTCAAGAGGCGGTTGTACAGGGAGATCGAGACCACGAAGCTGGCACCCCACGAATCCGGTGAGTATTGATGGAGAGGAGACTGGCAGCCATTCTGGCGATCGCAGCGATCTCATCAACAGCCGTCGTCAGCCTGTTCTTCCGCGAGAAGGTGGCCGGTCCCATCGAGATTCTTCGCCGTGACTGGAACCTTCCGGTTGACGAGGAAGGAAGGCTTTTGATCCCCACCGAGGAAGGGAGGTTCGCCTACACGCTTTCCCTTGTTGCACGGGAACCGATAGTAGAGCTTGAGCTTAGGTTTGCCGTCCTAATCAACAGAACCTCCGTCACAAACGCATCCGCCCACCAAACGCCTCACGAACAGATACGAGGAATGCGAGAGGTCGGCGATCTGATCCAAACGCTCGAGGCCCACTCCAGCCTCCCGGCAACGGGATCCCAGGAGGCCAAGATCGAAGTCGAATGGCGCAGGGCAAGGCACCAGACTATGGTCTTGGACTTCACCGAATCCTTAGAACCGCTTTCGCCTACGGAGTCCACAAGGCGCCTCCACACGGTCCACGCATTCATGTTTGACCCGAAAGGCACGCTTTCACGCTACTACCGCGGTTCACGGGATCTCTTCCTCGACAGAGAGGAGACGATCGTTGATATCACAATCCAGAGAAATGACAATCTCACCAGGTATGCACAGCGTGCAACCGAAGCCGCCGGCACGGTTCCCTTGAGCTTGGCGCCCTCGACGGGCACAATCCGCTTTGGCGGCCTCCGCAAAGACGATCGAATATCCGTCACGGTTGCCTTCAACCCCGCAGAGGTGGAGACCAAGGAGGCCCTCATGCACGTGGTCTTGCTCTATGTGAACAGTGAGTACTACACGGGTTTGGGAACCATCCTGGAGAGGACCAGGAGGTGACGGCTGTGAAGACCTGGACTCACATCTCATGGGCTCTGTGTTTAGCCCTTGCGACGGTAATCCTGTTTCCACCCGGCCTACCAGATGGTGGTCCAAAGCCCCTGATACTGGTATATTGCGACCGCCAACCCGGCTATGGCAGGGAGTTGGCCCGGTTGTTAGTTGACGACCGACGGATAGATGCCGAGATGGTCCTTCTCGAGACCGAGGAACTCTTCGAGGCGATGATTTACCATCCGTATGTCAAGGTCATCGTGGTGTCTCTCTGCAGAGACGAGTCCCGAGGATTCGGCGATAGCATCAATCGGTTCTTCGAGGAAGGAGGAGGAATCGTGGGATTGGGATTTGTTGGCTCATGGAGGTCGTCGGGCAATGCTAGCAAGCTGGCCTTTCCGCTCTGGGGCAACGAAAACAAGGCAGGCGCATACGACCCTAAGAAGAAGCTGTTCACACACCGCTTCATCAAGGAAGAGGCCCATCAGGTCACGGAAGGCGTGGGAGACTTCACCTCGGTCGCCCCCCCGCTGCTGGTCCTCAGCTACAACCTGACCGCGGAAACCTATTGGCCCAGACGGCCAGAGCACGGAGACTGGAGGGTTCTCTTCAGGGACTCGCTCTACGGGGCTCCCGCAATCGTGGCCTACGAGGCGAATGGGACCTCTGTGACCTTCGCGACTTTTGGTGGTGACGACTTTGAAAGGAGCCATAGCTACTATGGCCACTTCGCCAGCTTGGATGAGTTCAGAACGCTTTTCACAAACGCGGTCTACTGGGTGTGGACGCAGGAAAACCGGTACGAGAGCTCGCTGGCGCGATCGACATCCTTCTTTGATCATGCCCGACAGAGGTCACAGGAGATCAGGGACAAGGCCCAAGAAGCTTCCGAGAGGCGGGACATGGCCAACACACTCCGGATTGCCCTCACCTTCCTTCTTGCTGCAGCTGCTTCCCTTGGCGTCTACTGGGCAGGGTTTCTGAAGCACCGCTGAGGGAAGCTGCCACCTTCTCGCCTATAGGCTGAGTCCCGTTAGACCAAGCACTGCACGCCTCGGCCTTGGCCACCAGCAAGACTGACGGGGAGATGACGGGAAGATCCACCAAGGCCGTGGTTCCCGAAGTCGGTCATCGACCGTCTTCTGACTTGGATGGGCTCTCCCAACGCAACGCGGTGGATTCCTCATCTTAGCGGCTGGCCGCTGGGCACACAACAGATAAGAACCCCTTGCAGTACCCGGTGTAAGTGGTACCATGGACTTGGAGCTTTGGATGCACGGCATCTCGTCTCAGGAGCCGCAGCACTCCATGGAGAGGTTGCTCGACTTAGGCTTCTCGGCGGTCGTTCTAGGCGCCAACAAAGAGCAGCTGGCTGCTGCGAAAGCCCTGGGACTCGGCTCGTATGTTTGTACCGGGACTTTCTCAAGGTCCAGGGAGTTCCAGGATGAGAGCTTCCTCGCCGTCGACGTGGAGGGCACGCCCCGGGAGTGGTTCGGATCGACCTGCCCCAACAGGGAGCCGGTACGCAGGGCCAACCTTGCGTTGGTGGAGAAGGCCTTGACCGAAACCGAGGCTGAGGGCATAATGCTGGACGGCTGTCGCTTTGGCTCGCCAGCATCCGGCCTCGATGCCTTCTTCACATGCTTCTGCTCAACCTGCGAAAGGAAAGCAAGGGAGAAGGGGTATGATTTCCAGAGGATGAGGAAGCACGCAAGGCAGCTTTACCGCAGTCTTGTGGATGGGCACCTTGACAGAACGCTGACCGGACTGGAGCCCTTCTCGCTCCTACAGTCACTTGCGAGGCTGCCGGGGATCGTTGACTGGATGTCCTTCCGGGCCGAGTGCACAATCGAACACTTCTCCCATGTCTCGGATCTCGCCAGGGGCTTGGGAGCCAAGATGGGGGCCTACATATTCACGCCCTGTCTGTCCCCGCTGGTGGGCCAGAGATATACCGATCTTGTACGACTCCTGGACATCGCATCACCCATGATCTACCGCAACTACCCCGATGATCCTGGGCCGGCCTGCATCAACAAGGAAGCCGCCAGTATCGCCTCCTTCCTGCGCCGAGGGGGGCTTAAGGACGCTACGGCCGTGGAGACCGTCGTGGGATTCCTTGCCCTTGCCGAGGAAGAGAAGAGCGTGTCGGATCTGGATCGAGAGGTGTCCTTGGAGTCGGTTGAGCTTGAGCTGAAACGAACACATCGCTTCCTCAAGGGAGGACCCAAGCTGGTCCCGATCCTCTACCTGGGGGATGAACTGGTGGAGAACTCGATCCAATCCGCTTCCTCCGTAGGTATGGACGGCGTCAACTTCTTCGTGTACAAGGACGAATGGAGCGGGTTCGTGGAGCGCATATCACAGTGCGTGAAATCCGGATAGGTATGGATTTGGACAGACTCACCCAACTGAGCGTCTCGTGGGCTGTGATGGCACTTTTGGTCATGCCCTTGTGTGGGGCCAAGAAGGATCGCGATACTGGGCGGGTCCGAGTCCTCTACCTGGGCGACCCCATCGGGGCAAGCCCGTATCCATTCATGGTGGACGAGCCTCTGCTTGCGCCGACGCCGGTGATGGCTTGCAAGATGTGGTACTCCTATGAGACCATACGCAGGAGCATGCGTGTCTACATGCCCCGAACGTACCAGGGCCTGAACAACACCTACGACATCGTGATCCTGAGCGATTCCAATGTTTTGAGCTTTGAGACCAAGCATTTCCGCTGGTTCCGCGACCTAGTTTCCCAAGATGGCGGGGGATTGGCCATGGTCGGCGGATTCGAGTCCTTCGGAGGCCATGGATACCTGTCCTGGGGGATCACCGATGTCGCAGAGGTCCTGCCGGTCGAATGCCTCCCCGCATACGGCGCTGAGGGCGGGATCATCATACTGCAGCCGGAGTGCCCGGTGATAGCCAACCTTCCCTGGGAGACCCTGGGGCCGTCAAACCATTTCGGTGGAAACAAGGTCGGTCTAAAGGAGGGCGCCGAGCTCATCGCGAAGTTCACCGACTCCAACCCCCTTCTCGTTTGGTGGAGCTTCGAGAAGGGAAGATCTTACGCCATGGCCTCGGACTGGACTCCCGCCGGCGGATCCGCCTTCATGACCTGGGCATACTACGGGGACTATGCGGTCAACGTGGTGCTCTTCACCGCCAGCGAAGCCGTCCCCACGGATGTAGAGAAGGTGCACCGGGTGCGCATGACCCTGCGTGAATACTCCGACACCAAGGCCTTCCTCTACTCCCTCATCGACTTTGCAGAGAAGTTCGGTGCCAACACCCGGGGCGCCGAGAGACTGCTAAGGGAGGCCGAGCAACAATCGGAGGAGTCGAGGGAATTCTACATGTCCTACGAGTTCGACCAGGCACTTGCCTCGGCGATGGCCGCCGTGGGGACCGTGCAGCGAGCCCTTGACGACGCCATCGCGGCCAAGGACCGGGCCATGCTGTGGGTGTTCCTAGTCGAGTGGATGGCTGTCATATCGACCTGCATGATTTCGGGGGTGGCCCTTTACGAGCTGATGATCGTGCGAAGGCTTTTCAAGCCAGTGGATGCGAGCATATTCACAAGGGACAGCTGATGCTGGCTCCGGTTCGACGGTAGTCGGTCCTTGCACCGGAACAAAGAGCTCTCACACCGCGGGCCGAGACGTGAGCGGAAGCACCGAAGCCTACTTAAGCGAACCAGCCAGAGCCAAGCCATGGACAGCCGACCCCACATGCTTATCGTGATGACCGACCAGCAGCGCGCCGACTGTCTGTCCTGCGCCGGCCATCCACAGCTCAGAACGCCAAACATGGACCGCATCGCCGAAGAAGGCGTGCGCTTCACACAGGCCGCAACCGTGAGCCCGCTCTGCATGCCGGCGCGGGCCTCGTTTGTCAACTCCCTCTATCCGCACAACCATGGCATGTGGGGCAACAACGGCTCCATGCCAAGCCGTGATGACACGTTCTTTCACCATCTGCAGAGGGCCGGATATCTCACGGCTTACATCGGCAAGTCCCACTACTACCCCCACGGCCGGGGACATCTTCGCGACCACGAGGAATACATGCATGCGAGGGGACTGGAGTACGTCCACGAGACCACCGGGCCCCTGGCCACGCAGACGACTCGCAGCTACATGACCGACCTTCTCAGCCAACACGGCCTATACGAGGCCTTCAAGGCTGACTATGCTGAGAGATCGATGCAACGAGCCGAGAATCCATTCCTGATAAGGCCAAGCCCCCTGCCCGTCGAGCTGTACCTGGACAGCTACGTTGGGCGGCAGGCGGCAAGCTTCATCGAGAGCTACACGGATGTCCGCCCGATGTGCCTCTTCGTCGGTTTTCCCGGCCCCCACGAACCATGGGACGCGCCGGGGGAGTACGCAAGCATGTACGATCCTGCCAAGACGCCCCATCCCATACCCTGGCCGGAACACAACACAGCACTGCCGGATTCCGTGAGAGGGATGGACGACTTCCTGATCATGAATGGCAGCACTCCCCAGAACATCGCAAAGGTTCGCGCCAACTATTACGGCAAGATCTCCCTCATCGATCGCTGGGTGGGCAGCATCCTGGATGCCTGCGAGGAGAGGAACATGCTGGACAGGATGATCGTGGTCTTCTGGTCGGATCATGGGGAGATGTTGGGCGACCACCGCCGGGTCTTCAAATCAACCTTCCACGAAAGCAGCATGCGAATCCCCCTGATGTTTCGGTGGCCCGACCATTTCCCGATGGGGGAGACGAGGGACGCTTTGGCCGAGACCATCGACGTCTACCCCACCCTGCTTGGGGCGCTGGGGCTGAAGACCCCCGACCGTTGCCTTGGCCTCTCCCTGCTTCCGGTTCTGGAGGATGAGGAGACCCATCTGCGGAATGCCCAGCTCAGCGAGGTAGTTCATCGTGGAGAACGGCGCATCTGTCTCCGAAGCCGCACACACAAGTACGCGGTTCGACCGAGTGGGGAGGGATTCATGCTGTACGACCTGAAGAAGGACCCCTGGGAACAGCACAACATGATCGGTGACGGGGGCGGACTTGAGAAGACGCTGCGGGACGCGCTCCTGCGGACACTCGTCGCCGCCCAGTACTCCATGCGTGACTCTGCGACCGACCAGTTGCTCGGCGTCGGGTGACAGGAGATCGACAGACCCGCCATGGTCAGCGCCCCTTCGCGCCTTCCGGCATCGATATTATAAGTCACAGCCCGAGCGTGCGCCCAATGCATCGAACGGTGATCTGTGCCTGCGCCGTGATCGCGCTTGCAGGCCCAGCCGCATTCGCGGAGGACGCCATCCTCCCCTTCACGAGGGCGATGTACGGGCCATGGAATGCGTCCCAGCTGGCTTCGGCAGGGTTCGACGCAAGGTACAGACAGGCCGATTGGGAATGGGGAAGAGAATGGATCGCGGGGACCTTTGAAAGGGAAAGCGTTGAGGCGGCATCGAGCGGCTTGGTCTTCATCGCGGGGCAGTACTATGATTCTGCGGATGTGGACTTCCACTATACGCGGGCGATGAACAGGTACGGCGAGGAGGAGCCTCGAACGACCTCGCCCACGGACGAGACATATTGGCTCAGACACATTGAAGAGGCAGCGGTGTTCATTGCGAATCTGTCGCTGCACTGCCCCATCTGGGGCATCGTCTGGGACATGGAGCCTTACAGGTCAACCTCTAGGTGGCCCACGGGATCGTACACGTACGATCAGGACTCGATGCTCAGATTCGCAAACGAAACCGGCAGGGTCTTCCCAGAACTGGATCCGGATCAACGCTACCCCTACCTGGCCAGAATGGGCCTAGTCGAGGAGTACTGCAAGTGGCAGGGGGAGAAGGTCTTCGAGATGGCGCGCCGCACAGCTATTCGGGTCCACTCCATCAACCCTGACCTCTCGCTCGGCACCCTTTGGCATCAGGACGACTGGCTAATATGGAGCGTCCTCAGCGGCTTCAACGATTCCTTCGCGCCCGTCACATCATGGTACGAGGAGACCTACCCCGGCTATGATCGCGATCTGATGCGGAGCCAAAAGGAGAAGTGGTCCAGCCTCAGATTGCACGGGAGTCTGATCGCCGGGCTTTTCACCGTCTGGGTATCGCCTTTCGACATGATCGTCAACATGGAGGAGGCTTTGAGATGGGACGGCGTCGTCTGGGTGTACCAGTATGATCGCAATCCATACAGGCTGGCCGACGAGGAAGCCTACAGGACGGCTTACAGGCTGCTGGATTCGCACATCCTCTTCGACCTTCGAAGCCCCAATCCGCTGCCCGCCTTCGACATCTATCCGGGGGGCGAGGCCCGGCCCTATCTGGGGCCCGGTTCGGTCTCGGTCCTTCTGCCGTATCACCTAAGATTCGTCCTCGACGCCGACGTTGAGCTGATCGTTGATTCCTCGGAGATCTGGTATGTGGGCAGGAACCTGACCCTCAGAAGGCTTGCCTCGACGAACATCGCCACGACCGACCTGCCTTGCCTCTTGATCGGCCTAACCGAGGATGACATCATCAGAACCGAGGTCTGGGCCCTTCTCAGAGAACTCAGGCACCTCACTTCGATCTATGCGGATCTGGGCTTGGGTGAGCTGGGGCCTACAAAGGCCTCCCTCATGGAGGCGGAGAACCTCTATGAAGCTGGAAGGCATGTGGAATCCAGATCCGTGCTGGTCTCCGCGAGACAAGATGCCTACCGAGCGGTCCTGTCGACCGTTGTGCCTCTCTACGAGCAGGCGAAGACGTCCCCGAGGAACAGCACGATTCCACTCTCAGCTCTCAACAGCATAGGGGCCGCCCAGGTTGGCTTCTCAACGGGCGACCTCGTCGAGGGCAGGAGCTATCTCTTCAAAGGATTCCAGGAGTGGAAGAAGGCCGTTTCGGACCGTGCCGGGACATCCGCCTGTTCCTCGATTTCTTGGATACTGCTTCTCCTTCTTCTTCGTGGGACTTGTGACGGGATCCTAGGGGCGCCGGGGTCTCCGCGTCAGCGGGGTTGTTTACCTGAGGAATCAGTACTTCGCTGACACACGCGACCTCTTCAAATACGATCTCGTGCTGGAGTTACTATCGATGCTGAAGGATCTTCGGCGATTCGCCTTCATCACCATGCTCACTCCTGACGTGTCGAATCAAGGATGTGGTAGAACCAGTCTGTCGCGGGCAAAGGCTGGAACGAAGAGACGGGAATTGGTGGAGTTCCTGGAGGCATGCCTCAGGGAGGGCAGGCGAGATGTGGGACTGATCCAAGGCTTCATGTCGCGAAGCCCCCTGCTGAGCGGGATCGATCTCGTGATCTACGGGGAGGACCAGTATCTGACCCGTGAGGGAAGGGGAGAGTACTTTGAGAACATAGCCACCGACCTTCTGGATCGTTCCCTGATCCTGGTCGATCCCGATGTCGGTCTGGAGGTCCCAAGCATGAGGCGAAGAGAGGAACAGTACGTCAGATACGATGAGATCCTGTCCATCTATCAGCGAATGACTTCGTCGTCGGTCCTGATGATATTCCAGTTCATCCCCCGCGTCAAGAGGCTGCCCTACATCCGTTTCATCGCACGAGGCCTGAAATGCAGGATTACCGAAGACGTTCCTGTGGCATTCATCACGGACGGCCAGGTCGTGTTCTTCCTGTTGGCGGGCAGTTCAAGCCGAACAGGTATGGTGGCTGAGACGATCGGCCGATATGCCCGCCGCTACGATCTGTGCTGGGGAAAGATCTGAGGTCCCCACGCGATCCGCCATGTTGCCATATCCGTCCCCGTCCGTGAACCGGTCAACGTCCAGGCTCGGGGCTCGGGCCCGGAAATGTATTTCTGACGAGACGCCGCAAAACTAGGAGGGAGGAATATGAGAGATGCGAAGGCCCTGCTGCTGATTGGTTCACTGACGGTGCTCTGCCTGATGTGCGTCGTGATGGTCTGCTTGATCTGCATGTCCGGGTTCGCGGAGTCGCCGATCATAGGGCTTTCCGAGCCCGTGATCCTGGTGGTGCTGCTTGCCCTGATCGTCCGGACTTCGGGCAAGCTCAAGGTCGCGCTGCGTCGAGAAGCGGGCGGGGAAGAGGGTGTGTAATCATCTCTGTCATGATCCATCCGGACCCGGACTATTCTGGCCGGCATCTTGGGAGTGGCCGCGAACCCGGACACGGGACGGGTACGCTTAGTCGCCGCAGCAGCGAATGCGAATGAAAAGGTATTTTTGCTGTTTCGAGAATGTGATCTCATGTCCGAAGTCCTGATAGTCAAGCCGGGTCGCAACGATGTCGCAAAATGTATGGATTTCATGGAGGCTTCAGACCTCGTCGAGGGCAAACGCGTTCTCATCAAGCCCAACCTTACGGTGAACATGCCTGCAAAGACCGGGGTCACCACCCATCCCTACCTCGTGGCCGCGGCCGCTGAGTATCTCATCGACTCCGGAGCTGACGAAGTCTTGATCGGCGAGAGTTCGGCAACCCGGGTCGGTCCATCTTTCAGAGAACTCGGATTCTCCCAGATAGCGGAGGAGCTCGGCATAGGACTGCTCGACTTCTGGGAGGAAGAGGCAGTCTCAGTCGAGGTGCCCCAACCTCTGGCCATGAAGTCGTTCCGCATCGCGAAGGCTGTCCTCGAGGCCCAGGTGATCCTCAACATGCCCGTGCTCAAGATCCACCAGGGCGAGAGCAAGGTGACGCTCTGCGCCAAGAACATGATGGGCTGCATATGGGGGGACAAAAGCTTCATGCACACCGACTTCGACTCAAAGATCATAGATCTCCTGAAAGTGGTACGGCCCACCCTGAACATCGTTGATGGCATAGTGGGGATGGAAGGTGATGAGATCAACGGCAAGGCCGTCGGGGCCAACCTTCTTGTAGCCGGGAAAGACTTCGTCGCCGCCGACTCCGTCTGCAGCCGCATCATGGGATTCGTCCACGGAGAAGTGGGGCATATAGTGAAGGCTGAAAGCTACGGGATGGGCTGGGCCGATCCGGCCAAGATAACGATCCGGGGCCTATCCCTCAACGATGTCGTGCGCAGATTTGAGAGATCCCCCAAGTAGTCGCCGGGATGGGCAGGGAGCGAGAGCATGGAGATGACAGGTGGCGGAGGGGGACCGTCTGATCCGCCGTTCTCCTGCCGTCGCGCTGCGATGTGGCAAGTAACAGTAAAGAAGCGGTGTGTGACCGTGCTTCCATGGGAGGCGTTGCACCAGTTCTGGCCAGCCTGGTGTCGTTCCTCCTCGTCTTACCCTCCGTCTCGGCATCGAATCAGATCCCTGCGCGCGATCTCCAGGCCGAGTTGGCCCGTTACGACCCATCCCAGCCGGATTCGCCCCAGCGTCAGGCAGCCCTGCTTCAGATCGACCAGCTCTTCCTCAACGACACGCTTGAGCCCCTAAGGACCATGGTAAGGGAAATGCTGGCAACCGCGCTGTCAGACATCGCCGGGTCCACTTTCTCGGCACCGACGATCTGGTACCTGTGGAACATGGGATACGTGCTCAAGACCCGCGGGGAGGTGATCGGGTTCGACATAGGGGAAGTCCAGCTTGTGCCCTTCAGGAACGAGCAGAAGAAGGTCCTAGCGGAGAGCCTTGATCTTCTATTCATCTCGCACATGGACGTGCCCCACGTGGACAGGGACCTGGTCGCCATGATGAAGGAGGACTCCTACGTGATCTGCCCGAACGAATCGGTGGAGTTCTTCGACTACATCGCGGACAGGAAGTGTACCATCATCGGGATGAAGGAAGGCGAGAGGCGCACCATTGGTTCGGTCATCGTGCAGGCCTTCAAGGGCGATGACAAGAGGGGTACCCCCATGAGATGCTTCCTCGTCTTCGCCGGTGGGATCAGGGTCCTTCAAACTGGCGACAACCACGTCTTCGCCGATTGGATGAGCCGGGGATCCGTCAGGAACCTGGACGTCCTGATGGTCGGATTGGAGAACGATCCATGGATCGAAGCGGCCATAGACGCACTGCGACCGGGAATTGTCATGGCCGGGGGCCTCTACGACATGTCCCACCCCAAGGACACATGGATAGGGTTCCCCCACGTTCTGCGCATCAGATCGGAAGGCACCGCCGAGATGCTTCCAATGTTTTTCGGTGAAAGATTCCAGGTCCGACGCTCGGGACGACTCTCCTTTCCGGTCTACCTGTTGATCGTGCCTCTCTTGGTCGCCGGTATGGGCATTGCCCTCGTTCTCAGGAGGCCCAAGCCGAAGGCCAAGAAGGCTGCACGGAAGAACGGCGGCGCATGTGAGAAGAGATACGTTGAGCGCCTATGCCTCACATGCAGGGACTACGTCCTGAAGGGAGGCCGTGCCTACTGCTCGAGGCACGACTTCTATCTGGACTCCGCTCCCTAAGTCAGCCCTCGAAGGGGATCGGAATGCGGTACTTGCTGCACCTGTGCTTGCCCCCGCTTATCACGTTGTACTTACAGAAGGGGCAAAGATCCCCGGCAGGCTTTCCGCCGCAGAGCTCGTAGGGCCTCTTCTTCTCTTCGACCACGGCGGGTGCCTTCCCGGTCCTGATCCTCATGATGACGGGAATGGCCAAGGCAGCCACCACGACCGCGCCGAGGACGACGTAGGTGAGGGGAATGCCCCCTTTCGCCTTCCCGGCCTCTCCCTTGAATCTGGAGACCCCGTTTGCGGTGGCGAACCAGACGAAATCCCCGTCAACTGCAATAGACCTGATATCCCCCGAGGGCAGGCCGTCCGCCACTCGGTAGATGACGATCCTCCCCTCCGGATCGATCACCGTTACGCCTGGGCCCCAGCTACCGCACCAAGCCCTAGTCCCGACGGCCAGCGATCCCACCAGGTTGTCGACCATGCCCACGGTCTTGTTGTAGATGGTCATGATGCCGTCCCTAACGTTGTATCGGCACGCCCCGGCAGAGCCTGTCCCAACCCAGAGGACCTTTCCATCGGTAGCCAGGGACAGAATCCGGTTATCTGGGAGGCCTTCCGCCATGCCGATCTGCTTTGTTACTTCGAAGACCTCCCTGCCGAATGCAACCAGCCCATGTGCCTTCGTCCCGAACCAGGTCTCCTTGCCCACGCACGCCACCGCGGAGAGGGTCGCTTCAGGCAGACCATCATCACGCCTGTAGTTCTCAAAGGATGGCGTCCCCGCCGCGAGGACGAAGCGGCTTGCACCGCCTTCGGTGGCGACGTACAGATATGTTCCGTCCGTCGCGATGCCGTTCACCCTCCCATCGGGGAGGCCATCGGTATCGCTGTACGAGGTCCAGGAACCGGACTTGTACCTGAGGATTCCCTGGCCGTAGGTGCTGAACCAGACCTCGTCCTTGAGGATGAGGATTCCGGTCACCCGCCTTTCTATGCCCGGGGGATGCATGGACGTCCAGTTGGAGCCGTCCAACCTGGCCACGGCACCATTGAAGCCGGCCCATACCTGCCCGTCGGACGCCGCAATGCTGTAAACATCGTCGGACGGAAGGCCGCTTGAGGTTCCGAAGCTGGTCCAGGCGGACTGCTTCGCCTGACCGTACGCAGCCCCCAGAGCCGATATGACGCTGAGGACCGCTACTGTTGCTGCGATTGCTCTCGCTTCTCTGGGACCATGAAGGTGTAGCGGTAGACGATTCCTATTGCCGCAACGCCCAGTGCGGTTAGGACGCCCAGACGCAACAACCTCTTCTGTGAACTCTTCTTCTTCCATTGCGATGCCTCCTTTGACAGCTCCGATCGCCGCAGCAGATGCTCATCGATCTCCGATTTCATCTCGTCCATGCGCTTCTGAGCCGATCTGCTGCCGGCCTCAGAAACCCATCTGATGCTGTTTCTGAGCAGGGCTTGGAAGTTCGGGTCATAGACGACGCCGGTGTAATCCTCAGGACCTCCTCGCTCCGTGAGGGCAAAAGCTGGTAATGTAACGGACCGCCCCACGTTTTCGTATGCCGTGATTGCCGGTATCATACCATCCGCGTACCCGCTCTTGGCATCCTTCACTCTGTACAGCACCGTCAGAGTTCCTTCGGACGGCTTGGGCGGATCCACCGCCTTCGGCTCACCGACCAGATTACAGTAATAAAGATCCACGTCGCTGAGAAACATCTGGTCGGGAAGGCCTTGGGTAATGGGGTGAGAGGCCTCGCTCTTGATGAAGTCGTGCCCCTTGCGGAACTTGCCGCCGATCAGAGCCAGGCGACCAGTACTTGTCGCATTCGCGAAGGAGGGGAGGATCGTTCGGGATACGTTGCCCGAGTATGCAATCTCGTTGATCCCGATGAGCCCAACTCCTCGGTCGAAAAGTTCGATCATGGCCCTCTGCAGTTCGGCAGGAACGCTCGCTCTGTACAGAGATACTATGCCGAGATGGGTCTGTGGAAAAGCCAGGTACTCCACAAACTCTCCAAGCGAGCCTACCACGATCGGCTCCAGGTTCAACGACGCATCGTTACTGATGATTTCGGCGAGAGCCTTCGAGTAGTTCTGGAAGGTTGGCCCTTCCCCGGGAAGCTGTTTGTCGCCATTGACGCACAGTATCGGGACAATGCCCCTCTCACCAGCAGCCACACCTGGTAGGAGAATGAACAGCAAACCCAGCAACAAGATCCTGCCCAAGCTCAGCCCCCCTTGTAGGCGCCGTTCTCCGAAAGGTGCACCAGGACCTTATCGGTGGCAAGCTCCCCATTGATATCGAACATGACCAGGTGCAGCATGTACCTTCCCCTCAGCTGCTTGTGAAAGAGCAGCGGGTACGCGCCTAGGTTCGACGCGACGCGGTAGACGATCGATACCCTGTCGTTCCGGCGAACGTCCGTGAATACCACCCTTCCCTGTTCAGGTGCGGCCTCTGCTGGACGAACCCCCGGCCGCAAGACCTCCTCGCTCTCCACGGCCAGGTAGGTCGTCTTGTTCTCGTTCCTAGTTATCTCCATCTCCTTCAGGGAGATCTCCCGCATATAGAAGAAGTCCGAAACTCCCTCAAACAGGCCGTCGATCTTCTTGGACTTGTTGATGAGTACGGCATACACCGTAGTGAAGTAGGAGGACCCGCTCGCAGGTAGGATCGGATTCAGCTTCGATCCGAAATCGTAGATGACCAGAGTCTGCTTCTCGCCTCCAACGACCACGTCCTGCGTCGTCACATCGGGCTCATACCCCGACCTGCGCATGGCATCGATCTTGCTGCTTACCTGCCCGATCTTCTCGCCGGCCTTCTCCGGTTGAGATACCTCCGCCGACCCCGACCCCTCCGTCAAGTCGGGCTCAACCTGAATGAGGTACGCAAAGCGGACGTCAACCCGTTTGAGGTCCTCTCGAGACACGAACGCAACCGAGTACTTGTCCCGGTCAAGCTCAGAAGTCCCTGCCAGAGCCTTCATCGGGAATGACTCATCGATGACGCTCAGCGGGGTTTCGATCCTTTCCCTGATGAGATAGAGAGAGATAAGGCTGCCCACTATCAGGGACATTATCAGAACGCCGATCAGCCGCCTTTCCACCTTCATCCAGCCCAACATCCCGGGGAGGAAAAAGAGAAAAAGAGGCAGAGCCTTTCAGGCCCTGCCCCAAGCCTTTTTCAGAATACCTAGGGATATCAGAAGCACCACAGGCACCAATGCCTCCGGCACGGCGAAGTAGTTGGTGTTACGAACATCTCTGTACATGTATGGCCAGGGCGTCGAGGAAGCCAGCATCAGGCCCCTCGGCGTCTCGACTCCGTAGACGCCCTTGGTCGTCACGACGCTGACGTTGCCTCTCTCGTCACCGTAGATAAGCTCGGCCACCCCGTCTTGATCCAGATCGACTATGACGGCGTTGTTGAACTGCAGCCTTCCTGCGTTGATCGCCTGGAAGGTCCAGACTATCCTGCCGTCCTTGCCGCTCAGGACGTAGACTCTGCCGTTGCTGCCTCCCAGGACGACGTCCGGTTTCCCATCGCCGGTGACATCGCCGACTATCGGGTGCTCCGGCTGGAAGCCGTTAAGCACGGTGCTGCTGAGGTTGGCGGTCCAAACGAGTTTGCCCTTGCTGTCCAAGCAGTGGACCAGCCCGGTTCTCCTCACCGTGAACACCGTCTCCAGCTGCTCGTCCCCGGTCAGATCGGCAACTTGCGCCTTGCTCACCCTCACTCTCCGACCGGTGTCGAACATCCACTTCACCCTGCCGTCGACTTCGTAGAGACAGTAGATCCGTCCCTGATGGGCCCCGCCGACCACGATGTCGAGATATCCGTCGTTGTCTATGTCAGCTATTGAAGCGGCCGCGTTTATGTAGTCGCCTGGCTCGGGCGTCATGACCCAGAGAGGAGTGCCGTCTCCCGTCCAGGCATAGACACCGTACAGTGCGCCATTCTCGTCCTCCGAGGTCAGCACCACGTCCAGGTAGCCATCGCCGTTGAGATCGGCAACGGCGGCCGTGTTGTCGCCGATCGCACCGATCGGAGCCTCCCACAGCAGCTTCCCGGTGTGGTCGTAGACGAAGAACTTCTTCAGATCCTTGGATCCGACCAGTACCTCCAGCTTGCCATCCTTGTTCAGGTCCGCGAGCGTGGGCGCACAGTACAGGCAGTTGGGATCACCAACCGCCGGATCGCCGTCGCTGAGATCCTTCCACCACAGTGACTTCCCGGCGTTGTCCAGCACCCTCATGGTGCCGTTCCTTGTATTGAATACGATCTCAGGCTTGCCGTCTCCGTTGATGTCGCCGATTGCGGGCTGTCGGTATATCTCGTAGCCAGCGTAGTACTGCCACAGAACCGCTCCCGTCTGCCCGTTCAGGGCGAACAGAGTGCCTGTTCCTCTCGTACCCACGATGATCTCGATCTTGCCGTCGCCGTTGATGTCCGCGGCCATGGGTGGGGCTTCTATCCTCCCACCGATGTTCACCGTCCAGAGCGCGTAGTCCATTGGGAAGTAGTTGTTGTTGTCCGGAGTTCTGGAGATCAAGGGCCAGGGGCTTGTCCACTTGTCCACGTAGGAGCCCGGTGTCCTAAGCACGCTAACATTGCCTCTCTCATCGCCGTAGATTATCTCCGCGCGCTGATCGCCGTCCAGATCGGCAACTGCTGGCTGGTTGTACTGGAATCTGCCCGCGTTGACGGCCTGGTAGCTCCACACAACGGCTCCGTCCGCTCCGTTCAGAACGTAGATCTTCCCGTCGGAGCCTCCGAGGATTACATTGGGCCTCCCATCGCCCGTCGCATCAGCAATGACCGGGCATTCGGGGTGGAACCCGTTCAACACCGGAGCCGTGAGGTTCGCCCTCCAGAGCTGCTTGCCGGTGTAGTCGAAGGCGTAGACCAGGCCAGTTCTCCTGACGACGAAGACCAGATCCAGCTTGCCATCGCCGTTCAGGTCCCCTAGTTGGGCCTTGCTGACCCTTGTTCCGAAGCCGGTATCGTAGACCCAGCGCTCATTCCCGTTGGGATCCAGGCAGTAGACGCGCCCCTTGTGCGCGCCTCCCACCACGATCTCCACGACTCCGTCACCGTCCATGTCCGCTATGGATGGGCAGAAGTTCATGTAGTCGCCTTCGCGCACATTGTAGACCCACTTCGGCGTGCCATCCGCTTTCCAGCAGTAGATGCCGTAGAGCTGCCCGTTCTCGTCCTCCGAACTCAGGAGGACTTCCAGTTCGCCGTCATTGTCGATGTCCGCCACGGCAGCCGTGTTGTCGCCGATCGCACCGATCGGAGCCTCC
>CAYVLA010000027.1:0-33811 GCA_964452145.1 Hadarchaeota archaeon (SeqCode)
CTCACGCCAAGAGGAGGGAGAACTAGTGGTTCCCGGGGAGCTGGGCGACGTGGTGACCCTCGGGGAGGTAATGGTCCGTCTGGCCACCGACCCGGGCATCCGCCTAGAGGATGCAAGGACGCTTCGCGTCCGAGTGGGAGGATCGGAGTGCAATGTGGCCGTGGGGTTGTCGGCCCTCGGCAGACGTTGCGGGTGGATATCCAAACTGCCGGACAATGCTCTGGGCCGTATGACACTGCGGCGGATAAGGGAGACCGGGGTGGACGTCTCACGCGTTGTCTGGGCACGCAGTGCCAGGGCCGGCACCTACTTTGTGGAATTCGGGGCAAAGCCCCGGGCAACCAGGATTCTATACGACAGGAAGGGCTCCGCGGCCAGCCGACTCCGCGTGGAAGACGTGGACTGGAATTACGTAGCGGGATTCCGGGCCATCCATCTCACGGGCATAACTCCCGCCCTGAGCGCCGGTTGCCGGAGGGTCGTCTCATCTGCCGTGGAACGGGCAAGGGATTTCGGTGTGAAGATCTCGTTCGATGTCAACTATAGATCCAGATTGTGGGGCACGGGAAGGGCCCTGAAATGCATCGATTCCCTGATACACAGGCTCGATGTGTTGATCGTGACCATGTCCGACGCCAGGTCCCTGTTCAAGCTGTCGGGGAGTCCCGACGAGGTCCTGCTCAGGTTGGCAGATCGGTACGAATGCGCCGTCACGGTGCTGACGCTTGGGTCTGACGGAGCGATCGCGCTCAGTGCCGGAGAGACCTACAGATCCGTCGGGCTCGAGGTGGACGAGATCGATCGAATAGGGGCTGGGGATGCCTTTGACGCGGGGTTCCTTCACGGCTACCTCGACGAGGATGTCCAGAGGGGCCTTGATCTGGGATCCGCTATGGCGGCAATGAAGCATACCATGGTGGGCGATTTCCCCATCGTGACCGAGGAAGAGGTCCTCGAGATTGTTCACCGGCAGGATGACTCCATACGTAGATAGACATCACCTGTCCGGTAAGCGGTCAGCCGGGGATCTGCCAGCTGAGCTCCTTGATGGTCTCGTAGATGGCCTTGTAGATACGGAATCGTTCTCGGTATCCGTCCACAGCCTTGGCCTCGGGTTGAAAACCATCCACGGGCACCACGGTCTCCTCGACTGCCTGGTCAAGGTTCCGGAACCCGCCGGCTGCCGTTGCAGCGAGAAGAGCCGCCCCCAGGCAACCTGCCTCGGAGACGGCGAGCCGAACCATCTTCTTCTCCAGTATGTCCGCCTTGATCTGAAGCCAGATCTTGGATGCCGCCCCGCCGCCGATCGCCCTGAGTTCATCGATCCTTATGCCGGATTGTTCCAGCCTCTCCAGGTTCACCTTGGTCTCGTAGGTTATGCCGTCCAGTATGGCCTTGTACAGCTCGGCCCTGGTCGTCGATGTCGTCAGACCGATGATGGCTCCCTTGGATCCGGGGTCCAGGTAGGGCGTCCCGGTGCCCACGAAGTGGGGCAGGAGGTAGACGTTGACCGGCCCATTGGCGGCCTCCCTGTCGAGTATGCTGTAAGCACTGACTCCTTCCTCTCGAGCCCGGCGGATCTCGTCCTGGGCGAAGTTGTCGCGATACCATTTGAGCACCGCTCCGGCCCCGAAGTGGAAGGCCAAGGTGACGTACATGCCGGGTTTGACGTGGCAGTAGCACGGAAAGTTTGACTCCAGCATGGTCCGGTTGAGGACCGGTCTATCGGTGGCAGTCGTGACGCACTCCACTGTTCCAGTGGAATCAACCCCTACCTTGGGGCGGGTGATGCCGCCCCCCAAGGCGCTGCAGGGCTGGTCGTGTCCGCCCGTTACGGCCATTAGCCCCTTTGGAAGCCCAAGGTCCTTCGCTACCTCGGACTCGATCTCTCCCACAACAACTCCTGAAGGCTGCGCCTCGGCAAGTAGGTCGGGGTCCAGACCGGCTGCCTCCAGCATGGTTTCGGACCACCTCCTCTTGACCACATCGAATGCCATGGTTCTGGACGCAAGCGAATAGTCGATGGTTGGCTCAAGGCCGAGCCTGTAGAAGAAGAGATCCTCGTAGCAAAGGAATTTCCAGGCCCGCTCGAATAGCTCGGGCTGGTTGTCCCGAAACCACATGATCTTGTTCAGGGTCGTCATGGGATGCAGGGGCTGGCCGGTTATGGCGAAGATCGTCTCCCGCCCCATCTCCGAGGCCCACCATCGCGCCTGCGGGACGGTACGGTTGTCGAAGGTGACCACGCTGTTGGCCAGAGCCCGTCCGTCCCTGGAGACAGGGGTCACTGCCTCGCCCTGGACCGAGACGCTCAGGGCCTCTATGTCGCTGGAACCCTCCCATGAGCCTACCTGCTGTAGGACCTCCTTTGTCTTGGCCCACACCAGATCCGAGTCAAGCTCCCGCCACCCGGGCCTGGGGTATGTCAGATCGTACTCCCGGTGGGCCTCCACAATCTGCTTGCCTCTGATGTCGAAGACCACCGCCTTGACAACGGTTGTCCCGATGTCCAAACCGGCATAGTACAACGAATCCACCTACCAGTTCTCGTAGGCCTTGTGCTCGTCCTTGTAACCGGCCTGGAGGGCTAGGTACCTGAGGCGGGATATGCTGTCAACGACGCTGACCCACATATAGGCTTCCTCCAGTATGTTGCCTGTCGCGAACACACCGTGGGACCTGACCATTGCGGCTTTGTAATTCTTTAGGACGGGGGGCAGTTTCTCGGCCGCCTCTGATGATCCGACTGGGACCTTAAGGTCCACCACCGGGATCTTGTGCATATGATAGGCCCCCTCGGCATCGACGGCGATTATCTCCTTCTCCAAGAGCGAAAGGACGATGGCAAAGGGCGGATGAGCGTGTATTATGGCTAGGGCCGAGGTCCCCTGGTATATGGCTCTGTGTACGACTGTCTCGGTTGAGGCCAGAACGATTCCGCTGTCGTCCTCGTATATGCCGGTCTCGATGACATCACCTCTTTTGATGTCGGCTGACATGGAGCCCCTGCGAGTGATGAAGATCCGGTCGCCCCGCCTGACGCTCAGGTTGCCGCTGTGCGATGTGTTGAGCCCATGCGAATCAAGGAGCCTGCCGAACTTGCGGAAATCCCTCCAGATCTGGGTTTTCTCATCTTCTGCCTTCATAGGTGTCGTCCAGTTACCAGTCCAGGCTTGCTCTTATCTTTCTTCCCTTCCCCTTGTAAACGCTGTAGGGTTTGACTCTGCATGGTGACTCCGCATGGCTGACTGGCAATGACGATCCCGAGGTCCAGGGCGCGTCGCAGGGGCTGGGAACATGAATGCCGGAATCTCCCAGGTAGTCTATGCACCCTGTTCGAGGAGTTCTGATATCTCCTTGAAGCGATTCCGGATCGTGACCTCAGTGACACCGGCGGCCTCTGCGACCTCTCTCTGAGTCTTCCTGCAACCAGCGTTCAAGCATGCCATGTACAGAGCAGAGGCCGCGATACCCATGGGGCCTTTGCCTGAGCTAAGACCGAGGGAAAGGACCTTCCTTAGGAGCTCTATGGCGTCCTGTTGAACCGGAGGCGGAACCCCTAGGATGCTGCCGAATCGTGGTATATAACTGATCGGCGTGACGGGGGGCAACTTGATGCCCAAGCGCCGGGAGATGAACCTGTGGCTCCTGCCTATCTCCTTGCTCTCCAACTTGGTGGCCTCAGCGATCTCCTCCAAGGTCCGGGGAACCTGGAACTGTCGACAGGTGATGTATATGATGGCTGCCGAGAGCAGCTCTATCGACCTGCCGCGGGCAAGGCCATTTTCGACAATCCTCCGATAAAGCAGGCTTGCGGCCTCCCTGATGTTCTTGGGAAGGTTGAGCAGCCCGCTTATCCTTTCGATATCATTGAGGGCAGTCACAAGATGTCTGTCCCTGGACTTCTGTATCTTGCTGCGGGAATCCCATCGTCGAAGACGGTAGAACTGGCTCGTCTTCTCGGGGCTCAGGCGTTTGCCCGAGCTGTCGACATCGCGCCTGTCAATGACCGAGGAAAGGCCTTTGTCGTGGAGGGAATACGTCGCTGGAGCCCCGGCTCTCTCTCTGTCTCTGCGCTGCTCGGAGTCGAAAGCCCTCCACTCGGGCCCGCGGTCGATCAGCTTATCGGAGAGGACGTATCCACACTTGGAGCAGATGATCTCCCCCCGGAGAGGATCCTCCTCCAGCTTGGTGCTCCCGCATTCCGGGCATTTCTCCGCGCCTTCCTCGTCCACCCCGCACTCCTCCTGAAGCAGCCACGCGCTGAGCCACAACTCAGGCAAAAGTCTACAACAAAGGTGTTAGCTGCCCTTATACCTGTTTCGAAATCAGGCGCGGGCGACCTCAAGGGGAACCCTGGGGGCCTGATGGAAAGCTGGGTGGAACCGTCTTCGGGCAGTTCACCTATAATAGTGCGCGGTTCAAGTGCTGTGAGGAGGATGGATCTTGGCTGATGACGAAACGATCATCCATGATTTGACAAGGATATCGAAGCGGGCATTCCGGCTCGGATTCGCCGTGGCAGGGGAAGGTAACACCTCCGCCCGATCCTTGTCCGGCGAAAGTTTCTGGATAAAGAGGTCAGGATGCTCCCTGGGGGAAGTCACGCCCCTCGATTTTATACAGGTTGACATTAGCAGAGCCCTTCGCGAACCCGACCGGTTGCGTGAGGCCGTTGTCCGATGCTCGGATGACAGATACAGGCCCTCCATAGAAGTGCCCATGCATGCCTCCATCTTCGCCCATAGCCCGGAGGCCAACTTCATCGTACACACACATCCGCCGTGCACCCTGGCGGGGTGCTGCTCCAAGGATCCCCGGGAATTCTTTCGGCCTCAGTTCCCCGACTCAGTGGTGTATCTGGGCGTTGCGGAGAAACACTGGGCCTTTGTCCCCTATGCTTCCCCCGGGCCCGGCGTTGCACGCATTCTGAATGAGGCCCTATCGGGGCTGAGCGAGGATCTTCGCGTGGTGATACTCGCAAACCACGGAGCCATCACCGTCGGCAAGAATGCCAACGAGGCCATCGGACGAACCGAGATACTGGAGAAGGCAAGTTACGTCAGACTCATGTCGAGTCTCAACGGATGCGCGACGTTTCTCGGCCCCGACGATGTCATGTGCCTCGAGAACATGGAATCAGAGAGATACCGCCAGCGGGTTCTGAAAGGGGAGATCTAGGAGGTCATCTTCCAGACGTGCTTGCACTTCGTGCATGTAAGGTATACGGTCTCGGCCTCGTCTCCGCCCCTAGTCTGGACCGAGTAGTAGTAGGCTTCCGCATTGCCGCATCTCCTGCAGTTCGCCTTGGTCTTGGCGTAAGGTACGACCTCCTCCTTCACAACGACCACGTTGTCGTTGCTCGGCGTCGCGCTGGAGAGAACGTATCCACGCCGGGAGGATGCCCCGATCTCCTTGGATGTTCCGCACGAGGGACAGTGCAGGACCTTCTTGCCCTCCGTCTCCCGAGGAGTCAGCAATGTCCCACACCGAGTGCAGAACTCCATCTCCCTACCTCTTCCGTGGCCTGGCCCTGATCCCAAGTGATAAATAGTCCCTCAATATCTGGCCGTGGTCAAAAGCGAGCTCCTCGGGGAGGTCGTCAGGTTGGAAGAACGAAACATCCTCGGCATCGCTTCCGGATCCCGGTTGGCCCTCCACCGTGCCCGCGGCATACACAATACTGATGGACCTCCCCCTCGGATCCCTATCCGGCCTTGAGTAGACCCCGACCAATGTTAGGTCTCCGATGCTCAGCCCCGTTTCCTCCTTGGCCTCCCTGACTGCAGCCTTCTCGACGGTCTCGTTGTCCTCCACGATGCCGCCGGGAATGGCCCAGCACGCCTTGTATGGGGGAAATCGCCTCCTGATAAGAGCTATTCCTTCGCCTGTGCGAATCACGACATCGGTCGTCACAAAAGTCGTCATGGTCATACTCTTCCGTAGGATTCCCCTCTGACCACCCCGGATGCGATGATGTGGGCCACCCGAATGGGTTCGGGCATCAGGCTCCTAGTAGAGGTGATCTCCAGGATCGCATGGGCATCTTCCTCGCCTATGCCGAAGGCCTGGAAGTAGACTCGCCCCCTTCTCTTAGATCCGGCATACACGTGCACCATGGGTGCCCCGGCCTCCTGCACCCTTTGCCACCTCTTCGGGGCATCCGGGAACCTCGCGAGGGCTCTGCCTATGGCCTCCAGGTCCGGTTCCGATCGGGTGACGGAGATCAGGGGAAGGCCCGTTTCAAGATGGATCCTGGGGGCGTCCATGACGTTGAAGCCGCCGAAGGTTAGCCCATCGGTCATCACAACCCTCACCTGACCTCGGTGCCTTGATCGGGATATCATGCGGATTATCTGGTCGGTTGAGTCATCGCCGTCAACGTCAACCCGGGTCGTCACTATCCCTTCTAGGCAGAGGCCGCCCCTGAACACGGTGCCAACAAGCAAGGCCGTCTCGCCCTGTCCGAACTTGAAAGGCCCGTCATCTATGCCAAGGACTCTGACTTCCTCCTTGACCTCCCAGAAACCTGTCTTGCCTTCAGAGGTCCTCATCGATGCCCATCTCAGAAAGAGTCCGGTCCATGAGGTCGCCCAGCGCTCGGGCATACCCTTCAGGGTCAGGGAGGGATCGGCTCGGGTCCAGCTTCCCGGCGATCTGGGCGGCCGCCTCCTCGACGTCCAAGGCTCCGCTCAGCCATGCGTATGCGAACACAGCCTCAACGATGTCCCCCTTCCGATGTTTGTCGCTGTGGCGAGGGACCAGGCTCTGATGAGCGCATGAGCGAAGCGCATCCGCTAGTATGCGGTTGGGGATCTTTCCGCCGCTCGGACATCCTTTGGACAGTGAAAGACTCAGCGAGAAGATCAGGTTCAGCAGGGCGTCCCCTAGCTTGGAGAGATCCTTGTCGCGGAATGCCTCTGATGGGGTGGGCCATTGTCGCAGAAGAGAGGCCTTGACGAGTCTCCGAGGTCTACCCGAGCGCCTTCTCAAATTCACCACGAAGCTCATCACACATCTTGGCCAGCTTCTTGGAAGCACGTTTGAGGACGGTGGACGGCTTGCTTCCGACGGTCTCGATCTCGAACCTAGGCTTGAATCTGTGGGTCACCGGATGCTCGATGGTGTAGGCAATCCTCTTGACCGCGGGATCGTCCACCAGCACGCTGCGGAGAGCATTGCAGAAGGTGTGGGTTTCCCCGACGATGTAGAACTCCAGGTGGTTCTTCTCAGAACTGATGACTTCGATCTCCATTCTGACACCTACAGTAGGCTGCTGCCGTACCTTGTTGACAGCTTCCTGTTCTCATAGCTGTCGCATGCTTCGCAGTACAGTCTCTTGTTCTTCACAACCAACGGTAACCTGCAGTTCCCACACTTCGCCAGAACCACCCCTAAGTCATCCTCGACCGTGCTCAGCATTACGGGCACCCTCCGAGGGTTCACGACCTTGGCCCTGACTATGTCGCCCATCTGGAACTGGCTGCTGAGATCCTTGACGTAACCCCTTCTTGCCTGGGAGATGTGTATGGCCCCCTCTGGGGACGATGGTATCTCCCTGTTCTTCTCCCCTTCGATGACGACCATTGCCATATGCGCGAACTGCCCCCTGATCAGACTGATCATCCCGAGCACCACATCTCCTTCGACGGGGACGGGCGGCAGGCGGGACGAAGCAAACACGGAGACCTTCCTCGCCTTAGGGTCGAACTCCACCTTTCCGGTGGCGGAGGAATAAACGAGGCCGCCATCCACAAAGGTGTTGTCGCCCGGAATGAATTCCTCTTCCACGCCCAGGACATCGCCTGGCACGACAAAATCGCCTGTCTCAAGCTTCTTCTGCATCTTGTTTCCTCCGGATCAGGTAAAGGTCGGCGGCAACAACGCGGGCCGGTTTCTTGTGAAAGGGGAACTGGTGGGGTATTCGCACATCCACGCTCATCCTGGAGTCGACCTCCCCCCCAAGGCTTTCAACATACCCAGCGACGAAGATCTGGACCTCTCGATTGCCCTTATGAAGGGAATATGCAATGGGTGCAAGTTCCAGCGCCTTCCTTATGAAAACCCGGTCAGATGATCTGGATTGGACTCCAAACGGGGGGTTCTGGATCACGGTGTCGAACGCGCCTATCGTTCGAACGTCCAAGTCCGCCACGTCGATTTCCTTCAGCTCTATCCTGTCGCCGATTTGAAGGCCTGAGGCCTCCTCCGCCTTATTTATGTTTTTTCCGGCGACCTCTAGAGCGACCGGGTCAAGATCGACTCCGCAGACCTGCCTCGCACCGGCCAGGGCAGCCCCCACGGTTAGGATGCCGGTGCCGCACCCCAGATCGCATACACGCCGTCCCTCTACATGGCCGTTGCTCCACGCGACGAAGATTATCTGCGCTGCAACGCCTGGGGGAAGATCGTACTGTTCGAGGCCAGCGCTGGGGCTGGGATGGCGGAGAAGTCCCGACAGGACCATCTCAAGATTTCTCTTCCTCAATCTCATCTGGTCGGTAGTCCTCCCAGCTCGTTGTGCCCAACAGGATCTCGACCTCGGGTGGGGTGAGCACAGGTCTCGGGAAGAGTGAACAGTCCTCCACAGCCATCCTGGGGCACCCGAAGTTCACGTAGGCGTCCAGATCGTACAGGACGAGCCTGGATGGGTCGAGATGATCGCTTGATAGCATCACTGCATCAAATCCGGCAGACCGGAGAGCTTGTCTGCAGTTCAATGCTTCAGATACCCGGATCTGCCCGGGTTTTGTCGAGACGAGGAGACCGATGTCTCTGGCCTCTCTGGCCCTCTCAATCTGGGCAAACCGCTTCCTTAAGGTCGTATCCCTCAACCTGTCGACCTCTCGGTATTCCTGCGAATAGGGGTCGATTACTCGAACCTCCCTTTTCGTTGCCAGGGCCACCCCCAGGGGATGGAAGTTGCCTCCCCCAACGTACAGGAAGGATTCGACCTTGTCCATGATGTCTCGAGCCGCTTTGAAGTCGCATCCCAGTACCTGTCCCTTGCACTCCGTTCTGGGGCTGGGATTCCCCACGTAGACCTGGCAGCCCTTCCCTCGCAACAGAGAGGCGATGCCACCAAGCTCATGGCAGTGTTGGAGGCTTGACACTAGGCCGATATTGGAGACAGGTATCTGGGCGATACGGGATTTCAGGGCCTCAACCGAGGATGTGCGAGAGAAGCAGGGAACGTACACCACCGGCACCCTTCCGTCGCCCACCATCCTTGAGTGGCCCATGTGTACGATGAGGTCGCAGCCCAGGTCCGGCAGGGATCTTGACAGGTCGCATCCGCCAAAACATGGCTCGGTGCAGAAGATGGGCAGGGCATCGGTTTCGCCCTCGATCCTCTTCCTGATGCACGGAACGTACCTTTTCAGCCCATCAGGCATCTGGAAGCCGACGACCCTGCTTCGCTTCCTTCTTATCTCCTCAACCAACCAGGAAAGCCGGAGATCGTGGTCGGTCTGATCATCGGACACGTTCCCCTATCGTCTGGCGGCGGTTTAAATGCTTCCCGAGATGCTGCCTGCCTCCTAGGGAAGACTAAAGAGAAGGCCCCGAACCAGAGATGTCAGAAGTGGAAACTTGCCTAGGGGAAGACTATACCGTTTCGAGAAGAAGATGATGCTTGACCAGCTCAAGCAGGAAAGGCTTGAGAGGGACATCGACGAGTTCAAGATCTTCAGCGAGGTCTTTGATGCATCAACGCTCATGGTGATATACGATCTTCTGAACACGGGCAAGATCTCAGCCGTCCACGGCTGCATAAAGATGGGTAAGGAAGCCTGCATCCACTTGGCGGAGTCCAAGGGCCGGGTCGTCATCCTGAAGATCTACAGGATCGCCACATCCGATTTCCGAAGCATGTGGCAGTACTTGCAGGGGGACCCTCGATTCGGGAAGCTCGGGCGGAATAGGAGACAGGTGATATGCTCATGGGCCTCACGGGAGTTCCGCAACCTCGGGGCGGCATACGAGGCCGGATGCAAGTGTCCCCGCCCCATCGCCTTCCGGAAGAACGTCCTGATTATGCAGTGTATCAAGAGGAAGCGCTTTCCTGCCCCGAGGCTGATCGACATCGAGTGCACTGAACTGCTACCTGTATTCCAATCCGTCGTGGCAAGCTACGAGGCCCTCTATCGCAAAGCGGGAATGGTTCACGGTGATCTCTCGGCATACAACATTCTGATGAGTGACGAAGGCCCGGTCCTAATCGATTTCTCCCAAGGCACCGTGACGGATAACCCGAAGGCCGTCAACCTGCTTTTCAGAGATATGGAGACCCTTCTTCCGTACTTCAGGAAGGCGGGCGTGCAGATGACCGAACAGGAGCTGGCAGAGAGGATAAGCGGCAAGCAGGGGATCTCGCCCGATAACACCCTCGTCATCTGAGCTCGAAGACATCCAGAACTGCCTGGGCCGCAATCTCCGCGTTCTGGTACACGTAGTCCTCCACATCGCGATCAACGACGACCTTCAGGGTCGCTCCTGATATGGCAGAGTAGCTGGCGGCATAGGAGCGGTTCAGATCCTGCTGAATGGCGATTGCGGAGACCTCCTCCTCATCCCTCTTCGATCTCACCCCGCTGGATCGATCCTTGTTCCGCCTCTCGACCACGGAAGCCGGGTTGACCTCTCTCACCACTATGGCATGGGGTTTCAGCCTCTGCAGAACCTCGAACGGAAGCCCGGGGAAGTACCCGGCGGGCGAGTTGACGGTGCAATGGGTGTCCACGATAACGTTCTCACCGAGCTTGGCTATCTCGGAGGAGATCGCGTCGGCCGCCTTCCTCTGCATGGCACGGGAGACCTCGATGCTGATTCTCTTCCGCATGTCGTCCCTGTCCTTGACTATGCCGGACTCCTTGGCGATTCGAAACATGAAGTCCCCGAAGTTCAATACGGATACCTCCATCTTCTTCCGGACGATATCGATGACCTTTCCCTTGCCGCATCCCGGGACTCCGGTCAGGATCACTATCATGGCATCACCTTGGACGGTCCTTCCCACTTGATCTATAAATGTGACAGCCGGTCGCAGGTCGCAGGCGTTGAATGACGGTCAAGAGGTTTTCCTCCGCCTTCACGCAGGCTGATTCGCGGCCAGGCGAAGCCAGTCACCGAAGCCGAGATCCCAGGCCAGAACCCAACCCCAAACGCCCAAGTAATCTTTATATTCATTAGGCCCATACACGTTGCACCCCTTTTCCCTTCCCAGAGGTAGATTGTTTGAGGAGGCCCCTTGTCACCGTATACCTGGTAGTGATCAGCGTCTTTCTCATAATATCCGCACCCTTCTTCGCCATCCTGGCCTACCAGATGATTCGAGACAGCCAGCTCACCGTGCTGGATAACATATTCCTCATCGTGATCGTTTTCTGCTTTCCGATCGTGCTGCTCCTCGCCGTGGGCCTTCTCCGACCCCAGATCAAGGACCTGATGAGAAGGGGCGGGCTATAGGCGAGTTCCACCCGAAATGGTTGGGCCGAATCGGTGGGAGGTTTCCCGGGCATTCGTTCCCACCAGGCAAAGTTATCAGCATGGAGTAGGGATACTTCCTAGGGATGACAGGCCAATGCCCGCTTCTGACGCGATTGCACTGGTCCTCTTTTCGGGGGGACTAGATTCCGCGGTCGCCCTGTGGTGGGCAATGACAAGAGGATATCGCCAAGTCAAGTCGATCACGTTTTCGTATGGCTCGAAGGAGGAGTCAGTCGGCCTTCCGTGCGTGAGATCGGTCGCCCGCATGGCCGGTGTGGAGAACATCGTCATCCAATTGGACCCGCTGCGTTCCATTGCCCGCGCGAGCTCGGCGCTTGTGGACCCATCTAGGGCCATCCCGCCGGGGGTAGATGGCCCTGATCGTCTGGCCACCAAGGCTGCATGGGTTCCGGCCAGGAACCTCGTCATGTTGTCGATGGCCACATGCTACGCAGAGACCCAGATGCGAAACGTCGACCTGATAGTGGGATTCAACAGGGAAGAAGCCCAAACCTTTCCAGACAACTCTGAGGATTTCGTTGAAAGCTTCAACCTCGTCCTGAGAGATGCCGTACTTGCCCACAGGGTTAGGGTTCTGGCCCCTCTTGCCGACCTGACCAAATCCGAGATAGTGGCTCTGGCAGCCAAGTTGGGAGTGCCAATCGAATTCTGTTGCTCGTGCTACCAGCCGAAGGGATTCGACGGAAAACGGCCGATCCACTGCGGCCTTTGCCAAAGCTGCATACTGAGAAGTCGCGGGTTCCGGTCGGCCGGCATCCCGGACCCCACCTTGTACGAGGTCGAGCCAGCTTGATGGAGAGAGGCTATGTCTGCGAGGTCTTCTCCAGCTATCAGGGGGAGGGCGGCAGCGTTCGGGGCAGCTGCTACGGGAAGAGACAGGTCTTTGTGAGGTTTGCTGGATGCAATCTCGCATCTGGCGAGATGGGCACCGAGGGATGCGTGTTCTGTGATTCCCCGCACGCCAAGCTGTTGAAGATGCCTGAAGTCCGGTTGGAACTCCGTCCGGGAAGCAAGAAGTTTGCCCAGGCACCAAACCCGGCGGACCCCCGCCTCATCGCGGGGGTGGTCGAGAAGCTGTCGACCCGGGACGTGCACTCCGTAAGCATCACTGGGGGAGAACCTCTTTGGCAACCGTCCTTCCTCAGATGCCTGGCATGCGAGCTTAGGGACCGCGGAAGGAAACTGTACCTGGAGACCAATGGCTCGCTTCCCTCGAAGCTTTCCGGGGTGGCTGAGCTGTTCGATTCCGCGTGCGTCGATATCAAAGATAGATCGTCCCAGGCCGCCCGGCCGTGGTCGAAGCTTGTTGATCGTGAGATCGAAAGCATCAGGCTGCTGAAGGCATGCGGGGCAGCCACCTTCGCCAAGGTCGTGGTGACCGCGTCCAGCAGGCCCCACACCATCGATCTCATATCCAGCAGGCTCGCGGCTCTGGACTGTCCCTTGGCAATCCAACCCGTCACGCCTGTGGGACCCGTAGTGAGGCCATCCCCCGATCTGCTGTTTCGGCTGACACAGGCGGCTGCGAAGCATTTACAACCCGATGATATCACGCTTTCCCTGCAGACACACAGGTTCATAGATCTGCCCTAGGCGGTTCGAATGGCCAACGGAGAACAGACCCAGGACAGGAAACCTCGGGTCATGGAGAGGATAGACAGAGTCGGCGTGGAGAACGTCAGGACTCACCTGAAGATAGAGCGGGACGGCCAGACTCTGTTCCACCTTCCTTTGATCGACGTCTTCATAGACCTGCAAGAGGACAGAAAGGGGATCCACATGTCTCGGATCATCGAGACCATCAATGATGTGGTTTCCCGGAAGCACAGAGACCCCAGTTTGGAGAAGGTGGGCTACGACATCCTCCAAGGCATAGCCAGGCGGCACGACTACCTGCGCGGCGAGGTCAGGATCAAGACCCATCTTCTGATCCCGAGAGCCACCCCGGTCTCCGGGAAGCGAACCTATGAGTCCTATGACATCCTCGTCAAGGTCTCCAGAGACGGCGGGTTCAAAAAGTATCTGGAGGTCACCGCATTGGGCAACACTCTGTGCCCTCATAGCCTCGACCTGACTGGCGGCAAGTCACACATCCAGCGGGCCCAGTTGACATTCGGGATCGAAACGGGGCTTGAAGCAGCGATAGAGCTTAGAGATATGGCGGACATCTGCGACAGCTGCTTCTCCAGCCCCACATACATGGTCGTCAAAGGTGAGGATGAGAGGTACCTGGTGGAGCGGATGTTTGCCAATCCCAAGTTCGTTGAAGATCTGGCCCGGGACTGCCTGAAAAAGGCTCGGGCTTTGGGCGTTTCGGGTAAGACGACCATAAGGGCCAAGACCTTCGAGTCGATCCACAAGCACGACGCCGTCTGTGAGATTGAGAGGGAGATCTGATGGCACCGACCAGACACGGCCTCTGCAGAGTCGGCACATACTTCCCGGTCACGCTATTCAGATGGAGCGCTAGACATACCTACGCAGGGGATGAGGTCAACCATCTCTGGTTCTCTGACATCCTTGGTCCTGACTCGTATGGCAACCTCGTGGTGATCTGGAGGGGACCCATGGACGTCAAGCTGGAGAACATCAGGGACCAGGCTGAGCGAGTTGGGTGGCAGAAGGGCGCCAGGATCAGCGGGCCCGATCTGTTACACGTCATCGCCGAGTTCCCCCAGATAGGCAGCCAGCTATCGCTGATGTACGCTTTTCAGGCCCTGCTGGCCGACGAACTGGCCTCCGAGGTGAGCCGAATGGGAGCCGAGGCAACGGTTCGGGGCACGGATATCTACATCAAGGACGGGAAGCTGAACGTCGGCGTCTGTGCCGCGAACCCAACATCCTGTACGATGCACTTCGGGGTTAACATGGGTCTGACCGGATCGCCCCCAATCCCTGAGCGGGTGAGGGCATTCTGCCTCCTTGACCTGACCGGGGGGGATGAGGCAAAGGCGGTCAAGGCCATGGATGATGTGGTGTTGAGGTGGCTCTCACGAGTTGACGGAATCTACCTGAAGGCCTACAAGACGGTCTAGGCGATGTGAATGCACTCGATATATGTCTGCAAACCGTGCCTCAGATTCAGCGCGGCGCATTTCCTTGTGAGCCACGAGAAGTGCGGCAGAATGCACGGCCACAACTACAAAGTCAGGGTGAGAGTGCGAGGGGAACCCGGCCGGACCGGAATCATCATCGACTTCCACGCACTCGTGAAACGCGTTCTCGCTATATGCGGTGACCTTGACCACAAGATGATCGTTCCACAGCTCGCAGCCGACATCACGGTGCAGTCCCGGGGAGAACAGGTGAGGATCATCATGGCAGATCGGTTCTATGAGCTACCTTCCCGCGACGTGGCAATGCTTCCCATCCCGGCATCCACCGCGGAGTCCTTGGCCGAGTACTTCTTCAACCGCCTCAATGAGGAGTTGAGCGGGTTGGAGGAAGTCGAGATAGAGGAAAGCCCCGGCTCAGTCGCCTGCTATCGCGGCGAGGGGCATTGACCCTGACTGGGGGAGGCAAGGCCGAAAAGCTCCCTAGCGTTCCTGCCGAGTATGTCGAGCTTGGCCTCCTCCGAGATCGGGGCGTAGACGATCTTCCCGACCTGCGCGATGGGATCTATGAAAGGCGTGTCCGATCCGAAGACTATCCGCTTGCTGCCAAGCGCCTCAACTAGCAGCTCCACCGTCCTGAAGGTCATGGACCCCGTCGTGTCGAGCCAGACGTTATCGCTGCTTCGGGCGGCTTCGACCGCCTCCCCCACGGCACTCCTAGTCCCGCCTGAGTGGATCAACACGAACTTCGTCTCGGGGTACTCACGCCCCAGCTCTCCGTACATCTTCGGGCTGCATCGCTTGTCGCCAAACCATGTATGGGTGGTCACGGGGAGGCCCTTCTTCCCGGCGACCTCGTAAACCGTCCTGTAATGCTCCCCGTCCGCGGGGTAGTCGTGAGCAGAGGGATGGAGCTTGATGGCCTTCATCACGCCAGACCCGTCAAACCGCTCGATCTCCGACACTATTGACTGGGGATAGTTCGGATTCAGGCAGATGGCTCCAAGGAACCTGCCGGGGAAATCCAGCGCGGCCTTTCGGGCGATGTCGTTCCCTCTCCTGAAGTCAGGCCCTATGCCGGCATTCGCACCGACGATGCAGGTTTCAATGCCCAGAGCATCCATTGCAACGATCATACCTTCCGGATCGCTGTACGGAATGTGGAAACAACGGTAAGGCCCCATGTGGGCATGGGAGTCGATGATCCGGGCTTCCGAAAGGGGACGCCCTCTGTTCGCAAGATCGACTAGGTTGCTCACCCACGGAGCCTCCTGATCAATTCCGCCAGATTCCCGCCGAGGATCATCTCCTTGTCCTTCGGCGCGATCTTCGCGTACCGGACCATCATGGCCATGGGGCCGCAGGTAAGCTCGGGAGTGCGGCTGGAGAATATCAACCTGCGGGGGCCGAAGCTGTCACAGATGGATTCGATCCCGCGATGGGTCTGGTAGCGCGCGGTTTCAATGTAGAGGTTTGAATGGGACTCGAGCAACGGGTAGATGTATCTATCCGATCTATAGGCAACATCCGAAAGTATGAGCGGAAGATCGGGGTGGTCTGTGCAGATGGATGAGATCTGATCGAAGGTTGTCTGTTCCAAGTCTATCATGAGCGGCATCCTTCGATCCTCCAGCGTCGAGAGCAGTGCGCCGCATGACCACTCCGAAAGAGAGAAACCATGGTCTTTGGGGAACATCCTGGCGATTACGACCTTCTCCTCAAGCATCTGGCCAACCAGGGCCCGGGGATCCCCAACCTCCCCTGTGTGTTGGGGAAGGATGACCCATGCCGGCAGAAGCCTGGGTTCCCGCGCCAACACCTGCATCAGCTGTTCGTTTCCGGTCACCGGATCGTATTCTCGTGCGAGGCTGTGGTAAACGACGGCCTTGTCTATGCTTGCCTGATCCATTTCCGCCTTGAGCACGTCCGCCGTGAATTCCCTTCCAGCGACGGGAACCGATTCAGGGCCAATCCTGCAGTTGGCATCGATCGACTCCAAAGACGATCCGACCGGAACTTTGCTGAGACGTTTAGTTGATATCTCTTGCTTGGCCGAAGGCAAGCCTATGATACCCTGGAAGAATCCGGAAGAAGGCTAGCCTCGACGATCGCCCGCACACTCCTCCGCGGAGGGCAGAGCCACCGGTTCAAATGGAATAAGAACTCAACGGGGGAGCATATTTCTGGAAGTCTTGAACGCCACTGGGCTATGATCGAGGTGAAGAAGTATCTGAAGATTCAACGCTACCAGGGGCGATTCCAGGCCTCGGCAGACAGAATCGGCAAGGCTAGGCGATTCGAGGAACCTGACAGGGTGCCGGTTCTGCTATCGACGAACTACAGGTTCTCGGAAAGGTTCCACCCGATCAGCATGCGGGAGTACTTTCTTGACCCGAAGAAACAAATCGTGGGCAACCTGATGCACACCGCCTTCATGCTGAAGAACTTCGACCACGATGTCGAAGGCGTAGGGGGAATGGCCCCCAATTTTCACAACACGGTCGAAGCGAGCGCGTTCGGATGCGAGGTGGTCTTCCCCGAGCACGACGTGGCAATGGTAAGGTCTCCACTGCTCGACGATATCCGGAAGGTTGACGATCTCCATGTCCCGGATGCCCGCAGGGACGGCCTGATGGCGAAGTGCTTCGAGTACTGCGAGATATTCAGGAGGGAGCTCGGAGACCAGATGGATGTGAGGGTGGGGGGCAGCTGCGACGGACCCTTCACCCTCGCAACCCAGTTGGTCGCCCCCAAGCAGATCGTACGGGCAATGTACTCGGATCCCTCGGTGGTCAGAAGGCTCCTAAAACTTTGCACCGAAACTGAGATCGCATGGATCAAGGAGAGGATGCTCGAGGATGGCGTCGCGGATGAACCGCGTGAGTCCTGGGCCTTCGCGGACGACTCATGCCAGCTGCTCTCGCCCGACATGTACGAGAAATTCGTCGCCCCGTGCCAACGCAGGATCGTGGATAGATTCAGCAGGGGAAAGGTCAGCGGAGTCCACATGTGCGGACATGTTGCACACTTGATACCCACCGTGAAGCGGCTGTTCCGCCCCAAGCAGTGGGACTTTGGGTATCCGATCGATCCTCTCTGGGCAAAGGAGATCATCGGCGAGGAATGCGTACTGATCGGAAATGTCAGCCCGATCCTCTTGGCGACTGGAACACCAGCTCAGGTCGAGGAGGCCTCGAGGAGATGCATCGAGTCGGTCGCTGGTGGCGGGGGGTACATCCTCATGGACGGCAACAACATCCCCAGAGCCCCGCTGGAAAACGTCCGCACAATGATCGCTGCGGCACACGAGTACGGCCGGTATCCCTCCAGTTGAAGGGCCGGCAACCCGCCCGATGCGTGCATGTGGGGGAAAGGCCACCAGCCCGATCGTGGTGAGGTTGCCGTCGAAAGACAGAATGGCAGCGACCGATGAGAGGCTTTGGATGTGTCGAAAACCGGGGCAGCCTTGCCCCAGAAGGCTCGCTGGACCTGGAGGCGAGCGTTCCGGGAACGGATGGCTATCTGCCGGACATCGGCGCTCTCTCGTCGGTGAGACAGAGAAGGTATGACTGCATTCTGGTCGTGTATCTCTGGAAGCCGAGAAGGAATTCCCAGAGGCCTTTGTGCTTACGGCCCAAGACCAGGATGTGAAGCCACAGCAGCACGAAGGCAAAGCCAGCAACGAACGACCAGAAGAAGTGGACGATGTACAGCACGATTCCGTAGAAGATCCTCACGACGAGTTCGGTTCTCTTCGATTCCAAGAGGAAGTCTGCATCCAGCCTGATCGGATACAGCAGGTACTGTTTGCCTTCGGCAGCAGCAACCGGCCTTCCACAGTGACTGCAGAACGAGAAGTCGTCCGGAATGTCCTTTCCGCAGAACCGACAGTACGTCGGGCTCACCCGCTACCGACCCGGTTAGGAGTTGATAAAAATATATCGTGGAAACCGGTTGTGATGATGCGAAAAGACTCGACCACAGTGAGCATTCTTCGACAAACTCGAAGACAGTCCCACCAACCTTTAAATAATCCAAGACATCCCCATAGACGGGTAGGAGATTGAGGGAAGATAGCATCGCTGCGGCAGTAGTCGTGACCATCATCTCGTCGCTTGCCCTTGGATGCCTGAAGATGGAGAGTGACATGACGGTCCATCCCGATGGCTCCGCCACGGGTTTCGCCATCATCGGCGTCCAGGAGGCCTACTTCAACATGAGCGATTGGGCTAACTTCACCACTTTCGACTATCAAAATGCAACCATATGGACGGAGGAGGGCTGGGTCTACATCAAGACCAATGAAACCAGGGTAGGCTCTGAGGATCTTTCGATCGATGTGACCAGGTACCCGGAGTACACAGAGTATACGCTTCAGGCTAACCTCTCAGGACTTGATCAGGCACTCGGCGAAGAGGATTACCTCAACCTTTCAGACCCCTTCACCCAGCTACTGTTGCAGACGATGACCTTCAAGTTCCGGGTCACGATGCCGGGCAGTATAGTGGAGTCGAACGCCGGTGCATGGAGTGGATCCGACGCAACATGGTCCTACAACGGAGTCACCATCCAGAGCGCCGAAGGGCTGTATGTCAGGTCAAGGCTCTCCGTGGACGAGGGCCCATTGCCATTGATCGGAATCCCGCTCGTGGTGCTCGCGGGGCTTCTGGGCCGCCAGATCAGAGCAGACTGAGCAGAAGCGCCTTGGTCGTATGGAGTCGGTTCTCGGCCTCTTCAAATGCGAGGCACTGGGCGGAATCCATGACCTCGGACGCTATCTCATAGCCTCTCTGCGCCGGCATACAGTGAAGCACGATGGCATCGGGCCTGGCCAGTGACAGAATTCGGGTATCTATGGTGTATCCCTTGAAATCCTTCATCCGCTTCGCCTTATCGGCCTCCTGGCCCAGGGAGACCCATGTGTCCGTGACCAACACATCGGCTTCCTCCGCCGCCTTCCTGGGATCACGTACGACCTGTGCCCCGGTTTCCTGTTTCGGGTCGTAGCCGACCGGCGCCGCCAAGACCATGTCCATCCCAAGCAGGTCGGCGGCTTGAGCAAGGGATAGAAACACGTTGGTGGGGTCTCCTATCCACCCGATCCGGACGCCATCCAGGTGGCCCTTTGCCTCCATGATCGTCATCACGTCTGCCAAGGCCTGGCAGGGGTGGTGATCGTCGTCCATGCCGTTTATGACCGGCTTGTCGGAGGCATTGGCTATCCTCCTCATATCATCGTGCCGAAACAGCCGCGCCATTATCCCGTCACAATACCTGCTCATCACCCTGGATTCATCCTCGATGTCGCCCTTGACGAAGTTGGTCTCGTCCCACCTCAGACTGATGGCGTGTCCCCCGAGCTGGGTCATGCCCACTTCAAAGGAGATCCGCGTCCTCGTGGAGGTCTTGGCAAAGAGCATGCCGAGGCTCTTACCTGCCAGGTCGCTCCGAAGACGCTTCTCCTTCTTCAGCCTCGTGGCGAGATCGATCAGGCCGGATAGCTCCTTGCTGGTGAAATCAGTGACTTCCAGGAAATCCCTTCCCCTGAGGTCCATGGATGGCGGGACGAATCGGTGAAGAAAAGTGCTTCTGATGCCAGTAGCAGGACCGCTCATGAAGGCCTTGGTTGGTCCGGAGGCACCTCGCATCAGGTCGGTAGGCTTCTCCAAGGAAGTGGGCCAGCCCCAGGCCGAAGGCGAAGGTCCCGGGCCAATTTTTATAAGGATGTGAGACATCTAATGATCTGCATTCCTCGGAATGCGGAGCAGACAGATGGCAGGCACTCCGACACCCGCTCCCCAGCCGACACCGGGACCAGGCCCGATTCCGCCAGCACAAGAGGGGTCGCAGCCAGCAACAGAAATCTCGCTCGCGGGGCCGACCTTCGCCCCGTGAAGGGATAGATGATCGAGGTCGCCAAGACACCTAGGTAAAGCGATGCACATCTGGAGCAGACTGCCATGGGCTCGCCTCCGATGGCAAGGCATCTTGCGGGTATCTGATGGCAGACAGCCGAGAAGACGGAGTAGACGAGCACCGACAGCGGCTTAGTGCAGGGCCTGGAAGCCATCATGGGGGCCAGGAATGCAAGGGATATCCAAAGAGACAGAGCACCCAGGTACAGAGCGTAGCACCGTCCATCAAGAGGGCCGGGCTGAATCCCTCTACCCATCAGGAAGTCGGCACGCGCGGTCCCATTTATATTATCTGGTTCCCCAACGGGCTGGGCAGATGACCGCCGTTGACATGAGGTTTCTTGCCCCGACCATATCCGAGGTATTCGGCCTCAGACAACCGGATTCGTGCGAAAGCCCGCCTCTGCGGGAACTGCCTGAGACCATGGACCGTCCGAGGTCGGTTGTGGCGGTGGTCTTCGACGGGTTCGGGTCGGCGGCGTTGAGGATCCACGGCACTAGGTGCCCGACTTTGCAGTCGATGCTCGCCCACCACGCCACGCAGATCAGAGCGGTAGCACCGCCGAAGACGCCGGTCAACTTCGCAACCATGGCGACCGGTGCTTCCCAGGTCGTCCATGGCGTCTCGGAGAAAACCGACCCTCTTCGCGCTGAGACCATCTTCCAGGTGTTTGCGGAATCAGGGCTAGCCACCGGCGTGGCAGGAAGGATGAGCGGAAGCCCCGCCCACCTGTTCTCGGACCAGGCCAGATACGCGGCCATAGCGAGATCCAACAAGGACTCCGAGGTCCTCGAGCTGGCCTTGGAGCTTGTCCGGGGACGTCGACCGGCCTTTGCCTTGATACAGTTTCTGGACATCGACGAGGCCGGGCACGCCGCCGGGCCATACGGTGGGAGGGCCGGCAATGCCGTGCAGGACACGGATCGCAGACTCGCGAGCCTCGCCCGAGCAGTTGCCCTGACAGAGGGGGCGCTGGTTGTTCTCGCCGACCACGGCCAGCACGAGGCATGGAGCGAGGAAGAATCCGTCAGATCCGTGAGGGGCAGACATGACGGGCTCTCCGAGGAGGATTTCCTCGTCCCCGTGGCCTGGTGTTCCAGCGTTGAGCTGGCCGGCCTCAGCGATCCGGCAAGGTCCGCACGATCTGCATGACAATACATATTTCCCCGCGGAGTCCTTGGTTACGACCCCCGAGACTCGGCAGGCTATGCGATGATCGAAGCCAAGAGAGTTGATCAAGCCTCCAAGATGGCGGCCAGGTGGCTGGTCAAATCCTGCCAGATCACCGATTCCGGTGACCCGAACCTAGGAGCTTTCAGGACCCGATATGATGCGAAGGCCAGGAAGCTCACCCTGGATCCTCAGGCATGGCAGACATCGGAGGCGATAAGAGCTCTATTGAAGCTGTACGGCAGAACCGGGAACCAGACGTGGAAAGATTCCGCAGTATTGGGAGGCAGGTATCTCAGGTGGATTCAGTGCACGGAGGAGGACGGGGAGGAGGCAGGATCCCTCTGGAGACCGTGGCTTGGAGGGGACCAGCCGCTCTCGGTGGCCGCGAACTACCAGAGCGTTGTCGGTCTTCTGGATCTCTATGCGGCGACCGGGGCCCCATGCTATCTGGATGCCGCCAAGAAGGCGGGTGACTGGTTCCTCAGAAGGGCCTACAGGGGCGGGGGCACTCACCTCAATCTGTATCTCGCTGACAAGGGAGTATTCGGATGGCCGCGGAGCCATATCGTGGATGAGGGATCCTTCCTTAGGCTACATGACCTGACCAGGGAGGAGGCCCACGCCTCGGTGCTGCAGGATCAGATTCAGGGGCTGCTGTCCTCATTCGAGCCTTCCGGGTGGTTCTCGTGCATGCTGGCCCCGCGGATGGAGAGGGATGAAGGGGTTCCTGAGGGATGCATCTCCCTGCGCAGCGTGTACTGGCATCTCGCCCCCCTTCTCATGGCATATGGCAAGCGGGGAACCCAGTCCGAGATCTTGAATGCGCTGCAGAGATCCGCCCTTCTGGCGGGCGAGCTGCAGGATGGGGAGGGATTCCTCTGTAGGAGTTTCCTTCCAGAGGGCCCGAGGATGTGCAATGCAGAGCCGGATGGAGTTGCAACTGCCATGTTCGTGTTGATCTGGCTCAGGTTGTGCGAAGCCACTAAGGAGTCCGCCTATCTGGACATGGCCGAACGAGGCCTTTCATGGATTCTCGATTCCCAGTTCGTAGTTCGCAGGGAGATGGATGCTTTCGGTGCCTTCTTCCAGGAACGGGTCGAATTGGATGGGGAGCTTCGTCCATATTTGGGAGGGTTGGCCTCCAGCTACGGCATCCTCGCCTGCGAGGAGTATCTCAGACTCCATGGTCGAAGATGAAGCTTGGCAGGTGGCCTCGGCATTGGGCAAAGAGTTGGCAGTTAGGCTGGTGGACGTCCGGAAGACCTACGATATGGGTGGCATCGAGGTCTCCGCTCTGGGTCCCATCCGCCTCAACATCGCGGCCGGCGAGTTCGTGTCCTTCCTGGGCCCGACAGGATCGGGTTGGACGACTCTGCTTTCAATCCTGGGGTGCTTTTCACGACCCACATCGGGGAGGGTGTACCTGGGCAGCAAGGATATCACGGATGTCCCTGAGGATGCTCTTGCCCAGCTCCGGCTGCGCCACATCGGCTTCCTGTCCCAAGGGCTCAGCCTCATACCCAACCTTACTGCATACGAGAACATAGCCCTTTCCCTGACCTTGGCCGGGGTGGGTGCCGATGCGGCGGACAGCAAGGCCAACCGCATACTGAGCGAGGTGGGACTGGAGGGAAAGGACACGGCCCTCCCAAGGCGGTTGTCCACCCTGGAGGCGAGGCTCCTCACGCTTGCCAAGAGCATCGCGAACGGCCCCGGGCTGCTGGTTTGCGACGAACCGACATCCGGTCTCGGAGAGAGCGAGGCCCTTCGCGTCATCGGTGTTCTCAAGAGGTTCAACGCCGAGAAGGGGATTACCGTGGTCATGGGGACCAACAAGCAGGCGATCGCAGGGAGGGCCGAGAGGATTGTCAGGATGGCCAACGGTAGGCCGGTTGGGTTCGAGAAGATGTCCGGGTGACGGTACGTACGGGGAGGCAATGCTCTGTGCCATCCTCGCCACCCTAGTCCTACTGACACCTACGATTCAGGCAATGGAGCCCAGAAAAGGGGCGAATGGAAAGGTCCGGGTTCTGTACACGGGAGACGCCATATCTGTCAACTACCTGACTCCCTACATGTTCATGCGCATCGAGCCTTTGGTCGATGCGACCCCCGTGATAGCGTCTCAGGTTGTGGCGAGCGACAGCTTCGGCTATCAGGGACCCGAGATGATCAAGCGGGCCATAAGGCTGTACATGCCGAGGACTTTCAGACAGCTGGTCGACGGGACGGATGTCGTGATCCTCAGCGATTCCACCTTGTTTGTGTTCGCCGCAAGCCATATCGACTGGTTCGCCCGTTCGGTCAGGGACGAGGGCCTGGCCCTGATGATGGCCGGGGGCCATGAGAGCTACCATATGGGTGGCTGGCAGGCCACCGTCGTGGCCGACGTCCTCCCCGTTGACTGTCTGCCCTACACGACGGGCTCCGGCTTTGCACACATCCTCCAGCTTGACAACGAATTCCTCTCGAGCATTCCGTGGAAAGGCATCGGGACGATCGGCTTTGGTGGCTCGAACGGAGTCGCGGTTCGTCCTTGGGCAACCGAGCTTGCCGTGTTCAGAATTGCCTCGGGCGGCGAGAACCCGATGATGGTTGTCGGGGATGTGGGGAAGGGGCGGTCCTTCGCTTTTACGCCTGACTGGACCTTTGGCTGGGGGGAGGCCTTCAGCCGCTGGGAGTACTACGGCGATTTCTGCAACAACCTCATGCTCTACCTGGCCGGGCAGAGGGTACCTCAGGAGATGGAGATTCTCCACGCAGCGAGGAAGGGGCTGCTCAACCTTGACATAGCGAGAGGGCTTCTGATTTCGATGTTCGAGTTCGTGGAGAGGTTCGGGGCGAACCCGGCCTCGATAGGGGAGATGCTCGATGAGGTAGACTCCCTTCGCAGGGAGGCCGAGGTCCTCTACATCGATCAGCAGTTCGCGGAATCCCTGGAGAAGACCCTGGAGGCGATCGCGGCTGCTGGGAGGGCCGAGGAGGAGGCGGTTCGACTGAAGAACTCCGCCCTTTTCTGGGTCTACTTGGTGGAGTGGCTTGTCGTGACGGCGACCCTGCTGATCTCGGGCATGGCTGCCTGGAGCCTGATGGTGAGAAGAAGATACTTCAGGGAGGTTAGATCCACCAGATTCGCGGGATAGGCTTGCGGCCTCGAGTTGTGATCCTTGCCCTTGCAGTCGCGATGGCGATGGCCGCTTCATGCGACGCACTGGAGCTGAGGCTGAGTCGGGATGCCGGAACGAGCATCAGCGGTCGAATAAAGGGACGGTTCTCGGCAAGCGTGAGGGACGCAGATGATGTCGACCGAGTCGAATTCTACCTGAATGGCGAGCTCGTCTACACAGATAGTGAGGCTCCCTTTGCATGGTCATTCAGAACGACTGACTATCCGCCGGGCAACCACACGATCCGGGCGGTTGGATACCTGGTAACGGGGGGAGTGGATGAGGATTCGGTGAGCACCGAGTTCGTCGAGACCTTCGGGCAGTTATGGACCCTCTACCTGTGGGGGACCATGCTCTTCGTTGCCGGCATGGTGATCTTCTCACTTTGGGCCGTCCAGAGGGAGCGGAAGCGGCCGCAGGGCAAGACAAGGTGCCCCCAGTGCGGGGCGGTCTTCGACCGGAGGTGGAGCCCCATGCACAGGGGACCCGCCTACAGGAACACCTGCCCCATGTGCGCGAAGTCCTTCTGGGCGGAGGCGATAGCCGAGGATCAGCTGGGCGGTGGAACCAGGCTGTTCTAGGGCTGATCTCAATAGATCCTTATCTCGTAGACCCTGGCGGATGGATCGCCCCAGGTTTCCAGAACATCCAGGGCCACGGCATCGCCCTCGATGCCGTCCAATCGATGGGTCAGGAGGCGGTGGTGGTTGTCTCGGATGCTGGCAACGGTTTGCCAGTTACCCGCTCTCCCGACTCTCAAGTCGTAAGCCCTGACGCAACGCTTGGAAGGACCTATCACGGGGAGGTCATCGAGGTCGGTGTCGAAGGTTACCCGAACCTCCTGCAGGGGGCCGGCCCGTGGAAGCTGGACCTCGATCGATTGAGGGAGCTCCTCTCCCGGATCCGAGATCCATATGTCCGTCCAGTTCTCTGGCCTTGCGAATCCGCTGAGCACGTTCCCCGCCCCATAGGGCCGGGATGGGGGGGTGGTCCTGAACAGGTGTGATCCCCCCATTCGCCTCCAGGGCCCGCTCTCCGTCCTCACGGCTTCCGTCGTTCCCAGCCCCAACCTGGGCAGCTTCCGCAGCGTCGTCATGAGTACTCCGATGGGTTCGTCCTTGCTGAAGCCCCAGCCCACGCCCGGGCATGGTTCAAGTAGGATCCAGAGGAAGCCCGGTTGGATGTCGAGATTCAGGTCGAACGTAACCCAGTTCTCGCCTCTGGGGATCCTGGAGGAGGTGGCCGTGATCTCGCGGACGGGATTTCGATCGCTCCGGTGGGAGGCCCTGAACACCCTCAGGGTGACATCCTCCTCGGATCTGGAGCTCAGGTACAGGGTGAGGCTCTCGAGGTGATCCTCGGACATGGGGAAGATCTGGCCCAGCTGGTGATCGAGTTCGATGAACGAGTCAAGATCCACGACCGCAAGCTCCATCTCGCTTGTGGCCGTTGCTCGGCCCAGCCGGGCTAGGTCACCGGGGTCCTGGTTGGAGACCCCGGGTATGTAGCAGTCTTCTCGAAGCAGCAGCTGCTGGAGCTCCCCGATATGGTCCCTGCCCAGCTCCCTGGGCATGACGCGGTACTTGCTGCACAGGTATGCCGCCGTACCCACGGCCTGCCCCATCACTGCCCCGGTGGCCTGCAACCTGGTGGTGCCTAGAGCCACATGGGTCGTGCTGGCGTTCCTCCCGGCCATCATCAGATTGTCGATGTTCCTCGAGTAGAGGCACCTGAAGGGTATGCCGTAGGGTCTGAGGAGCCTCCTGAACTCCGCCGGCGGGGCCGGGGCCCTGATCCCTCCCGGCGGGTGGAGATCGATCGGCCAGCCGCCGTAGGCGACAGCGTCAGGGAATCTGACCGCGGACTCAACGTCGCCCTGCTTGAGGATGTAGTCCCCGACGAACCTCCGTGATTCCCGCTTACCCGGCACAGCGCCCACCCAATCGAGGGCCAGGTTGGCCGCTCCGTGGTCCCCCTTGTTCTTGATGTGATCCCACACCCCGTACAGGGATCTCCAGAGCTCGTCCCTGATCTCCTCGCTGTCCTTGATCGTGTCGGCCTCCCCGCCGAGCTCTATCCACCAGTACCCGGAGGTGATCGTCTCGTGGTTCCTGAAGGGAAGGTCCTGCTCCGATGGATACTCGTAGGCCCAGGAGGGCCTGATGAAGCTCACCGGCCTGCCAACGTCAAGGGCCCTGAACAGGAGGGATGATCCCATCGTCTTTGCGTCCGCGACCTCGGGGGCGATGTCCTCACCGAACTCGTTCCTCGATTCCCTCCCCATGCGGAACTCCGCACCGGCCGAATAGGCCATGCCGCCATCCCCGCTGGAGTCGACGAAGTAGTCGGCATCGATCCGGATCTTCTTCTCGCTGCCGAGCTGCTCGCACAGAACCCCGGCGATCCTTGACCTGCCATCCATGACGGCATCCCGGGCGGAGGTGTTGAGGTAGAGGTCGAGATTCTCCTCCCTCGTCACCCACTCCCAGAGAACCTGGTTCCAGGTCTGGTTGATCTCGCCGTAGACTATGGGTGAGTGGTTCCTGTACCTATCCTCGACCCGGATCTCCTCGATGATGCCGGACTCCCGGGCCCACCTGTGGTCCTTATCGGCGCCTCCCACGTGGACGCGGATCTCCGTGCTGGAGTTCCCGCCCAGGACGGGCCGGTCGTTCATGAGGGCAACCTTGAGGCCGAGCCTCGCCGCCGCCACGGCCGCGCAGATGCCTGCGAGGCCTGCCCCGATGACGGCAAGATCGTATCTCTTCCTCTCCATCGGATTCCTTTGCTCCTTCGACAACCCGGGGCGGCGAGGGGCACGGGCCTAAAAAGGCTTTCGGGTCCGGGGTCCGGGGTCCGTGATTCGTGGGCTGTGGGACAAAACTACCTGGCATCCTTGCCAACTAGGATTTCGGCGGCGTAGTGATGGGTTTGGTCGGTTTGGTGTTTGAGGAGATGGATGGTCGAGTAATTGTAGGAACACCTGCCCCACCTGCGCCAATACTTCCTGGGCCAGGAAGCTCCAAGATGTCTAGGAGGGTCGCCGAAAGCGCGTAGCGGATCGTTCTATTTCGGAGACCGTTTTCCAATATGCACGGGGCGGACCGACCCGAGCCCTGACGACCCCATCTTCGCAATGTACTGATGATTCCGCAGATGCCGGGACTCGTCGAGTCGCACTTCACACAGATTGTGTACTCATCTGCGTTTCAGCAGTATGAATCCCATCGCTCCCACGAGAACCCCTACCGGCATCAGCAGGTACGGTATCCACGGAAGCAGAGGTGACCGGTAACCTAGTGTGATCTCAGCCCGGATGCCGGGTGACCCATCCGAATTCATTATGGCTATTAGGGTTCTTGGTGCACTCGTGTCTGTCACTGGTTCCCAGTATAGGGCAGTAGTGCCTCCGGTTTGCAGTTTCTGTATCCAGAATGCCTCCGTTGTGGGTGGACGTGAAGGTGCTGAACCAGCCTGCCCAGCTACAACTAGACCGGTCCAATCCAGCTTTGCATAGTATACACCCCAGCCGTAGATCTGTCCTGGGATGCTCCGCGTGGGGTTGGCGTATTCAATGCCCCCTATGTAGCTACTTGTTGCCGTTTCCTCAGCATATCCTACGAACAGCTCTCTTGTCGTATCAGTGGACGTCACCAGGAATTTGAGTCGACCAAGACTGTCAGGTTCTCTGTCAAGCCATAGGACGAATGCACATGCCGTGGTGTTGATGGACAGCGTGTTGCTGAGCGCGTATCCTTCCGGATCTGTCTTGGTGTAGTTCAGGCAGAATATGCATCCTCCACCAAGTAGGAGTGCTAACCCGACCACGATGGGTAGAACCTCAGCGACCTTGGTCAGGCTGCGCTTCCCTACACTCGACTTGTCACCCATAGATATCCAAGGAACGTCCAACGGCTAGATCAGGTATATAACTCTTGCTGGATTGTTGGTTGGCTGGCCAACCCATCATCTGGCGGCGGATTCTTGGGGAAGACGGCGATGGATAACGACCACATGAGCGAAGCGAGACGCCATTTGGCGAAAGATCCATGGAGGGATCAGGTCCTCAATGCGGGGTGTCCATTCTCTTCACGCGGGTCTATATCACGGTTGTCTAGACCTGTTTCTGCCGGATGAACTACCGGACTTCGCGAATGTGTCCCGTGAGTAGGAACGCCCGGGAAGAGGCTTCACTGGGCATAGTCTCTGAATTCACGAGTAGGCCCGGATCTCGTATATCCTTGCCGACGGCGCCCCCCAAGTTTCTAGGACCTCGATCTTGACCGCGTCGGTCTCGACGGCTTCGAACCGATGGATGGCAAGCCGGTGATGGTTGTCGCTGACCTGGGCCATCGTCCTCCATCCTTGGGGGCAGGCGCAGCTGACGACATAGGCTTTGACACACTTAGGCACCGGCCCGGTTCTGACCAGATCGTCAAGGTCAGTGTCAAATGTGATGCGGACTTCCCTGACGGTCTGCTGCGAGGCGAACCTGATCTGGATGTCCTGGGGCAGACTGGCCCTAGGATCCGATACCCAGATGTTGGTCCACCCATCGGGCCTGGAGAGGCCGTTGTTCACGTTCTCGGCACCGTAGGGCGTCGAAGCGGGCCAGGTTCTGAAAAGGTAGGACCCTCCCACCCTCTTCCACGCCCCCGACCGGGTTCTCTGGACGCCTATCGGCTCGTCTTTGCTGAAACCCCACTCGACTTCGGGGTTGGGATCCAAGAGAATCCAGCAGAAACCGGGAGCAATGCGTGTTCCGATGTTGACTGGTACCCAGGACTCCCCATTCGGCACTACTGCATTCGAGACGGCCAGATCAACTCCCGAAGAGGTATCATCCCAGGATGATGCCGACCTCAGCCTGAGGGTGACCTCCTGATCGCCCTTGCCGGATCTGAGGAGCAACTCGATGCGATCGATCCTATCCTCCGACACGGGAAAGATCTGTCCCACCGAGGCGTCAAGCCTCTCGAAGCCATCAAGGCTCGTCTGCTCAAGCTTCATCTCACTGGAAGCGACGGCTCTGCCCCCTAATGCCATATCGCCGCCGTCCTGATTCCTTACCCCGGGTATGTAGCAGTCGTTTTTGAGGAGAAGCTGTTGAAGTTCCTGGATGTGGCTCTTGGCCAGCTCCCTGGGGGCCACGCGGTGTTTCCTGCAGAGGTAGGCGGCGGTGCCTACGGCCTGGCCCTCCACCGCCCCAGTGGCCATGAGGCGGGTTGTCCCCAGGGCGACATGGGAGACGCTGATGTTTCTGCCCGCCATCATGAGATTCGGCACGTTCCGCGAGTAAAGGCATCTGAAAGGTATCGCGTACGGGCCGGGCAGCCTGTGCATATCGGCGGGCGGAGCCGCCGATCTTATGCCTTCAGGCGGATGCAGGTCTATGGGCCATCCCCCGTAGGCAACGGAATCCGGAAACCTGGCCTTGGTCTCCACATCCCTTTGGGTTAGGATGTAGTCGCCCATGAATCTTCGCGACTCCCTCTTGCCCGGAACGGATCCAACCCAGTCCAATGCGAGGTTATCGGCCCCATGGTTGCCCTTGTTCTTTACGTGGTCCCAGACACCGAAGAGGCAGCGCCAGAGCTCGTCGCGAATGCTCTCGTTGTCCGCGATGGTGTCTCGGTCGCCGCCGAGCTCGATCCACCAATGCCCGCTCTCGATCCTGCCATGCCCCCGGAAAGGCAGCGAATCCTCCGTTGGGTACTCCTCAGCCCACTCCGGACGGACGAACCTGACGGGTCCGCCAACGTCGATGGCCCGGAACATCAGGGATGTGCCAAGTGTCTTGCGGTCGGCAGTTTCGGGAGCGATGCTCTCCCCGAACTCCTCTCTGGACTCTCGTCCCATCCGGTACTCGGCCCCCGCCGAGAATGCAACCTGCCCATCGCCACTCGCGTCCACGAAGAGGTCGGCCTTGATGTGCAGCGTCTTCTCGGTGCCCAGTTGTTCACAGACCACGGCCGTGATCCTGCCTCCTTCGCCGACAACCGCCCTGCGCGCCGATGTGTTAAGGTAGAGGTCCAGACCTGTCTCCTTCTTGACGAACTCCCAGAGAACCATGTCCCATATGGAGTTTGTCTGGCCCCCGACGATGGCTCCATGATTCCTGCACCGGTCCTCCATCCTCAGCTCCTCGATGATTCCTCCCTCCCTGGCCCACCTGAAATCGTGATCGGCTCCGCCGACGGGCACTCTGATCTCGCTGCTAGAGTTGCCGCCCAGAACCGGCCTGTCGTTGATGAGGGCCACCTTGAGGCCGAGCCTTGCCGCGGATATTGCGGCGGGTATCCCGGCCATGCCACCCCCGACGACGGCAAGCTCATAGGTTCCATGCACCACGTCCTGCTTCCGCATGGACGAGCGTGAATGGGAAGGCCTGAAAAACGCTTCCTGGAGAGGGCCGGCTTCCTGACGACTCGGGAGAGGATAGATAAAAAGTGGTGAGGCATATTGCTGCGGGGAGAGAAGCACTTGGGCGTGCATGTGGAGACCATCCGCGCGGGGCATATGGACAACCTCTCCTACATATTGCGAGGAGAAGGACCGGAAGCCATGGTCATCGACCCGTCATTTGCCGCGAAGGACCTGTGGAGTCGGATGCAACAGGAAGGTTTGGAGCTGGAGCACATATTCTGCACTCATGGTCATTTCGATCACTCGAAGGGAGCCTTCTGGCTTTCGGGAGTCAGCGGAGGCAAGGTGGCCGTCCACGAAGGGGATCTTTCGATGCTTGAGAAGAGGCCCCATCTGATCCTTCGTGACGGAGACGTCCTATCCCCTGGGGATGTGGAGATCCAGGTCCTGCATACCCCGGGGCACACCCCCGGCGGGATCTGCCTGTTGAGCCGAGGAGTTCTCTTCACGGGTGACACCCTCTTCGTCGGCAACTGTGGGAGAACCGATCTGGCCGGGGGAAGCGACCGGGACTTGTTCAACAGCCTCCAAAGGCTGAAGGCTCTCGATGAATCAATCGTTGTCTATCCCGGGCATTCCTACGGGGGTGCCACCTGCTCCACGATCGGAAGGGAGAAGAAGACCAACCCGGCTTTGTTGGCCAAGACCTTGGCCGAGTTCCTCAGGGTTCCGTGATATCAACGCCATCTGGATGACTTGCGGAAAACGTTTGGATAACAGCCGTTTTAAACAAAACCGCTTTATTATTATAACAATCCTGTAAGTATTGATCTCAAGCGGCTCACGGTCGGCTTCCAAGCATAGGGGTAACATGAGGGGAAATAGGGGATCTTCTCACGCGACCTTCTCTGAGCCGCTTGGGATCTCGCGACCTGGTGCATGAGATACCTTTTACAACAGGCCCGTATCTCGCCTCGGCCATGGAGTACAAAAAGGACTGGCCGGAAGCTCAGATGAGGCTAACGGCATGGTGGAAACGGGAAGTGATCGACCGACCTGTCATCATGGTGACCGCACCTCGTGGGGCCGACAGGCCAGGCTGGGACGGATGGGACTTCTCTAGGAACCCCGATGATCCGTTGGGTGTGATTCGGAGGTTTGAAGCATGGGCTCAGAGCACGTACTTCGGCGGCGAGGCCTTCCCCAGCCTGTGGGTGAACTTGGGAGCGGGGGCCGTGGCCGCTTTCCTCGGCGCCAAGCCTAGGTTCTACTCCGACACCATGTGGTTTGAGACGCCCATGGAATGGGACCGGCTGGCGGGCATCGATCTGGACCCTTCCAACGAGTGGTGGATCAGGGCCCAAAGGGATACCAGGATCGGCGTGGAAAGGGGAGAAGGCAAGTTCTTCGTAGCCATGGCCGACCTGGGCGGCATACTCGACATCGCCCATTCCCTTCGAGGCAAGAAGCAACTCATGATCGATCTGTTCAGGACTCCCGGTAGGGTTAAGGATCTTTGCTGGCGGATACTCGATGTCTGGCACAGATGCTACGAGGATCTCAACTCGATCGTGCAATCAAGAATGAAGGGCTCCTCGGCGTGGATGGGCATATGGTCGAAGGATCGTTGGTATCCTTTGCAGTGCGACTACGCCTACATGCTGTCCCCCGCCAAGTTCGAGGAGTTCGTGTTGCCTTTCGTCGCAGAACAGTGCAGGCGCTTGGAGAACACCGTCTACCACCTGGACGGTTACGGTCAGATACCCCACCTGGACATGCTTCTCGGTATTCCGGAGCTCGACGCCATCCAGTGGGTCCCGGGAGCCGGGAAGCCGCAGTGCGGGGACGGGATGTACTTCGATATGTACCGAAAGATCAAGGATGCTGGAAAGGGATTGGTGCTTGGGGTCAGCCGGGAAAGGATCAAGCCGGTTTGCGATGCGATCGGCGCGGAGGGAGTGCTATTCCAAACGGGGTGCAGAACGGTGGCCCAAGTGGAGGAGCTCCTTGCCGAGTCGAAATCCTGGATCTAGTCCCAGTGAACAGGCATTGGCACGGTCGGATTCGTCAGATGAGCCGCTTAGGGACCCGTTCACATTCGACCGCCTTTGTCGAATCTCGTTGTGCCGACCTCCTTGTATGCGGATCTCTTCACCATCAGCGTCCATACGATTACCCCACATACCATCGCGGTGCCGGATACGGTGAACCACTCGATGACATGAACCCAGAGCAGGGCTTGATCCTTTGCCCTAAGAGCAAGATCGGAGGCCTTCTTCAGAATCTCCAGGGCACTATCCATCTTCCGGAGGCAAGCCTCATACTCACCCTGGGCGTAGAGGTGTGTGACAGCCTTTCTCTCAGCATCCGAATCAACAAGTGCCTTGCCCGCCTTGTCCACATTGGCCCCGAATTTTTCCGCGAATTCCATGACCGAGAGGGCATAGTCCCTCATGGATAGGCACTTGGTGAAATCGCTTCTGATGCGCAGATTGAGGCTCATATCCTCGGGTATGTTGACCCGGGCAATCCAGTACAGCATATTACTCAGAGCTATGGGGCCATAGGTCCACCTATGCAACTCCCTGAAGCCCCCTCCCCAGTCGTAGACGAAGGCCTCCCCCAGGC
>CAYVLA010000028.1:0-31176 GCA_964452145.1 Hadarchaeota archaeon (SeqCode)
CCGCCTCCTCCCCACGAGGCATCCCCGCCCCACATTCCCAGCGGCATGCCCTCCTCCTGGACCGCCTTGATGAACCATGACATCCACCGAGGGTCGAAGTAGACCTGGGGCCAAAGGATGTTTCCGCAGGAGGCCTCGCGCATCAGGATCATGTCCCGCGTGGAGACTAGGTGCTCGTAGTTCCTAGGCATGTATATCCGCAGTACCCTGTTCATGTAGTCGGGGTCTATCTGGAGGGTGGCGATCGAGTAGTGCCCCGGCATTGGGACGCCGAGGACCGAGATGGAGGGATCCGCATCCAACATCCTGTCGTAGTACCCGCCTTGGAAGAGCCCCCGGTCGATCAGCATCAAATCGATGACGAGGGGATTGCCCGCTGAGAGGTTGGCCATGGCCGAGGCCTGAGCGAGCTGGAGGAGCACAAGCACGGCTGCCGAGGATAGCGATCCCTTGGCCAAGAACCGCATGCCGTTGATTCTCATCCCGAGCCAGCCCCTACTCCCCGTCCCCCTTCGGTCGGCCCCGCGCTCCGAACGATGCCGCGCAGCAGCCTTCCAAGCAGATCGGCCCCCGTGATGACGCGTTTGCCCCCGTCCCACAGCAGTATCACGTCCTGATCGACGACATCATCCTCGCCATGGCTGGGCCTCACCTTCAGGAGGCCGATAACGTCGCCAATTGTAGTTTTGTCGCTCATGGCGATGATCGGCCGATGGCAATGGGAATACGGGTTGAATCGGTCGGGATTGAACAGGGCATCGCGAATGAACTCGTCCGAATCCACGACCAGCCTCGGCTCGCCCCACGGGTCGACGATGACGACCCATTTCTTCCCCGAGAGCTGGACGCGCTTCAGGAACTCATCGGAAATAGTCGGTTTGATCGGGGGGAAGATGGGCCTGCCGTTGCGGAACTCCATCTGCACGATGCTTGCGGGATCGATAGGTTCGCCTTCGGCCGATAAGAGGATATCGTCAAGCGCTAAGAAGTTCAGCGCCCCCCGCCCCTCGACGCTTTCGATCTCGCTCTCGGGGGATTCCATGTGTATTCTTATCAGCTCCCGCACATCCCTTTCCCTCAGATATCCAATGGCCTCCGGACCCAGCCATCTATTCAGAACCATGGCCGTAGGCTTCGCCACGGGGTACAGCAGAACCTGATAGATGCGCAGAACGGGCGAAAGCGTCGAACCGAATCGCAGGGCGTGCCGCCGGAAGTACGCCTGCGGAACGATCTCCCCCAGGATGGTGATCACGACGGTCGAGAACATGAATGCCGCGACGCCGGTGAGAACCGAGCCGGACAGCAAGGCCAGGAGCGTGTTGACCGCCACGTTTGCCCACAGGATCGTGACCAGCAGGAAGTTCGCATCCTTTCTCAGAGACAGAACGCGGCGAGCGTGCCTGTTGTTCTTGGCAACCTCCATCCGGAGCTCCAGATTGCTCACCGTGAAGAATGCCAGATTGAGGCCAGAGAGCATCGCGGATTGCGATATGCAGAATGCGATCCCTATCCACACGATCAACGTCACAGCCATCACTCCTCCTACGACACGCCGTCACTTGTCCCGATCAATCGTCTCGGGCGAGCCAGACTCCGTCCGTCCCGGCCGACTCTCCATGAACCATCGGCACCTCATCTCCCCTGACGGTGAACCACCTGCGGCTTTCCGTACACTCCGAGCCGCTTAAACATCTCGTCGGCTACCCAGATCGTACTCGATACCGCGGCTATGAGGAGCCAGTCCACCCAGGAGAGCCCCGTTGCTCCGAACAGCATCCTCCCGATGGGGGTGCTCACAACCCCAAGTTGCGCCAGAATCGCCAACCCCACACCCAAAACCAGGTGCCTGTTGCTGAACGCTCCGATCGAGAGGACCGATAGGTAGTTGGATCGCGCGTTGAACGCCTGAAACCACTGGAACGCCGCCATCGCGGTGAAGGCGACGGTGCGGGCATAGTCGAGCCCCCCGTCTCGCTGCGCATACCAGAACAGACCGAGGGTGCCGACGGCCATGATGGGCGTGAGCAGGGCCATGCGGAGCGCCAACCGCCTGCCGACGATGAACTCCTTCGGGTCCCGCGGCGGGTGTTTGAGGACATCCCGGTGTCTGGGCTCCACCCCGAGAGGCAGGGTGCACGCGCCGTCGGTCACTAGGTTGATCCAGAGAATCATGACAGCAGTCAGCGGCAGTGGCAGGCCAACAGCCAGAGCTGCGACCAGGGTGAGGACCTCCCCAACGTTGGTCGCGAGGAGGAAGAAGACGACGCGGCGCAGGTTGCTGTAGATGACCCTGCCTTCCTCTACGGCGTGAACGATCGTGGCGAAGTTGTCATCCGTCAGCACCATATCCGCGGCCTCCTTGGCCACCTCGGTGCCGGCCCGCCCCATGGCTACGCCGATATCCGCGCCTTTTAGTGCGGGAGCGTCGTTCACGCCGTCGCCCGTCATCGCCACTATGTGCCCCTGCTCTTTGAGCGCCTCCATGATCTTGAGCTTGTGGGCCGGAGTGACCCGCGCGAACACGCCGCCTTCAAGAGCGGCCCGAGCCAGATCAGGTTTCTCCATCGCCTCGATCTCCGGGCCGGTCACAACCCCGCCGTTCTGAGCGATCCCAACCTGCCGGGCAATCGCCAAGGCCGTCACCGCGTGGTCGCCGGTGATCATCACCGGATGTATGCCCGCCTCCCTAGCCGCCATCACCGCTTCCGCGCTTTCCTCCCGCGGTGGGTCGATCATGCCCCACAGCCCGGCAAGGGTCAGATCCTCCTCAACATCAGCTTGCTCAAGCTTCTCCCGGCCCCGCGGCGCCTCCCGGTACGCGCCTGCCATCACCCGCAGCGCATTCGATGCAAACTCCTCGTTTACCCGGACGATCTCTCTGCGGAGATCCTCGCTCAGCTTGACCGGTTTCCCATCCTGGGACACATGCGAGCAGAAATTGAGTATCCGCTCGGGGGCTCCCTTGATGTACACGACCCGCCCCGAGCCGCCCTGCCCGGGGTGCAGGGTAGCCATGTACTTACTCTCGCTGGAGAATGGAAGCTCTGCAAGGCGTGGCATGTCCCGCTGGAGCCCTTCGATATCCAAATCCGCCTTGATCGCGACCGCCAGCAACGCCCCCTCGCTCGGATTGCCCTCCACTGTCCACCGGCCCTCCCGCTCCTTGAGCTTGGCGTTGTTGCAGAGCACGCCGATCTGCAGAAGACGTTCAAGGGATTGGGGCAGTTCCTCGACCACTTTGCGGTCGGCCTTCAGTTCGCCCTCTGGCTGATAGCCTTCGCCGCTCACCTCGAAGGCCCGGCCGCCCGACCAGAGCATGCGGACGGTCATCTGGTTCTTGGTGATCGTCCCGGTCTTGTCTGAGCAGATCACCGTCGTGGAGCCGAGGGTCTCCACCGCGGACATGCGTCGTATGATTGCGTTCTGCGCGGCCATGCGCCGCACGCCCAGAGCCAAGGTCACGCTGATGACGGCCGGGAGGCCTTCCGGGATGGCCGACACTGCCACTGCAACCGAGAACATCGCCATCTCGATCACGCCGTAGCTTCGAAGCAGCCCCAGCCCGAATACGCCGACTGCGAGCACGACGCCCGCCACCCCCAGCACGATTCCGAGTCTGTGCATGCGCCTCTGGAGCGGCGTGCTCTCTCTGCCGGTGGAGCGAACCTCCCCGGCGATTCGGCCCATCTGGGTCTGCATCCCGGTCTCGACCACAACGGCCCTTCCGCGGCCACCGGTTATGTTTGTGGACATCCACGCCATGTTTCGACGATCGGCCATCGGCGTGTTCTCTTCGACCGGCCCCGGCTGTTTGGCCACCGGCTGGGATTCCCCGGTGAGGGCTGATTCATCAGCCCGCAGATCGTCCCCGGAGAGCAGCAGGGCATCCGCCGCTACCCGATCGCCGGTCTCCAGCACCAACACATCTCCGGGCACGACTCGATCCGCGCCTATCTCGGTTGCCTTGCCTGCGCGCAAGACCCTGGCATGCGGCGCGGCCATCTCGCGCAGCGCACCAAGCGCACCCTCGGCCCTCCATTCCTGAACGAACCCAAGCACGCCATTGACCGCCACCACCACCGCAATCACGACCGCATCCACGGGATGGTCGACGAGCATGGACAAGGCCGCGGCGCCCACCAACAGGTAGATCAGCGGGTTGTGAAACTGCCGCCCCAGCAACCGCAAGGGGGAGGCGCCCTCCTCAACCTCCAGCGAATTCGGCCCTTCATCCTCGAGTCTTTGCTCGGCATCGTCCTCGGTTAGACCATCCTTGGAGCTCCCAAGGCGCCTGATCGCCTCATCCACTTCCACCGCGTGCCAATGAAAGGGCGGGGCCTCCTGGCTCATGTCGCCTTCCTTCCTCGCCTCTGTCGGCTTTGAAGCGAATCCGAGTCGAGCTGGTGTTCACCAAGCTTAAATCGTAATCCCCCGCACCCACACGTGGTCATCGAACGGAACGGGGTGGACCAGAAGATGAGCCTTGGCTCACACTTCGACGCATCGGCCCCCAACAATGCTGGGCCCAAAGCCATCATCCTCTGGCAGGGTTGGTCTTCCAGCATCTGTCCCCCTTCTCGTCTGCAAACTGCGATCTCGAGGGAGGCATGCAACCATAGCTCTCCGGATAGCCGAAGATCGAGGGAGAATGGAAGGGAGGCGACGCCTAGGCTCTCGTACAGGCCAAGACCTGATCTCGGCAATCAAGAGAAATCCTTCATCTTCTCCTCGGAACCCGCCTTCAACGACCTGATTATTCGTTGCGGCAGGGCGCTGAGCCTGTCAAGGCCGCGGGAGGTGACCCGGTAGATCTCCTTGCCCGTCGATGTCACGTAGCCCTTCCTGACCAGATCCTCAAGTATCGATCCTATCTCCTGGAGTCGAAGCTGTGTCTGCGCCGCGATCCCTGCCACCGGCACCCCCTGTGCCACAAGACTGAGAACGCGCAGGCCGTTGGCGCCCACGCTTCTGATCTCCGCGACGACCCTGTGTTGCAGGATCCTGCCCCTCCATACGAGGCCAACCGCCACGGCTACAAATGCAAGCGTGACGAAGATGGGGTCGATCGCCTTTGATAGGTAGAAGGCGGCAAGTCCCCAGAAGATCACCGACAGCCCGCAGCCCACCATCACGGCCGCGAAGCCCCTCCGCCTCCCCATGCCCACCGCCTGTGTCGCAGCAACCCCCAAGAAGGAGCCGAAGGCGAACACGAAGGCGACGGTGCCCATGAAGAAGTATCGTCCCCCCGGACCGGCCGCCTCCAGCTGCAGTGCTGGAAGAACTCGTGCACCGTGCGCAGGCCTGATGCGGATGAAAGCGGAGGAAAGCATTGCCTTGAGCCGATCGACCAGCGAACGGATCGCCTGGAAGAAGAGAAACAGCACAGCTGCGCTGCCTAGATGGCCTATCGCGAGAAGGAGCAACACATCGCCCAGATCCGGCCCCAGCATCTTCATGGCTATCGGCGCTGCCTGGGGCGGTCCCAACACCACGGTTACGGCTATGACCGTTAGGGATCTTGCATCGATCACTTCGGAATCCCAGCAGGGGCGTGGGTAAATATCTCACTCTGTCTCCGTCAGGCCCTCTCACAACACTCCTCATCCCGCCTAGCGCCCCGCCGCATTGCCAGTCTGTCAATCGTCGGGTGCTTCGGGGTGATGACCATCATCGGCCCCAGGGAAGATCCTTTGTTCATCCTGAATCGAGCCTCACCCCTTGGAGGAGGACGCGATCAGGTGCGATGCGAGGCCCGGGTGGTCGGTGATGATCCCGTCCACACCGTATCCCAGCAGCCTCCTCATGTCCTGCTCAGCGTTCACGGTGTAGATGAACACGGCCAGGCCCAGGTCGTGCGCCTCCTCGACGAAGAACTCGTCCATTTCTGAGAGTGAAGCCCCTGCGACATCCACCACGCTCCGATCCAGCGATCCCAGGCTCTGAAGCGTCGGTCCCAGCGCAACGGTCTTGATTCGTCCCTCTATCTGCCTGACTTGCCTCAGGCGGGCGTGGTCGAAATCGAAGATCATCACCTGGTCCAGGGCATCGTGGGCCTCCGCCTTCCGGATCACCGCCAATGGGTCGGCCTGCTTGTTCTCGATGCAGAGGATGGCCTTCCCGCTCACCGCTTCCAGAGCCTCGTCAAGGGTCGGAACCCTCTCCCCCGAGAATCCTGGGCCGAACCAGGACCCGGCATCGAGGCTCCGGATCTCCTCCAGGGTCAGGGAAGAGACGAGGCCGGTTCCGTCCGTGGTCCTTGAGACGTCGCTGTCGTGTATCAGGACGATCTCGCCGTCCTTGGTGGTGTGAACATCGATCTCGACCATGGTGGCCCCGAGCTCCAAGGCCCGCTCTATCGAGGAGAGAGTGTTCTCAGGTGCCTGACCGCTGGCTCCACGATGAGCTATCACCACCGGACCCTCCCATGCCACCTCGTTGATCTGGCAGCCCACAAGGTCGCCGTCGCCGTAGATCCTGATAACATGGATCAGCCCCTTGTGCAAAGGTGCAGACAAGCCGCTGACCGAGAAAGCCACGCTGAGCCTGTCACCCTTCCTCACACTTGGGAACGTCACGCTTCCTCGATCTGGAGCCTGGGCAAGGGGCACGGAGCCCGGGTGCTCGCCTGGGAGAACGGCGTAGCGGGTAGTCACATCGTTGTGCTGCTTGACCACGCTTTGCAGAGTTTTCGCACGCATAACGCAAAAGCCCGAGACCCCTTCGTAGTAGGTCACACTACCGTTGCCGTCGACACAGAGCAGATGGAGGCTTGGCAGTGGGTGTGAGGCCCGGTCCCCGACCGCGGCCACCATGGCTCTGGTGAAGTCGAACATCAAGGCATCGAAGCCATCTCCCTTCGAATCCACCTCGATGCTCTCCACGGTGTATCCGTCCGGGAAGGCGGAAAGCCACGCCCTCAGTGCTGGTATGCCTTCCGCGATCTGGTCCAGTCCCGGGTTGGATCCGTCCGACTCGCCAGCGGTGATAACGGGGAGCTGTGCCCCCCAAAGGACCGAGAACGCCATGGTTACCTCTTCATAAGATCTCCCAGCCGCGACGGCGAAGGCGAAGTCGTACGTGGTAGCCGGGTAGGTCCTCATGCTCGGGGGATGCTCGTTCATCGTCACCTCGATCCCCACCACCGAAGCAGCCCGGCGCCAGACCTCCCAGACCAGCGTCAAGCAGGCTCCGGCGACCACTATGGTGACCATGAGGATCAGGGAGATCCCCACAAGGCTCCGCATCCCGGGGGTCATCTGTTCACCGTTGTCCGACGCCGATCTGGGAGATGCAGCAGTAGAGTAGATAGCAGCGACATTCTGCCGTGCCTCTGTGTCCTCGACTCAAGAATGCGTTGCCGGTACTGCTGGCGGTGGATGGGCTCAGGCACCCCCGAGGATCCCGGGCAAGGCACGCGTCCGCGCAAATGAATGGCGCCCCTCAAATCACCTTCTCCCCTTGTTGGGACCGGCGGCAAGGTGGTCGACCTCCAGCGTGGATGATTCTGGAAGGGCCGGGTCGGAACACAGGACCGATGAGACAAGTCAGTTGGCGCTGCACCGGTTACAGCCTGCATGGACGTGTTCGCAGAATCGCTCCGAACAGCGATACGGCAGCGACGAAGGGGATGGCGGGCTCGGACACATAGCCCAGTATCTTGGCCAGGTACCTCTCAGCGTCCCCATATTGGCATTCCCCAAGCGAGGTCAGAGCCCGGTTATAGTCCGCCCTTGCCATGAGTCCCATCCTATCCCCCGCCTCCTCAAGCTGTCTGGCAATCCCTTCGGCGATTGGAAGCATGGCCGAGATGTTCTGCCAGCAGACAGCGTTGGATACCATCTCCAGGTAGGCGGCGGCTCGGCCGACGTCAAGCGCGTTCATGCAGTTCAGAGCCCGGGCCAGACATCCCTCAAGGGATTCGATCACCAAGGGATCTGCTCCGGTTTCCCGGGCAAGGTCGATTTTCGACCTGGCCCCTGCAAGCAGGCATGAAGCCTCGCCCAGCGACTCCAGAACCGGGATTACCTTCGCCTCCATGATCCACTGCGCTGTGTAAAAGAAACATTCCTCATCAAGTAGCCGAGCCCTTTCGCACTCCCACATTACCGCCTCTGCATTCACTCCCTCCGCCTCGATCAACCCTGATAACCGCTCGGCCTCCGCAAACAGGCGCGAGAGATTGCCTGGGCGCCTTTGTTCCTCCAGGGGCGAGATCTCCAGAGTGAACCGCTGGTAGGGTCCCGTGAGGGATTCATCGACGTGGGGTGAGTAGCTCTGGACCTCGATGGTTCCATCAGGCGACACGTGAACCAGACGCATGAAGCCGTTGCCACCGTTGACCGAGCCCTCCACGCCCGACTGGTAGTTTGCGAGCATCTGGTGAACCACCTGTCCTTGGTCCACAACGCTTGTGAGGAGGGCGGTGCCGTCGTTGAGGACGTGTCCGCAGAAGATCAGCCGGAAGTTTGGATGCGCTTTGACGAGCTTGTCCCAAAGCTGCTGGCCATCGTTGACCGTCTCATTCTGCCGGCCAGCGATGGGATACGAATGGGGATTCCAGCGCTGGGAGCTGCCCTTGGCGGCCCAGTCATAGCGGGTATCATCCGAGTACAGATAGGCATGGGTGACCAGAATCGCGCTGTGATTCGGATGAGCCGAGACGACCTGGTTGGCCCAGTCGACGACCTCGTCGGAGGGGCCGAACCCGAGCGCCACAACCATCCAGTCCGCAGCACCGACACGGAAAAGGTGGTACGAGTTGTCGGTCCTCCCGGGTTCGAAGAAACCTCCCACGCTTCCCTGGCTGGCGTACGGGGAGCCCGAGCCGAAGAAGCGATCGTCGTTGAAATAGGTGAAGCGGCTGGCCGCGTTGCCCTGATAGTCATGGTTGCCCGGCGCCATGGCGTACGGTACGCGCGCATTCAGGTTATCCATTGCTGCCCGGGCCTTGCTCCACTGCTCCTGGTCCATTCCGTCGCCATCGACAATGTCCCCCTCGTGAATAACGAACCGTATGTTGTGGCTTGCACTGTGCTCCGCGATCCACTGCGTCTGCACGGCGAAGATGGCGCTGATGGAGGGCTGGCTGCTCGACAGGTAGGACTGGGTGTCGGGCAGCACTGCGATGGTGAACGCTCCGGCCGGGGGTGAAGCGGGATTCGCCCGGGCGGGTGGAAGGCTCCAGACGATCAATAACCCAATCACCAGGGGCCAAGCATACCCATGTTCCGGGAAACGATCCCTCGTCATGCCCCGACTCCCTCGAAGCCTACAACCTAAAATATCTCAGCCTGCGTCTCTAAGCGGCTCTGTCCACCGTCCCCGGGGGATATGGAAGACGAAAAGGAGAGCCTTGCATCGATGTTGCTGGTCTGCGGCCTTGGAGGAAGTGGGACGCGATAGTCCGCGGACATCCAGGCCTTATCACAGGGACCCATCGCGTGGCGAGCTACCATGGGGCCAGTCTCTCAATCACCTCTCCATCTCTGTGCGCAAGGGCAGACAAGGCCCATGCAGAGAGGCACGCCACCAGACCAAGACAAGGCACGCTCTCAGGAATGCTTGCGCTTGCCGTCTCTATCGCGTCAAGCAGGGACTTCAAATAGCTCTTCGCAAGCTCGAAGTTGTTGTGCTGGATGCTCTCCTTCGATACACGAAGCATGAGTTCCCCGCGTGGGATAGTCAGGTTATCCTCCAACGCCTCCTTGTAGGCCCTCTCAACAACGTCGTAGATGGCTTCCGCCTCCAGTCGCCTTACCTCCCGCGTTGGATTGATCGCAACCTCCACCGCGTGCGCGAAGTCACCGGCGAAAAAGGATTGATTCGCCTCGGCAAGCAGGGTCCGGTAGCTCTGCATATCGACCCCGGCTAGGGCCGCGAGCCCGATCGCATCAACCAGTTCCTGAACCACTTTGCTCGCCCATCCCCTAAGCGGCACGGCCCAAGAGGAGCCCTCGTTGTCGTCGAAGTAGTCCCCGACCAGCTGCCCGCTCCGAAATCTGAGATCGATCCAGTTGTATGTCTCATCGGTGGGGACCATGATCGTCCAGAGGCCGTCCAGCCCCCGCTCCATCTTGGTCTCGGCCCAGCCGGTCACCGTGACCGTTCCATGAGGGCGCGTGGTCGTCGGCGCCCAGCCGTTCTTGCCCCACACAAGGGCGCATTCCGCAGTCCCGTCCGGAAGGGATCCCTCCACATCGTCGTACTTGACCAAGATCATCTCTCCCTCGGTTGCGCCCCTCGGGTAGTACACAGGCCCCGCCTTGATGAGGTCCCTGATCGGAATCATAATCGTCAGCTCGTTGTTTGCCTCATCGATCTCCTTCAGGGCGTTGGCGGGGTCGACGGTCACCCTGACCGTACACTGTCCCTCCTCCAGCACAACTTGGGGCAAAGTCAAGGTCGTGCTTCCGCCTGCCGCCAGGCCGGTGCAGGAAAGGCTCGTGTTCAAGTTCACAGCCGAGAACCCGACCGCGAAGGGGTCCGAGTCGGCATTTCCCTGGTTCGCGATCACGGCCTCGAAGACAGCTGCTCTCCCGGCCGAAAGTTCCCCGCCACGGAGCCGGATTGATACGGGCGCCAGGTCGGGTCCCGGACCCGACACCCTGATGCCGAGACTCTTGGCGTTGTTCCACTCCAGAATTCCCTCGTCCACGAGGTCGTAGGGGTCCACAAGCGCAGTCAGGTTGTAGATGGCCTCATCGCCCGTGTGCCACTCGAAATGGATGATGGTTCTGCGTCCTGGATTCAACGACTCGCAGTGGGCCGGTCCGAGGCTCCTCCCGTCGATGAGCATCTCCACCGAGAAGTCGCCGGAGGGTGCCTGCCCCCGGTTCCAGACTGCGACGGACAGATTGGCAGAGCCATGGAGACCGGGGATGCTGGGGGAGAAGGCCAGGTCCGAGATCGTCAGGTCCGGCCGAAGCGTCTTGTTCACGACTAGGCTGTCCAGAACGCTCTGGTCCCTGAGCCTTGCCTCCATCCGCAGGGTCTGTCCCTCAACGGCCAGGGTCACGAAGTGGTGTTCGGATGCAGCCGCGACGAGCCAGGGGCTGCCCCAAGCCTCGACCAAGTGCAGACCTGCGCCTGCGCCGCCCGTCACTATGTGGATGGTGCCAGCGTCGCTGCTGTCAGCGGTCTCACCAGCATGGATCGGAAGCGTTCTGGCATAGATGTGATCATGGCCGGCGAAGACCATGTCCACGTGGTACTTCTCCAGCACCTCCGCCCAGGCATCTCGGACCCCCAGACTTGATCCATGAGGGCCCACACTGTACATGGGCCTGTGGAAGTAGACGAACGTCCATGTGGCACTGCTGGAGGCCAGGTCGCGCTCCAGCCACTCCAACTGCTCATCCCCCATGATCCCCTCGGTGTTCAGCGCCACGAAGTGGGCATTGGCATAGTCGAAGGAAAAGTACTGCCTGGCCCCGGGGAGGGCGAACTGCCGGAAGAACTGCGGAGCATTGCTCTCATGGTTGCCTAGGACCGACATGACCACCTTCCGGGAGAGCAGGGGCTCGGCAGCCGCGAACCAGTTGTTCCACTGGATCTGTGACTCCCCTGACTCAACCAAATCGCCGTTGTGTAGAACGAAGGCCGGATCGATTTCCAGGGTCGCCCGGGCGATCTCCCCCCATGCCTGCATGTTCGTCCTTGAATCCCCCAGCATGACGAAGACAAAGGACGCCGAGTCGTCGCCGGGCGCGGCGACGAAGGTTCGGTCCTCGCTCCAGCCCTGCTCCGAGCCGCATCTGTAGTGGTAGGTCATCGACGGCTCAAGGCCCGAGAGCTCGACGTGGTGGATCAACCCCGGTTCGCTCACGGCAACGCAGCCGTAGGACCCATCAAGGCCGTACTCCACAGTGCTTGGCTCGACTCCATCAGTGGCCCAGCTCACCGTGATCGACGTCCTGGGGTCACGCTGCCAAGTCAGGTGCACGTTGCGAGGTTCGGAGGCATAGACGACCCCCGCAGGTACCAGCATCATTGCGATGCAGACCATGATCATCGGACCATTCTTCAGCCCTGCCACTTAGGCCACCAACCATCTGGGCGACTGCGCTCCTCGGACCAGTCGCAAACAGCCGCCCGCCAATCCCGGCGGGTCCACTCCTGATATACCTCTCGGTTTCCGGCTCACCAGGCATTCGGAGGCATCGTTCCAGTACGTAGATGGACACGTTGGAGTCGAGGAAGCGTAGCAATTCCTCGTCCCCGTGCCGCAGTGCCTCCCCTGTCAGGCCGCCGGGTTGACTGGGGGCGAACAGCTCAGTCAAAAGCAGAGGACGGCGTCTCGCCCAGGAGGTTGTGGATCGTCCCGTCCTTCTCCCTTACCGCCACGCTGTTCAGGCCCTGCTGGCCGTAGATCCCCGAGGAACCCGTGAAATCGGGCTCGTACGGGATCGGGGCTGAGGCCGACTTGATGTCGATCCTGCCAAGCGTGGCGACCACCTTCCCGTTTATGGCCACTTTCAGGTTGGCCCTGGCCACGAAAGCATCGTTGACGATCTCGATCGCCCTCTGGCCCTCCACCATCCTGAAGGATATGGAACGATCCTCCTTGGATATGTATGGGATGGAGCTTGCGTAGTTCTCGTCCTGAAGCTTCCTGTCGAGTTCCGAGCCCGCTGCCCGGAAGGCCTCCCAGTAGTCCTCCTGCGACCCATTCAGGACGAAGTCGCCGGAGAGGCTGGAAGGATCGGCCGAGATGCTATCGAAGGGGAAGATCCAGTAGCCCGCCGCGTTTGCCCCGCAGTGGTAGGCCTCAGACCTGATCCGGTTAGGGGAAAGGAAGGCGAGCCAGAGGCCGGGAAGGTAGAACACATGGTATCCAAGTGAGGGGAAGTACTCCGCCATCTGCATGCCCAGAGGACCCCAGCCCACGCCGTATGTTGATTCGTCCATCACCAGGGCCGGCAGGCTTGGTGTCCCCAGGCCTTCCGCAAGCCCCCGGTAGTACCAGTTGTGGTCGTAGAGAAGGAATCCCAGAAGCAGGTCGGGGTTGTTGAGCCTGATCTTCTCCCTTACCTCCGAGGATAGGCTGGCCACCCTTCTGCGGAGGTACTCGTAGTAGCCGTTGAGAAGACCCTTTTCCTTAAGCCAGCCCATCCTCTCGCCCCTGTCAGCCGGAGGCCGCTCGGATCTCTTGGCCATGAAGCCCCGGAAGCACTCGTCGCAGAAGCATCCGTTGTTGGAGTAGATGTGGGCGCTCTCGCTGTTGTACATCTCGGTGTCGAGAAGGAAGCCTGCCAGGGGAACCTCCTTGGCCAGCTCGGCCACGGCCTGCGCTTGGACCAGGATCGCCTCTCGCCAGTACGCTTCATCCAGAGGGCAGGGGGCAGCCTTCTCCTCACCCGAGGCCGTAACGTAGCGGCGCGCCTCCACAGGCCTGCCCGCGTCACGGGTGAAGTAGAAGATCGAGATGAACAGCCTGATGCCGGCCTCCTCGCACATCCGGGCCTTGCCCCGGACTTGCTCCACCCACTCCGGGTCGTTGCCGTCGAAGTACCCCACGGCCCATACCAAAGCGTTCATGCCGGAGGACCGCATCTTGGACAGCAGCGTTTCGTTGAGCGGCGTGCCATACCCCGCTCGCATCCTCTCATCTGAGATCCACCGCGCAGCCGGGGCGAGCCTGTCCGGGGAACCTCCCGGCCCGGCGTAGATCAGCAGCATTGCGACCACTGCGACGCCGACCACGACCGCTATCGGCAAAAGGGTCCGCCTGCCCGCCCGCAAAAGCGGATTCGCCGCGCTCTCCCGATTTCCGGTCTCCTGGCCCCCGCCCTCTGCGGTTCCTCGCTTGACACAAGCATGCCTCGACGGGGCGAGGTGCATGCTGCAGAAGGCTCTGCCGCAGGCCTCGCACCGCCTAGTGGTGGCGAGACGCGCATGGCACTTGGCGCAGCGTACGACCCCTTCCTTCACGGCTCTATCGCTCCTGTCTGCCCTCGCGCCTCGTATGTCGAGGACCCTCTCTCGGCGCATCCAGCGCCTTTAATTCTTCCCATCACGAATCGCAATCATCCGCGATGAATCATGCCGAAATGCCTGAAGGGCCCTGGGCGCATTCAAGTAATCGTGTTGCGACGCATACTCATCATGATTCTCTCCAGCACATGGCTCTCTGCCATCCGGAACCAGAAAGCATCCGCGATCGGTTGCCTGAACGAACCCGTATCGGCTTGCCTCGCCATATCTGCCTCGGGGTCAGGCCCCACCGTTAGGCAAACCCCCGATCCCGATCGCTGCGTCTTATGATCTCGGCAGCCGCCGAACGCACGGCCTCCTCGGAATCCATCCTGGCCCTGAACCCCAGGGCCCGCAGCTTGGCGATCTCCAGATACGTGCGGGGGAGATCGCCGGCCCATCCCCTCTCCCCACCCGTGTATGTGAACTTCACGCCCTCCAGACCCATCTCCTCGGTGACGATCTCGGCCACCCGTCTCACGGTTATGGGGGTCTCGGTGCCCAGGTTGTATATCTGATTCTCGGACCTGGTCACACAGTACAGCATGGAATCGATGCAGTCCTCGACGTGCAAGTAGCACTTCTCCTGCCTGCCGTCCCCCAGTATCTCTAGATTTCGCGGATCCCTTCTGAGCTTGGCGACGAAGTCGCACACCACTCCCTGATGGGCCCTAGGACCCACTATGTTCGCGAAGCGGAAGATCCAGTAGGCAAGGCCCATGCCGTGGGAGTAGGACGTGACCAGCCCTTCCCCGGCCAGCTTGCTGGCCCCGTAGAGGGATATGGGCACCATGGGGCCGTAGTCTTCGGGGGTCGGGACGATTCGGGCCTCTCCGTAGACGACCGATGATGAGGCGAATGCGATCCGGTCCGCCCCCGATCCAACCATGGCCTCCAGCACGGCCTGGGTGCCAAGGACATTGTTCTTCATTGAGGAGTTCCTCCGTGCCGGGTCATCGAAGCCTCCCCGTATCACCGGATCGGCCGCCAGATGGAAGACCTGGCCACATCCATCCAGGGCCTCCGCAAGCGCCTCCCGGTCGTTGATATCTCCCTGACGGAACCGGAAGTTCGGATTCCCCAGGTGGGGCTCCAACCACTGCCGGCGACCGCTGCTCAGGTTATCTATCACGGAGACCTCTCGACCCATCTTCAGAAGCCGGTCCACTAGGTGGCTGCCTATGAATCCGGCTCCGCCGGTGACAAGGACACTGGTTGGCCCCATCCCATCCCTTCCGTTCCGATAGCCGAAGATCCTCCCTGCCCGCCTCAAAGGCATCCTGGCCTCTCTTATAAGTCCTTTCTGGAGAGCCGCACGGGCAGCTTGCCCGCTCGATGGCCGGATCCGCGGCCCTGCAAATCATGACGGAGCTAGGCTCGTCGAACGGGTTGGATATGTTCGGATTGGTGCCCCATAGGGCGAACCCGTCCCGGCGATCCCGGTTAATATGCCCATCCGCCAAACTATCAGCAGGTACCGCCTTGGCCGGCATTCTTGCCTACACTGGCAACGCGGAGGCCTTCCCGGTCCTGCTCAAAGGCCTACGGGCATTGTCCTACGAGGGCACTGATTCATGGGGCCTGTGCACCTGCGATGGCTCCCTGCACGTGAGAAGGTTCGTGGGGCGCCCCTCGGACAGCGATGCCGCGAGATCCGGACCCTTGCCAGGCCTCGCAGGCATGGTCCACACCCGGTGGGCAACCCTGGGATCCGTAGCAGAGTCCAACGCCCATCCGGTCTTGGACTGCACCCGGTCCATGGCCGTGGTCCACAACGGATTCGTAGAGAACGGCCAAGCCATCCGCTCCGACCTGGTGAAGAAGGGGCACGCGTTCTGCACCCAGACCGATACTGAGGTCATTCCCCATCTCGTCGAGGAGCTGGAAAGGAGGGGCTCCTCCCTTCCGAGTGCTGTTGCCCAGGCCCGGGCGGCCCTTGAGGGCTCCTTCTCGTTCGCCTTGATCTCGGCTCGAGACCCCGGCACGATCTATGCCTGCCGCAACCACCACCCCCTGTACATCGGGACCTCCTCCTCTTCATCGATCGCCACCAGCGAACCGGCCTGCCTTCCGGGCGCCGCCTACCGCGCCCGCATCCTCGGAAGCGAAGAGATGGCGATTCTTCAGCCCGGAGCTATCAAGACAGTTCCCCTGTCACCTGAGAGCGGCCCGTCCCATCCTTGGACCTCGGTCGACAGGCAGTACCTCGCCGACAGGCGGATGGGCTACAGGCACTTCCTAGAGAAGGAGATCCTGAGGGAGCCGGACGTCCTCATGATCATGGGCCTCGGCGACCTGATGGACCTGGAGCTCTTCGCCGACTCCGTCGAGCACGCCGCACGGGTCCACATCCTGGCGGATTCTTCCTCCTACTACTCCTGCCTCATCGCCTCCTACCTGTTGCATGATATTGCCAAGGTGTACTCCAAGGTCCTGCCGGCCCGGGACTTTCTCTCCTCTAAGGAGCGTCTATCCGGGGACGACCTGATCCTGGCTATGCGGTCCAACACAGAAGGAGGCATGATCGACGAGGCCCTTCAGTACGCCCGCGCCCGCGGGGCCCACACCGCGCTTGTCACAAGTAACGGTGCCGGCAAGCTCGGCCTCGGGACCGTCCTATCCATCGGGAAGTGGGGGGCAAAGAACGTCTCGCCCATGGGGGCCTACGTCGGCCAGGTCGGCGTATCCCTCCTTCTTGCCCACGCGGTCAGGGGGTCCGTTGACAGGGGAAGGAAGGAGCTAGGCGAACTGGGGGAATCGCTAAAGAAGCGACTCCCCCAACTGCGCAACAGAGCCCACCAAGAGGCCACCAGGCTTTGCTCCTCGGAGACCATCCTTCTCTTCGGCAGGAACCTTGCGCACACCCTGGCCCTCGAGGGCTCCAACGAGCTAACAAGCCTGGCAAAGGTAAGATCGCTCGGCCTGGAGAATCCTCGCATGGGAGACACCCCCTTCCTCCGGCCGGGCCCCCGCAGCGGCTGTATCTTCTATGCCAGGAAGGGGGATGAGGGTCTTCTTGACACCGCCAAGGAGGCGGAGACCCAGGGGACCCGGGTCGTTGACATCTGTGAGGAGGGCGTGAAGGCCCCGAATGATGCCATCATCGTGCCCGAGTCCAAACACCTCTTCGCCGTATCGGGAGTGCTGCCCACCCAGCTTCTAGCCTACGAGCTGTCGGTTCTGCGCGGCAATGACCCCGACAGGCTGGCCTTCACAGCGGCGGACGCCTGAGACCCGCCCTCTCTCAACGTCGAGCCGAGAACCGTCTGAAACGGCTCAAAGCCAGGAACGTCGATGCAAGAACCCTGAAGTAGCAGAGCCAGCAGCAATCCTCCGCCCGCTGGTACCAGCACCCACTTGTTCTGGCCGGGAAGTGGGCCACCATCGCCACTGCGTTGGCCTCCAGTGCTTATATGACCCTTTGGGGACCCCATCGGTCGGCTTGGATATCGTTCGATACGTGCAGGGACGATGCAACGAACCCGAGACGGTGCTCCCTGATCCGGGGTTCGGCGATCGCATGTCGCCTGGACGATGCTCCGTCATCCCATCTGTTCGATTAATAAGCCCGAACGCGATAATTGGCGTTGGATGAAGGTCACAAAGGCCGTGATTCCGGCAGCCGGCCTGGGAACCCGGATGCTGCCGGCCACCAAGAGCCAGCCCAAGGAGATGCTCCCCGTGGGGCGTAAGCCCTGCATCCAGTACGTGGTGGAGGAACTCCAGACCTCGGGCATAGTCGATGCCCTGATAATCACGGGCGCGACCAAGCGGGCCATCGAAGACCACTTCGACGAGAACCTCCTGCTCCGCACCGAGCTAATGGTTGGCAACAAGAAGAGCCAGCTTGACCAGCTCTCCGAGATTGACGCGATCAACCTCAGGATCTGCTACATTAGGCAGCGCCTCCCAACCGGCATGGCCGACGCCGTGGAGCTGTCCAGGGGCTTCGTGGACGATGAGCCGTTCGTCCTCGCCCTTGGCGACACGATAATATCCTCGACATCAGAGACTTCCATGATGTCCCGCCTTATCAGCAAGCACATCGAGTTGAGACCGATGGCCACCATCGCGGCCAAGAGGGTTTCCCGGGAGGATGTCTCCCGCTACGGGGTGCTGGACGTTGAGAAGATGGAAGACGGGCTCTATGCCATCAGGGACATCGTCGAGAAGCCCTCTCCCAAGGACGCGCCGAGCAACCTGACCATCTCCGCACGATACGTTCTGGAGCCCGAGATCTTCCAAGCCATGGAGAGGACCCCCACAAGAAAGGGCGAGAAGCTCTTCACCGACTGCCTCATGACTCTTGCCAAGAAGGGACCCGTCCTCGCCCTGGAGAACCGGCCCGAGGATACCGTCTACGACATAGGCAGCCCCGAGCTCTATGCCCGGGCATTCATCGCCTTCGCCCTCCAAGACCCGACGATGTCGGAAGCCGTCAGGGGCTTCATCAAGGAATTCAAGGGCCGGACCTGACGCTGCGCTGCGCCCAGCCTCACCCGCGCCGGTACTGTGTCCACCATCATGCTACACTTTTCACTAGGCCCTTGTGCCTCCAGCCTCCAGCCCGTGCAGATCTTTCGCTACCGGTGAAAGCCCAGCCTAGCCCCGACCATGTAGCGCACATGGCGCCAGCCATCGCTCAGCGAACTCAGCTTCGATGGCCCACCCTTCCTTGCCCTGTAGCTGATGGGAACCTCGGCAACCCTGAGCCCCGCCCGCTTGGCCTGAACCAGCATCTCGGAGGCGAACTCCATGCCCTGGGTTTTGAGGTCCATCTTGGACAGGGCATCCCGGGTAAGAGTTCTCATGCCGCAGTGGGCATCCGACACGCCGACACGAAACAGCAGGTTCAACATCCATGTCAGCAGAGGATTGCCCAGACGGCGCTTGAACCAAGGCATCGCCCCCGGCTCCATTGCCCCCTTCAGCCTGGAGCCCATGACCAGATCGGCCGATCCTTCCTCCAGGGGGGAGATGAGTCCGGGAAGCTCCGTGAGATCGTAGGTCCCATCCGGGTCGGCCATGGCAATGAAGCGGCCCCTGCAGTGCTGGAACGCGAAGCGGTAGGCTGCGCCGTAGCCCAGAGCCGGGGGGTTAGCCACATAGGCACCCTTTGCCCGGGCGATCCGGGGGGATCCATCCGTCGAGCTGTCCGGGACTATGACCTCAACCCGCCTGCCGGAGAAGGCCGCCCTAGCGGTATCTATCGCCTCACCGATCGTGGGCTCTTCGTTTCTGCAGGGAAGCACGATCGAGATCTGGGGGACATCCTCAACAGACACTGGGAGAAACCCGTATTCTGGGCATTGCCCGACCCTCTATTAATGTCGCGTCGATCAGCGGCCCAGGGTGAGGCGGTCGCCCAGTATGCGGGGAAGCCCTGCCTCGATGATGTCTGCCCTCGCCGACTCCACGTCGTACTCCGCCCTGAACTGCCCAATCCTGCCCTCGGACGTGTCTATGATGGCGTAGGCGGCCCGGGGATCGCCGTCCCGGGGCTGCCCCACGCCACCCGGGTTGTAGATGATCCTCGACTCCCGGTAGGATATCCATCCGCCCTCGACCGGCACCAGCTCCTTGACACCGTCACGCTCGACGAACACCAGGGGCACATGCGTATGGCCCACGAGAATGGCTTGGTCGGCACATATCTCGAAGCTGGCCCCGGCCTGATGGGTATCGGTGAGGTACTCGGTCGTGGGTTCTCTGGGGCTACCATGTACGAGGTGGAAGCCATCCGTCCTGCGAGATCTGGGAAGGCCTCTGAGGTAGTCGCGAGAGGACCGGGTGAGCTCCTCCTCCATGGTCCACCTTGCAGCGATGGCAGCATAGGGATTGAACCATCCCAGTGACAGCAGGCCAATGCACGCGGCATCATGGTTTCCCAGCACGCATGGTATCTCGAGTCCCTTCACTCTGCCCACGCACTCATTGGGATGGGCGCCGTACCCCACCAGATCGCCCAAACAGATGGTCTTCTCGCAGTCCTTGAGTCTCTCCAGAACGGCTTCCAGGGCATGGATGTTGGAGTGAATGTCCGAGATTAAACCGATTCTCAAACGAGCCTGACCCGATCTGCCGGATGAGGCAAGCTGAAAAGTGTAGCCACTTTGCACCCGCCCCACAGCGGCGGATGTTCAACTTATATCCATGCCCAGACCTCGCCCAAGCGGTGATCCCGTGGCTCTCCTGATGGGCCTGGATGTTGGGACGACGGGCTGCAAGGCATCCGTCTTCGACGAATCCGGGAAGCTGCAGGCCTCCGCCTACAGGGAGTACCCCCTCATCTGCCCAAGGCCTGCCTGGGCCGAGCTTGACCCGAAACGAGTCTGGCATGACATAACTTCCGCGATATGCGAGTGCGTCCGGAACCTCGGACCAAGCAGAGATCATGTCGGGGCGTTTCTATCTCGGCACAGGGGGACGCCTTCCTGCCCGTCTCCAAGAAGGGAAGGCCCCTCTACAACTCCATCGTCACCCCGGATCAGAGGGCCCAGGACCAGACCCGCTACCTTGAGGAAGCCTTCGGCCGGGAGGATCTCTTCCGCAGAACCGGCATGGTCCTCTTCCCCATCTACACGCTGAACAAGATCCTGTGGATAAGAGATGCCAAGCCCAGGGTTTTCTCCAAGGCCGACAAGTTCCTTTGCTGGGAGGATTACGTGAATATGAAGCTCACCGGAGAGGCGGCGATAGACTATTCGCTGGCGAACAGAACCCTGATGTTCGATATCCGCAGGAGGGACTGGTCAGAAGAGATCCTGATGGATGTGGGCCTTGAGCCCGGGCTCCTGGCCGAGGTGGTGCCTGCAGGGACTCCGGTGGGCGAGGTATCCCCGGAAGCTGGAAATGAGACCGGATTGGCGCCGGGCACAACCGTTGTGGCGGGCGGACATGACCAGGCCTGCGGATGTCTCGGCGCAGGGGTAATCGATGAGGGACCCCTCTACGACGTCACGGGCACGGTCGAGTGCCTCATGCCCGCATTGAGAAAGCCGGTACTGACCAAGCGGATGCTGTTGAGGGGCTACGGCAACTACTGCCACGTGGTTCCCGCGAGATACCTCATCCTGGGCTACAACATGGCCGCTGGAAGCGTGCTGCGCCGGTTCAGGGACCTTTTCTGCCGCGAAGAGATCGAGAGGGCCGCGGGCGAGGGCCGTCCCGTCTACGCGGTCCTGGATGAGATGGCTGCCTCCGTTGGGCCTGGATCCGAGGGATTGGTGCTCTTGCCCTATTTCATGGGAGCCGCCACCCCCAACTGGGATACCCATGCCCGCGGCACGCTGACCGGTCTGACCCTGGCCCATGGAAAGCACCACATCGTCAGAGCGATCCTGGAGGGCGTGACCTACGAGCTGAGGAGCAACCTCGAGGCCCTGAACAAGGCAGGCGTGCGCGGCGATGAGATAAGGGCCGTCGGTGGAGGGGCTAGATCGGCATTCTGGTGTCAGCTGAAGGCTGACATTACCCATCTCCCCGCCCATGTTCCGGGCATTGCTGAGGCTTCCTCGTTGGGCGCCGCGCTGCTGGCGGGGCTCGGATCCGGAGTCTACTCCGACGTGGTAGAGGCAACGGAGAGGACCTACTCCGTCCAGCGTCGGTTCCTCCCAAGTACCAAACAAGCTTATGAGGAGGGATTCCGCCTCTACAAGGCCCTCTACGACAGGTTGGTCCCCCTCTTCCCGGATCTCCGCTGCCTTATCTAGGTTCGAGCAGCGAGGCCAAGAGACCGCGGTCAGCCCGGGTGGCCCCAGGTCCCCCGAATCCTGACGGAGCCTAGACAGGTGGTCCTATGTGAAAAAATGTAAAAAGATCCGGGTCCAGTCCACGGGCGTTCAGGACTTGTGGTTGTGTCCCAGATCATAGCAGCCGAACATCTGACCAAGCGGTTCGGAGACCTGACAGCCGTCGATGACGTCTCGATGGCGGTCGAGAAGGGGGAGCTCTACGGACTGCTCGGCCCGAATGCGGCCGGCAAGACGACCCTGGTGAGAATGTTGTGTGGCCTCGCATCCCCCACCAGTGGTTCGGCCCGGGTTCTGGGCGAGGATGTGCCATGCCGCGAGGCCAAGACCAGGATGGGCTATATGCCCCAGGAACCAGCCATATACCTGGAGATGACCGTCCACGAGAACCTGCTGCTCTTCGCCCGGCTTTACAGCCTTTCAAGACAGCGGGCCCGCGAGTCCGAGGACCAGCTGCTAGAGTTCATCCAGCTGAAGGACAGGAGAGACGAGCTGGCGGGGAACCTGAGCGGGGGGATGCGGCACCGGCTGTCCCTCGCATGCGCGATGATCCACCGACCCGAACTCCTCTTCCTAGACGAGCCCACGGTTGGAGTCGACCCCGAGCTGAGGGCGTACTTCTGGGAGTTCTTCTCCTCACTCCGCAAGGACGGTGTCACGATCCTGCTCACCACCCATTATATGGACGAGGCCCGGCACTGCACGAGGATCGGCCTGATGAGGCGCGGAAAGCTGATAAGGCAAGGGACGCCCGCCTCCGTCATGTCCGGAGTCGGTGCCGTCTCCCTCGAGGACGCGTTCCTCAGGATCACCAGGGGAACGGAGGGCCCCCCGTGAAGATCCCCAGGCTCCTTGCCATATCCACGAGGGTGTTCCATGGCCTGAAGAACGACCGCAGGAGCCTGGCGCTCATCGGGATCGTCCCAGTGACCTGGATGTGCATATTCGGTCTGGCTTTCAGCGGCGAGGTGAGGGACGTCAGGGTCATCGTTGTCAACCACGACAGGGGCTATTCCGTCCCCGGCACCAACCTGTCCATATCCTCACTGATCATCGAGCATCTTGCCGGCGGAGTCCTGGACACCGCGATCATGGCGTCCGTTGACGTGGCGGTGGAGGAGGTCAGGGCCGGGAGGAGCGCGGGCGTGGTGGTCTTTCCCGCGGATTTCACCAGGGACGCGGTAATGGGATTCCTCAACCCTGGTAGCCGTGAGAAGGCGTCGATTCTGCTGAGGCTGGACGAAAGCGACGTCAACATCGCCAACACGATCAGAAAGGAGGTGGGGGACGCCCTCGTAGCGGCCATGAATGCCTCGGGGCGCGGCAGCCCCGTAACGATCGACGCTGGCGAGGCCATCTACGCCAAGGATGCCAGGTTCATCGACGCGCTAGTACCCGGGGTACTCGGTTTTGCGACCTACCTGGTTGCCACGATGCTAACGCTGATCAGCTTCGTGGGCGAGAGGACCAGGGGAACGCTGGAGAGGCTCCTGTCCACGCCCGTCACGGAGGCGGAGGTCATCGGCGGCTATGCATTGGCCTTCGGACTGGTCAGCATCCTCCAAGTGATCCTGCTGCTGGTCGTTGCCACCTTGGCCTTCAACATCATGATCGTTGGCAATCTGGCCCTGGCCTTCGTGGTGGCGGCCTTGCTGGCCGTGGTCGGACAATCCCTGGGGATCCTTCTCTCCAACGCTGCGAAGAGGGAGGCCCAGGCCATGCAGCTGTTCCCCCTCGTGGTCATGCCCGCCTTCCTCCTCTCAGGGGTGTTCTGGCCTTTGCAGGCAGTGCCTCCCTGGCTGCGACCCGTGTCCTACCTGATACCGACATCCTATGCGGTCGAGGCCCTGCGATCAGTCATGCTGCGCGGCTGGGGCTTGGGCATGGTCTGGCACCAGGTGCTCGCCCTGATCGTGTTCGCCGCCGTGTTCCTCGTCGCTGCTACCTTTTCACTTCGCCTCGGCAGGCGCTAGAACCGGAGCTAGGACTCCAGGATCACCGTTTTCGTCCTTTCCGGCAGTCCGCCGAGTTCGACCTCAAGACTGGATCCGCCGAGGCGTTCAACGTCCTCCCGCAGATTGGCGAACTCCTCAACCGTGGAGAGCCTGCTGAAGGCTGGCAGGTGTCTGGGCGTCCTGTAGTGCATTGGGATCGCGATCGCGGGCGAGATCTCGTCCACCAAGAGGCTTGCCTCCTTCGGCCCAATAGTGAAGAAGCCTCCGGACGGCACGAATAGGACATCAACCCTACCGATTCGTCGAACCGCGTCCGGCTGGAGCGTATGGCCGAGATCTCCCAGATGGCACAGCACCACGCCGTCAACGCGGAAGACGTGGATGGTGTTGGCCCCACGAGTCCTGCCTTCTTCGACGTCATGATAGGCCGGCAGGCCCCTTACCCAGACCCCCGCATGACTGGTCTCCCCCAGGAAGCCCACGAGCACCCTTGCGTCGGGCTTGGCTGTCTTGCCGATGCTCGAGTGATCCCGATGCGAATGGGAGCAGAGAACGAGATCCGCACTGGCGATCGGCTCCGGTAGGCCAATCCCGGCGAAGGGATCCGTGACTACCTCCGCGTTCCTTCCCTCAATGCGGAAGCACGCGTGTCCAAGATAGGTTACTCTCATCGACGTCCTCCTGGTACGGGTGGGGCGCGGGAATTGAAAAATCGCCCGCCTAGGTGAGATTTATATATCGTTTCCGAACTATTCGTTTCCGAACTATACGCGCAGCTTGGGATGGTTCCCGCTGATGAAGAAGCCTGAGATGGAATGGGACAGGCGCCCACCCCCGCCCGGGGGCAAGAGCCCCGAATCGGAAGAACAGAAAAGAAGAGGCCTGCTGAGGCTGTTTGTCCTCAGGGCCCTCTCCTCGGAACCCAAATCGGGCTACGATATCCTGAAGGAGATCGCCGAGAAAACACGGGGAGAATGGTCTCCCAGCAAGGGCACCATATACCCCATTCTCTCGGAGCTGGAGAGGGAAGGGCTCATCGAAGGTGTCGAGAAAGGCGCTAGGGCCCGACATTCTTTCAGAACAACCGAGAGAGGCAGACTGAGTCTGGCCGACCACATCAACAAGCACAAGGCCTCCCACCGAGGAAGGATCGACGGGAGGCGGTTGCTCTTCGTTGAGACCTTTTTTGATGATGCGGAAAGAGAGATACTGAAGCTTTCGCTCGCCATAAGGGAGGAGGCCATGTCGACTCCCAAGAAGAAGCGGGCCATAGCCATCCTGAAGGAAGCGCTTGATTCCATAGAAGCGTTGAGGTAAGAGAAGATGAGCGAGCCGGTTCTAAGATCCGTTGAGCTGACCAAGTACTACCCACCCATGAGGAAGGGCATAGTTGGCATCCGGGACCTCGTCGACACCTTCAGGAAGCGAAGGGGCAAGATCAAGGCCCTTCACAACGTCAGCTTCGAGGTCAATAGGGGAGAGGTCTTCGGGCTCCTCGGTCCGAACGGAGCAGGAAAGACGACGTTCTGCAAGATCATCGGAGACCTAGTCATACCCACCAGCGGAAGTGCCTACGTCCTGGGCCACGACGTGATCAAGGAGCATAAGAAGATCGTCGGCAGGATGATCTGCGTCTACGGCGGGGAGATCGCCATGTGGGGGGTCTTCGCCTGGAGGATGAGCGTTCATCGCAATCTCAAGTTCATTGCCAACTTGTGGAAGATACCGAGGGCAGAGACCGAGAAGAGGATCAACTTCGCCCTCGAAGTGCTGGGGCTGGAGGACAAGAAGGATGAGTGGTACCAGAAGCTTTCGGGAGGAACCCAGCAAAAACTGTACCTGGCCTTGCCCCTCATCGTCCAGGCCCCCATGATCCTGCTAGACGAGCCGACGGTGCGGGTCGATGTATTGACCAGGCGCGAGATGCACGACATCATCAGACAAAGGCTCTGTGCGGAGATGGGATGCACCGTTCTCTTCACCACCCACAACATGGACGAGGCCGAGAGGGTCTGCGACAGGGTTGCCATTCTCAGCCAGGGCGAGATAGTGGAGATGGGCACCCCTGCCGAGATCGTGGCCAAGACGGGCGAATCCAAGTTCGAGGACGCCTTCGTCAAGGCCGTGGGCAAGATCGCGCCCGGCGTTGAGGGAGGGGCCCCTGGCTTCGGCTTTTCGAGGGGCGGCGGATTTCACGGGGGCCGCGGGAGGTTCTAGGCCGTGAAGGCGGAGACGCCACGAGGCAGCTGGACTTCCAGCCTAAGGTCGGAACTCAACGTTTTCTATGCGTTCTTCCACCGCAACCTGGTCCAGCAGCTGTCCTTCAGGTCCTGGTTCGTCATGAGGATTCTGGGGATGGTAGTCGGAGTCACCACCTACAGCATATTCGCCAAGGTCATCCCCAGCACCGACATCAACGCCCAGATAGCCGCCAGGTACGGATTCACCGGTGCCAACCCGTTTCTGGATTTTTTCCTCATCGGGATGCTGGTGCAGAACATGATCGCCCTGGGGAGTGCGGGGATCAGCTGGCTGGTGAACAGTCCCTTCTACCCTTACTACCACTCCTCGCCCACAAGGTTGGTGACCGTGCTCTTCGGCAATAACTCGTTTCGGTATGTCTGGGTCGTGATCGAGACGATGGCCTACATCGGCGTCGGCCTGACTTTCGGGATGACCTTCTACTTTAACATAGGGTTCATACTGGTCCTCATCACGGGGATCTTTCTGATATTCTCACTCGACCTCCTCTCGGCCGGCTGGAACATAATTACTAAAGCCGGGGAAGATCCCCTTAACTGGTTCCTGGATCTTTTCAGCCGGTTGGTTTCCGGGACTTGGATACCGGTCTGGACCCTTCCACCGTGGCTACAGGTGATAGCAACTATTCACCCCCAGAGGTACGTGAATGACATGGCCCGATCCACCATGGGGGGCAACCTGCCCCTCAAGGAAATCTGGCCCGAGCTTGTGCCCCTGATGATCATAACGGCGATTATCTGCTTTGTGGGTTACAGGGCATTCAAGTACGGGTTCTGGAAGGCCCGAGACGAAGGCACACTGGGCCACGCGATGTCGGGTTGGCGCAGGTAGGTTAGCAGAGCCCTGACATCCGGCCTATTCCTGGAGTTGCACGCCCGCCCCGGCCATCCCCATGGCTTGGCGTAGGGGACCTTTACATCCGGGAACCGGGGCCCGCGAGATCAAGGAGACGTCGGCGTCTACGAGGCGACCTATCCTCTTCTCAGATGATACGGCTTCGGACGGCTCGCCCGTGGCAGGTCTCGCCCAGCAAACCGGCCAGAGCCAGGAGACCCATCACGACCGTTTCGCAGATCGGAGTCCAGACAGTCGGCGTCCGTCGATCCGTCCAAAGTAGCCATCATGTCTGAATCGCTCATACACACCTGCCATAAGGTGAACTGGCCGTACTAGAGGAGAAGGACGCTCATGGCAAGAGGGATGGTGTAGATCGCTATGCCGCAGGCAACCAAGGCCTTGAACCAGCGGGTGCCGAAGGACCGGGGCGACTCGACGTAGATCTGCCACAGAAGCACGTTGACCATGAGGAGGGCACCGACTCTGAACGCGACGTAGAACAAGGGGTCAACTCCGTGCAACCCGGAGATGACCGGGTTCAGCTCCTTGACCCCCTCATTCCCGCGAACCGCCCACGTGACCATTGAGTCGTGAAGATAGAGGGCGTCGAGCGTGATGACACCGGGCCTCATCGCCAGCCAGAACCGCGAATCCGCGAAGGGTCTATAAATCGCTCCTACAACGGCTCAGAGATGTCACGATCTCGGCAAGGCTCGCTGACTGGGCTTCCTGCCCACTCGAAGCTTTGAACCCGATACTTCCAGTATCTCCACGACCTCGCCTGCCGGGATCCTTCCCTCGGAGGAGCGGGCCACCCAAAGGACTCCCCCAAACTTCGCCATCCCCTCGGGATCGAGATCCGCGACCACGATCGCCTCCTCACCGAGCATGCTCTCCGCGCCGACGATGGGACCGTGCCATGGAAAGAGGACGACCTTGATGATGAAGAGAGCCGCCAAGCCCGCCAACGCGACGGGGACCAAACCAGGGGAATGCTGCAGAAGGACGAAGACCAGGAAGCCTCCGATGACCGCCTCCTCCACGCAGCTGATGAGAAACTGCCGTGTGAGATCCTGGCGAGCCGTCACCTACTCCTCCTCATCAACGACGCCGTATTTACGCGTCACGTAGGCGTAGATCAGCACCGTGTACACGACGGGGAACGTCAACATCACCAGTAGGCTCCAGTCGATCCTCATTCTGCCCGCCTCCAAGGCCTTACCCGCAGCATCAGCCCGTCTACGTCGACGACCTCGACGAGCTGCCGCTCGTCCAGAAGACTGGCGTCGGATCGGGCCTTCCAGATCTCGTTGTCGACCTTGACTATCCCCACGGGATCAAGCGGGGACATCACCTTCCCCACCTTCCCGACCATGCCTTCCTTGCCGGTTATGGGCCAGAGCCTCGACACGGCCACGCAGGGCCACATGACGAACAGGTCCTTGACCACCTCGAGGACGAAGACCAGCACGACAAGCCAGAGGGGGACCCTGAACCCGACCACGATGTGGATGATGGCCAGGACGACCCCCGTGATTATCTGGTCGCTGGCCAGGCTGATCGATCTTATCGCCCAGTACCGTCTTGAGTACATCTTCCATCGAAGCGGTCCCCCCGATGTCATCCAGTAGAGATCGCGGGACATGCTACTCCGACCCCAGCATCATCCTCAAACCGCTCTCCAGGCATCCCTTGCAGTACACCACGATGAGGCCCAGCTTCTCCTTGCCAACCGTCAACTTGTGCGCGCTGACCATGGAGTCGCGGACGAGGGTGCCCAGCGACATCGACCCATCCGACATGAAGATCTTCATCCTGCCCGTGATGTGGCCGCAGATGACCACGATCGTCCTCGCGTCCCAGTCGATGAAGAAGTTCTTGGCGTCTATGCCGTAGGCCGCCAGCTTGGATCTGACGGCCTGTTCCAGCTGCCTTCTGTCAACTCCGTGCTCCAAGGATTCCCCGCACGACCGGGGGGACCGGTTCGATTTAATGTTTCCGGTTCCGTGCCTCATCTGCCTGTGCCGCGCCGCCACAGTGCTTGGTAACAAGGGCAACGCACCTGGCAAGCGCGCCCGACAGTAGCATGTCCTCCACTCCCGGTACGCCGCATGACATGATCAGGGCATCCTCCGTCGCCTCGGTGATCCTGGTCTCATTCGAGTCCCGGTGAGGATAGAGGGCGATTACCTTCTCCGCATCCGAGATGACGATCTCGTTTCCCGTCAAGGTCACGGGCTCCGGATGGCCTATTGGCACCATGCGTTCGCCGGGTCGGGCGAATCTCAGTTCCAGCCGGCCGCTGATCCTGTCCCTGTCGAAGGCAGCGAAGGGTATCCTTGTCAGGACGGAGGCAGTGTTGAGGGCATCGACGAAGGAGTTGATCGCAGGCAGGGGATTGCCTCGCAGAATCCTGCGGATGAGGGCCTCCGATGCGGGGCGTGTCTTGGTGGGGTCGATACCCGCCCTCCAGAAGAAGTCGCGATAGGCGCGAAGAATAGGCTCCTCCTTCAAGGACTCTGCCCCCATCGACCTCCGGAGCCCCTCCTCGACCTGCCTCATGTATCCGACGAGATCGGCCGGGGAGACCCCAACGCGCATGTCAACGATCATCGCTGCTAAGACGCTGAAGCGGCCCAGCCTATCGATGACTTCCTGCTTGGGCCGAACCTCCATTCATCTTCCTCCGATGCCTCAAGGCGAGTACATCCCCTCGCTCGCCGAGTAGATCCTCTCGTATCGGGCGAAGGATGCATCGTAGATCGACCTGCCCTCTGGGTCCGGACGCCATACTTCCTGGACGGGGTTGATCGCTTCGACATCCGACAGGGGGATCCCGACGCCCCTGCACGCCAACATGAGGGCCCCAAGGGAAGCCGCCCATGGGACCCTGGGCCTTGCGTAGGTTCGCCCCGTCACGTCTGCCTTGATCTGGTTCCACACCGAGCTTCTGGACGCGCCTCCGAGCGCCAGGATTGCCGCGGGATCCTGACCCTGGGATGCCAGGAGACGGATGGCCGCCCTTATCTCGTAGGCTATCCCCTCCAGCATCGATCTGACCAAGTCACCATAGGCGTGGCCCAGCGTCAACCCGAAGAACGCCCCCCTTGCCCACGGGTTCCAACGGGTTGCCTGCGCGCCGGACAGGAAGGGAAGAAAGATGAGGCCGTTGGCCCCTCTGGGCGACCGGCACGCTGCCTGATCCATGAATCCGTACGGATCGGAGCGGAACGCCTCATAATCGGACGGGGGCACAAACGTGTCCCTGAACCAGCGGAGCGCAAGCCCCGTGCTTCCGATGCCCTGTTCCATGAGGTACTGGCCGCGGATCGCATGACACGAGTACAGAAGGCCGCGATGCAGGGATTGGGGCAGGTCTGGCGCCGAGACCGAGAGATTGGTCGCGCTTCCTGTCGATTCCATCGCCCGCTCCGGCGAAACCCCGCTGGCCAGAGCTTCGCATTGCCTATCCCCCGCGCCCGCGACGACATCCGGCCTCTCATCAATGCCCAGCTCACGCGCGACCTCCCCGGTCACCCGGCCCACCACCGAATGCGAATCCGTTGGGGCACACATCTGGTCCTCCGAGATGCCTAGATGCTGGATCATCTCGGGCCACCAACGCCTCGCCCTCAGGTCCAGCATCATGGTCCTGGAGGCGACGGTCCAGTCCGTCGAGTACCTGCCGGTAAGCCTGTAGATCATGTAATCCTTCGGCAACAGGAATTTGTGCACCCGCCGGAGGAGGCGGGGCCGATTTCTCCCCACCCAGAGGATCTTGGGCGCGGTGAAGTACGGGTCGGCCTTCATCCCGGTTCTCTGATGGATCTCCTCGCCGAATTCCCTTTCCAGATCCCGAGCCTCCGCCTCGCATCTTCGGTCGGCCCAGAGGATGCAGGGCATGATCGCGTATCCGCTTGCGTCGACGGCCAGGACGCTCTCCCTGTGGGAACACACACAAAGGGCCCGACATCCCAGCGGTTTCTCTGCGGCCTCGGCACAGCCACGAACCCCTCGAACCAAAGCCGCCCACCACGCTTCCGGATCCTGTTCGGCCCAATCCGGCCTGGGATGGATCGTGGGTATCTCCTCGCCGTATCCGGCTATCTCCCTTCCTTCTTCGTCGAATACCTGGACCTTGCAGCCGGTGGTCCCGAGATCGACGGTGACCACGCTCAAGCCATCTGCCCCCGTGCAAGCCTGGACAGAATCTCCTCTACCCTGGGCGGTATCCAGCCGGCCATCTGGTCCCAAGGAACGAAGGCCCCCCGCGGCATCCTCCACTCCTTGGTGAAGCTGAAGCTTGGGGCGAAGGCCCTCTTTCTGAGATACTCCTTAACAAGGCTGTCCAGCTCCTTCGTCTTCCTTATCCTGCCCTCGAATAGAGGACTTGCCAA
>CAYVLA010000029.1:0-30839 GCA_964452145.1 Hadarchaeota archaeon (SeqCode)
TGATCCCCTTCTATCTGAACCAGTTCGATCCAGCGGTGGACTACTTCACCAATGTCGAGGAGAGGATACTGAACAAGGGCAGCCTTCTGTACCTAGAGGCCGAGTTCCTTCTCAGGCAGGAGCTGCGGGAGCCGACGAGCTACATGGCCATCCTGAGATCGATGTCGCTGGGCAACACGAGATTCAATCAGATCACTGACGAGAGTGGTCTGGACAAGTCGGTGGTTTCGAAGTACCTGTCGGTACTGGAAGCCCTCCACATCGTGGAGAGGGCCTATCCTGTTGGGGAGAGGCAGCGGAAGAGGAGGGTGCTGTACAGGCTTCGGGACAACTACTTCGACTTTTGGTTCAGATACGTGTTCCCCAACAGATCACTTCTGGAGCAAGGGAGAAAGCAGGTAGTTCTGGAACTGGTCAGAAAGGATCTGGACAACTACCTGGGAAGGATCTTCGAGAAGGCTACAGCTAGCATGCTGTGGAGACGCGACCGCACCGGGCAGCTGCCGCTCCGCTTGAAGGAACTGGGGCCATGGTGGGGAGGACGGGAAGAGATAGATCTGGTCGGGCATGACGGGTCCAACAACATCCTCTTAGCCGAGTGCAAGTGGAAGGACCTTGAACCCGGGGAGGCCTTTGGCATACTAGAGAAGCTCAGGCAGAAGCAGGAACTGGTGCCTTGGAGGAAGGATAGAAGGAAGGGGTGGCTTTGCCTCATCGCGAGATCGATGGAAGGCAAAGAGGATGTCGTCGCCGAGGGGCACTTGGCCTTCGATCTGGATGACTTCTGGCCTGGGAGGCCCGATTCGACGCGCCCAGACAGCACTCCGTCGATCACTGCCGATGCCCTGCCTTCGAGTAAGGAATCCAAAGAACAACATGTGCCGCCCTGACACCGAGCAGCGACGCAGCCTAGCCAACCCGTCGCCTAGGGGCAAAGGCTTTCTAAGAGTCACCCTTAGGCTGTTGACCGTCTGGGACTAGATCTGTTCCAGCTTCTCGAGGAACGCAGCAAGCAGGTCGTGAGTGACGAAGAACCCGCGCTCCGGGAGCGCGAGTACCAGTCTCCTGGCGTCCTTTTTCTGCATTAGTCCTCTCTGAGTTGCCAGAAGTATGATGGCCAGGGTGCCCAGGTGCCCGACGCCCATGAGTTCTGCAACCTTCGCAGCCCTGCTATCGTCGAGGCAGACCGGAACCCCTGCGCCCTTTGCGACAACTATCGCTGCACCACCCGCCTTGCTGATGTCGCTGAACGTTCTCCGGAGCTGCAGGACCTCAGCTTCCTGTGCCTCACTCAACTCCACCTCTCTCAGCCAGCCGTCCTGTTTCCCCTTCTCAGCCATCCCGGCATCCTGATAACCGTAGGTCTTCCCGCTTAGGACCTCCCTCGTCACATCGGCCGGAGCGATCACCTCGTCGAAGAGGTCCCGCAGGAGATGCAGATAGCTTAGCTTGGCCAGGTATATCAGCGGCGTGGAGTTCGTGGCGATCATCCGTGCAGCTCCAGACTCCTGCGCAGGTCTTCACCAGAATAGGGTATCGGAATCTTCTTGATCCGCATCGTCTCAACAGGTCCCAGATGGATACGCCTGCAATCTCCGCCCCCCTCGAAACCGTCACCTTCCCATCGCGGAGCAGCTCAACTGCCTTCTTCAGATCGTAGTGCCTGGCCCCCTCCTCCAGGAGACGTCTGATCGTTTCAGATCTATCCGACTGCATGTCGGGCTGGATCTCCCTTATCTTCGAGAGCAAGGCCCTGTCCACGCGGGTCGCAATCTGTACCTTTGAACCCACTCCACCACCGGTTTCAGTAATGCATCCGCGAGCTATAGGTGTTACCATCATCTATCACAAACGGTAACGCTGTGTGGGCGTTCCTGGGCACGTGCCTTGCAGGAGTACGAAGTACAAGCGTTCAGCCCACAGGGATGACTGCGCGGCCTCCGTGACCCAGGTGTAGGACTCTGGACCCCGATCTCTGGTGCGGTAACGGCGCGCAAGATATAATACTGGGCCAGCTTGAGGGCCGGACATGCCGAACCTGCTCTTCATCTTCACCGATGAACAGAGAGCAGACACCCTGGGCGCCTATGGCAACGCCCGTATCCAGACGCCCAACCTGGATAGCCTCGCATCGGAAGGCACCGTGTTCGAGAAGGCCTACGTCACCCAACCCGTCTGCACCCCGTCACGATCCTCCATACTGACCGGCCTCTACCCCCACACCAACCGCTGCACCGCAAACAACATCCCCCTCGGCCTGGACACGCCGTGCCTACCCGAGATGCTGGGCGGGAAGTACTCAACGGGCTACCACGGCAAGTGGCACCTGGGAGATGAGATCTTCGCCCAGCACGGATTCGACGACTGGAGGAGCATCGAGGACGGCTACAGGAAGTACTACCGCGAGAACCGCGACCCCGACGAGCGATCGACCTATCACCGTTTCCTGGTCCAGCACGGATTCAAGCCAGAGGAAGGAAATGTCTTCGGGCGCAAGACCTGCGCCGGATTCCCCGAGCAATACGGCAAGCCCGCCTACCTGGCCCGGGAGGCCTCACGCTTCATCCGGGCCCACAGGGACGAGCCCTTCATCCTCTTCGTCAACTTCCTCGAACCACACATGCCGTTTACCAGCCCCAGGGACAACCAGTACGATCCTGCGGAGGTGACCCTGCCGCCCAACTTCAACAACCCGCCAACCGAGGACCAGCCCCTCAAAGCCCGCCTTATGTACCGCAGCTACTATGAGAAGGGCCACGGCGGCATGTCGCTTAAGACCGAGGGGGACTGGCGGAGGCTCATAGCCAACTACTCGGGCCTCTGCAGCCTCGTGGACACCCACGCCGGCAGGATAATCCAGACACTGAGGGAATGCGGCCTATACGACGACACCATCATCGTCTACACCTCGGACCACGGGGACATGATGGGCAGCCACCGGCTCCTCGCTAAGTGCGTCATGTTCGAGGAAGCGGTCACCGTACCCCTTATAATCAAGCCGGCCGGGGACCACCAACCCCACCGGGTCAAGGGCCCGGTGAGCCAGATAGACCTGGTACCCACCCTCCTGGATCTCATGGACGAGAAGATCCCCAACCACTTGCAGGGCAAGAGCCTCAAGAACCTCATATTATCAGGCGCGGAGCCCGAGAGGGACGTATTCATCGAGTGGAACGGCCGCAATACTGGCATCCCCCTCCGCGAAAGGGTGGCCGGTCAGGAGAGCATAAGCCTGCCGAAGGGATTCGACGAGAGCCGGGCGAGTGCGGCGATCGAGGATCAGGTCAGGACCGTCGTCACCCAGGATGGCTGGAAGCTCAACCTTAGCCCCATGGGCGAACACGAGCTCTACAACCTGTTCCAGGACCCATCGGAGACTAGGAACCTCGCCGCAAGACCGATCCACACAAGACTCATGAAGGACCTATATGATCGCATAAAGCAGTGGCAGGAGGACACGTCGGACGCGATCTCACTGCCCGAGCTCCCCTGATCGCCCCGGTCGCTGCTCACAACAAGGCCGGGGATTCTACCGGACCATACCTCCTCCCCAACGATACGGCCATCAGGGATCTGACACATTGACTCCGGGCATGGAAGTCCTTGGCCCAACAGATATCGTAGCATGATGGCCTTACTGATGGCTGTATCGGGCATGGATATGAGGGCCTGACGATCTCGGTCACGTCCCCACCCGCCAATCGCCAGCTGTCGCAGCGACCCCGACCCAGCATTCGGGTTGAGGCCTTATATCTATCCCGTGGGTGATGGACCGCCCATTCCATCCGCGGGAAGGATACCCTGCCATGTTGGGGGACCGCATCCACGGGTACCAGTCGGCAAGCAGCGCCAACAACTTCGAGGAACAGCAAGAGGCAAAGATCATCTGTGCAGGGTCTGCGGAGATGATGGCTATACTTTCAGCGCACTCCTTGTTCGTCTCAGGGCCGACCGGTAGATGAGCGGGATCGGGGCACCAGCGGATTGGGCGGGTCGGGTCGAGTGATAAATGCCTTTTTATCTACACGAGGCGGGGATGGCTCGTTGTCGCGACGCACGCTGATCGCATGTAGCGCGGTTCTGGCCCTGCTCGCGGCCGCGCCGGTGATCGCGGACGAGGCGGTTCCCTTCGTCATGGCCATCTACAATCCCCATTCCCAGACCGGGAGCCACACATGGACCTTCGAGGAGCTTGCAGCCCACGGCTTTGACGCCTTCTACCAGCAGGCGGACTGGACCTGGGAGTGGTTCAGTCCTGGCTGGCACGAGAAGAGGATGGGAACCGACAGCGTCGAAGCCGCCAAGCATGGCCTGCACTACGTTGCCGGCGGGTACTACCACTCCCCGCCCTGGGACATGATAAACTTCACTTACTCCAGGGCCGTCAATAAGGCCGGGACCATCGAGACCCTTACCCCTTCCCCGGTGGACGACAACTACTGGAGGTATATCATCGAGGAGGGCGCGATCAACATCGCGAACCTGTCCCTCTACTACCCTATCTGGGGCCTTGTCTGGGACGTCGAACTCTACAACCACGGGGCCTTCCGGCCCTCGGACTACAGCTACGACGAGGCGGCCCTAGAGGAGTTCGCACGGGACTACGGGGTGACGATCCCCTTGCTCCCCCACAATGATCGCCATGGCTGGCTGAAGGATAAAGGTCTCCTGGAGGCCTTTCAGGACTGGCAGTCGAACAAGGTGTACAGAATGGCCAGGGGGACCCTGGAGAAGGTCCGCGCCATAAACCCCAATATCAGGCTGGGAATACTCTGCTTCGAAGAGGAATCATGGTGGCACTGGGCCCTGGTAAGGGGATTCGGAACGGACGATAGCCCCACGAGCGCTTGGAGCGAGAAAACCTATGCCGGCTTCAAGTTCGGGCCCGGCGACTCGGACAAGACCTATCTCGAGATATGGGCTGAACACGACGTCCGTGGCCAATGGCTCCCGGGGATCGCGGCAATAGACCCATGGAAACAGTTCGCGGCCATTGAGCAGGCGCTCCGGCACGTCGGCCATCTCTGGCTTTACCAGAGGCAGTATCCGGAGGAGAGGGGTCCGGAGTTCGACAGGACCTTCTCCTTCGTCCACAAGTACATCCTATGGAACGGAACCGCCATCAACCCCCTTCCCACGTTCAGGCTTCATCCCTGGATCAGCGCGAGCCCCCACATGGGTCCGTCTGGGCTGGTATCCTGCTTCCTTGATACATACGTCTGGAAGACGCCGCCGCCCACCTCATTCCAGATCATCACGGACGTGTCGGAGGTGGAGTACTCCGGCGGCTTCAACTACACGACCAAGATGCTGAGGGGGCCCAACCCGACGCTGCAGCCCAGGGACTTCCCCTGCGTTATCTATGGCATCACGAGGGATGATCTTGAGAAGACCGAGACCTTCGCGGTGATACGCGAGGTCGAGGACCTCCTCGGCTTCCTCGCACGCCTCGGTCTCGGGGACCTCGCGGAGGTTGCCTCCGAGATCGCACGGGCCAGGCTCGATCTGGATGCAGGCAGGGTGACCGAATCCAAGGCCAGGGCCTACCAAGCCAGATCCAGTGCCTACGAGGCCATCCAAGGCCTCGTCTGGCCCCTCGTGGATGAGGCACGGAGGGATCCCAGAAACAGCCAGATGCCCCTGAGCCTCGTCAGCGTCTTCTCGAATGCAAAGAACATGATTTCGCGGGCGGATGTGTATAAGGGACAGGCCTACTTCTACTCGGCCATGAAGGACTGGTCTCTCTCAGTCCGTGAACCGCTCCCCGTGGCAGCCGCCCTCGCTGTGCTAACCGGCGTGGCGAGATTCCGAAGGCTCTTGCGCCAAGCCGCGCCGCCAAACGGTCGCCGGGCAAGGGTTTTATAAGCTCATCCAATCCCCTGTAAGGGGGACCCGGCAACGTCCTCGGAATGGCGGGTGGTTGAGTGTCGCAACACAGGACCCTGACGCTGATGCTGGTGGTATTGCTCGCATCCCTAGCGTTGGCAGCCATGCCGGTCTCAAGACCCATCGTGCCCCCTCCTCCCGAATACCAGTTCGACGAGCGCGCCTGGCTGAAGGAGGATGATGCACCCCCCGAGACCTGGCACCAATACGACGATACGGGATCCAATAGGCTCAATCTCACCTACCGATACTCACAGTGCAACATGGCCTACGTTGCGAAGCGCAATGCCAGCGCCGGGAGCCTCAACGTCACATTCATCGTGTACCACAACTCCAGCTTGTCCAGCGGCTTCAACCGCACCGGCCATCTCTTCCCGGGCTCCCAGCCCAACTGGTCCCTCACGGTCCCGCTCCACTCCAGCCATGCCTCCGGGGAGTTCACCTACAATCTGTTCGTCACCACATTCGACCCCCAAGGAGTCCCCGGCGAATTCCAGGTCCGCATCAACACAACCGATCCTCTCCTTGGCTCCAGCTGGACCAGCCCCGACGGAAACCCTAACGTCCCGTGGATGTTTTTCCATGTGCCCACCTCCCATCCGTCGCTGCGGATTGTTGACCAGCTGAGCAGGTCACAGCCCTTCTACATCGACGGCCCCTCTCCCTCGACCGTGATGAACCTGACCTTCGTGATTGACCCGCCCGGGAACAGCACGGGTTCCGCAGATGCCACGGTGACCTGGCTCAGCCCCGCCGGTTTGGTCATCATGAATCATACTGTCCCGGTTATGTACGAACCCCGCCTCGGATGGTGGGCCCAGGACATAGTCAAGGCAAATGCATCAGCCTTCCCTGCCAATGCGACCCACCCGTACTCCGTCCAGGTCCGGGTCGGCTACTTCTCGGCCTCATTGCAGTACGTCGTGCTGTCCACCCAGTGGGTCAAGGTGAAGATGGATGTGAATCCGCGATACGGCCAGTGGTTTGACCCCAGCAGCTTCGAGGTCAGCCTCGCCATCGAGATAAACACCGGTTTCCCTAACAACCCCTACGCAGAGGTCGGGAATCTCACGATGCAGCTTTGGAATCTCAGCGCGTATCTGGGATTCTTCGCTAACCTGAGCTGGAACATCAGCGGCTACCCCGTCATTCCGGGAAGCAGCTACACCTACACCTGGACCGGGACGATTCCAGCCAACCTCATCGATCCATCGGCCAACGGATCACAGGAGTTCTTCGGCTACTACAAGGTTTTGTCCGTGCCCACGCCGGGCCTTCACCCCGCGCTGATGGCCGAGAAGTCCTTCTACGTCGACGATCCCCTGGAAATCTACTCGTCGCTGAACCAGTCATCAGGCTACGGCAGAAGCGCCTTCCAGGCTGGAGATACGATCTGGGTCAACGTCGAATTGGACCCGACCTTCCTGAGGACACGCCAGAACCAGAACGAGCCCTACTCGAACACCATCTGCTCGATCATCTGGGACTGGCCCGATCCGCCGCCGGACTATGTCAAGGCGGAGTCGGTGACCGCAACCAAGAGCGCCGCGTGGCATTCATCACAGTACTGGGCCTTCAGCACCATCGGCACAAACACTTCCACCCCCGATGGCATCTACCGGGTCAGGGCAAGCACAACATGCAACAGCGGGTACGTTGTCTGGGACTGGCAGTACTGCGACATCCTGGGCTCCTACACACCCCCGGTGGAGGATCCGCCATACCCGCCGTACACGACGATATCCCCTCCATCGAGCCAGGAATGGCGCGCCATCACCGAGATCAAGCTCTACTCTGCGGATCCTTTCCCAGGAACAGGGGTCAAGGCCATATACTGCCAGATCGACAATGGGCCTGTCCAGGCCTGGCCTCCCACGGTAGTGTATCTGACCGGGCTGCAGGGCAGCCACACCTACACGTACTGGTCGGAGGATAATGCGGGAAACATCGAGATGCCCAAGACGGCCCTGGTCAAGATCGATACGCTTCCGCCTCGCACCACGATCTACCCCACCTCGAGCAATGATGTGCATCCACCACCCCTGTTCGTGCAGCTCCAAGCGTTCGACCCCCACCCCGGCTCGGGGATCCACAGGACCTACTACATGATCGATTCCTCGGGCCCGATGGAGTATCCGCCCGACGGCTTCCTTGCCCTAGAGGGAGATCACGTCTACAGCTACTGGTCCGTGGACCGGGCAGGGAACTGTGAGGCCATGAGGGAGGCATGGATCCGGGTGGCCATCCGCGATAGCGCTGCACCGATCATGATTCTCTCAGCCGCCGTGGTGATTGCCCGATTCTTCCGAGGCCGAACACGATCGATGAGCAGATAGCAGGGTCTCTAGACCTCCGGGGCCTTCCTGAATCCAAGCACGCTCTTTCCATGAATCCGGTGTTCACCGGGCCTGGTTGTCCGCAGGATGCATCGGCCGCCCTCGGGCTCAATGCACGTCAGGCTGGATCCAGGCGCGCCAAGGAAGGAGACATCCACCGGGTGGGCTTCGTGCGAGATGTTGGCATAGACGGCGACCAAGGAGCCGTCAGGAGCTTCCCAGACCGAGCCCAAGACGGCGGGAACGTTCCTCACGACCGTGTCCGCCTCTTCCGGAAGGGTGTAGATACCGCGTCTTGTGCAGAGCACTCCTGTTAGGCTACCCGGAACCGAGGCGGGACCTAGATATGCTCCCCTTACAAGGTGATCCCCCAGAAGGCTATGAAGAAGGCAGACGTCTCTGAAGAATTCTAGGCTCGCCGCAAACCTAGCGTTGTCGGCCTGTGAAGGATCAAAGTTGGCAACCATGGGCTTCTGCCCGAAGACAAGACAGCGAGCCATCTCCAGGTCGAACTGGTCGGCGAAGCGTGTGAAGTCCCCGGCCTCAGCCGGGGCCCTGATGGGCCACAGCTCGTCATAGGGAGGCGGGGCCAGCGATGCATAGCTTCCGAAGGTCACGACAAACTCGTGGTACACGCTGTTGAACATCGGTATGGGCTCCCATGAATCGCCAAGGGACCTGAACATGCCCATCCTCTCATAGGAGGGCGACAAGGTGAGAAACGCATCCAGAAGATCCAAGTAAACCTCGCAGCAGCCCTCCGAACACAGCATGGCGTCGCTGTTCTCGATTCTCACTGCGTCCCTTGATCGCCGCAGAACGGATCTGTTCCCCTCCGCCCAGACCGCTCCTCCGCCAGGCGGGTGTCCGTGGGATCCGGAATTGCAGATTCTTGGCGGGGCTGAGGCGATCTGATCCACGTACACTCCATCGGATCCATACCGCAGAAGCTCGGCCGCGATCTCGGAGATCACATCTCCCCAATAGTCGCTTGCGGGACAGACGACGCCCAGACCGGCCTTGGTGTACCTACAGTAGGTCTCGATCTTCACCTGCCCCGTCGAGTCAACCACCGCCTCTCCTTCGCGCCAAGCTTCGGAGCGGGGATCACAGCAGCGCCCGTTGATGTAGTGGATGCACCTAAGTCCGTGCCGGTGCAGTTCTTCGAGGGCGGCCTTGAACGCCTCGGGCCCATCCCTGGGCGGGAGATAGTCGGGCAGCATCGTGTCGTAGGGATTGCCATGCCACCAGTACCAGTCCACTGCAACCGGAAGGGATAGGTACCCAGACAAGGCGATGGCTGGCTTAACCACTTGGGCGGCGCGGCCCCGATTCCAGATCCACCCCGGGATTGACTGGAGCCAAGCAGGCACCGAGCCCGTCGACAGCTTTCCCCGGTTGCACCATGCCTGGGATAGGGCCCATGATCGGTAGATCCTCGAGCCATCAAGCCAAGTGCCGTCGTAGGTTCCGATGACCGCGGGATAGGGTAGGCCGGCAGCCCTGGAGGGATCGGCAAGGTGGTGCCTGAGGGTGAAGCTGACGCCACCCAATCCATCCCGCTCAACCGAGAAATCCTTTACGTGTCCCTCAGCATCGTGGCTGGCCAGGTATAGTCCGGGCCCCCCCTCGGCCCCGAATACCAGAAACTGCATGGAGTAGTTCCCCGGGTAGCTTCCTCTCAGGCGAAAGGATGTGCCGGGATTGCGAAAGATCGCATTGACGGGATCGCGGACCAGAATGCCCTGTTCGAAGGGAAAGGCCAGATACGGTTTCTCCTCCGGGACGGCCAGGTTGCACAGGCATGGGAAATCGACGTGCTCTATCCTGGAAAGCTCGCCCATCTCTTGGATCCGTAGATGAAGGCAGATCGTTCCGTCACTGCCCTCCCGGGCCTCGACCACGGCCTTGGCAGATGCGGGGAGGTCGAAGCCGAGCAGGACCCTGTCAGGGGACTGGCCAAGGCAAGCCGAGGTGCCGTCGGATGAGGAGATTTCCCGCCTTTCCCGTCTCCGATCCAGCCCCGACAGCCTGAAAATGCTCCCTGGCATCCCGGCCAGCACCCAGTCGCGGTCGGCCTGGCGGTCAACTATGGACACAACCGAGAAACCCGATCGTGACAATCCCAGCTTCGTCCTTCCGCTGCCGAAGACCAGCTCCCGGCGTCCCATCAGATCCCCGCCTTTGCAAGCCCCTGCCTGACTGCGGCTCGGAAGGCCTCATCGACCGGGCCGAGCATCCCCCTAGCCATGATGAGAGCTCCTCCAACCGGAGGAAGGACGCCCTCCGACACCGAGAACAGAACGTGCCGTCGTGACAGCTCATGCTTGAGGGCCGGAACGATCAAGTCAGCGTCCTTGAAGATCCCCCCGACGCAGGCCAGATCGACCATGCCAAGGCCGAGCCTGCCAGCCACGGCCTCAACCATCCCCGCCAGCTCCCTTCCCGCCGCCTGGATGATCTCGATCGCTGCCTCGTCACCCGAGCGCGCCGCTACGAACACCAGGGGAGCCAGCCTGGGCATCTCCTCCGCAAATGCCCCGTCGAGGGATTTCTCAACGAGGGCGTCGGGGCCCGAGACACCGAGCGCATCCTCCACCAGTCTTACCAGAGCGGATCCGGGTCGGCGACCGTCATAGACTTTCATGACCTCGGCCAAGGCCCTTCTTGCAAGATCGAAGGCGCCTCCCTGATCGCCCAAGAAGCGCCCCCATCCGCCAGCCCGCTCAAACCTGCCCTTGCCGTCCTGCCCGAGCGCCATGGAACCAGTGCCACAGATCAGCACAACCCCCGGCTTTGCTCCGAGAGCGGCTTCCAGCGCTATCCTTGCATCGGTGGTGACTTGTGCAAGCCCGCAGTCAGGACCGCCAGCCATTGACAGGGATTGCTCGAGGATGCGCCTGGCCGTCTCTTCCCCGGAAGTCCTCCCGCACCCAGCCAGCCCCAGGCAGAGGGACGCTATCTCATCTACGCCCGCGTGTTTGCAGGCCCCACGGATCGCGCAGGAGACGGATCTCCGCGCCCGCTTCTCCCCAACCAAGACGAAGTTGGACGGCCCTGCACTTGCCGATGAGAGGATTCTGCCAGCATCATCCGACAGAACGCAGAGGGTCTTGGTCCCGCCGCCATCGATTCCGCAGATGATCGCCAACCAGCTCTCCCTCGACTGAGCCCCCGGCCTTGAGTGGATCCCTTACAGGCAGCTGGCTGGCACCTTGCGTTTAAATAGATAGCTGGCATTCAGGACAGGGAGGAGGAAGAAGGACGCCCGTCGATCTCAAACGGCTTCTAACCGAGAAGCCGAATCCCAGGACCGCAGACATAGACTCCAAGACGACGGTTGAGATACTCCGCACGATCAACGAGGAGGATGCCAAGGTACCTTTGGCCATCAAGCCCCACATTCCCCAGATCACCCGCGCCGCAGAATGCTATGTACAGTGCATAGAGTCGGGTGGACGCATATTCTATGCGGGCGCGGGGACCAGCGGCAGGCTCGGCATTCTGGACGCAGCCGAGTGTCCGCCCACCTTCAGCACCGATCCCGGCCTCATCAGGGGGTTGATAGCCGGCGGCCCGGAGGCGGTGTTCCGCTCCAGTGAGGGTGCGGAGGACGACCTGACGGGGGGAGCGAGGGCCGTATCCGAGGCGGGAATCAGACCGGGAGATGTTCTGGTGGGCCTCGCCGCAAGCGGACGCACCCCCTGGGTCGTGGGGGCGCTCCGGAAGGGAAGGGAGCTTGGGGCCAAGATCATCACAATCGACTGCACGCCGAGGTCCGAGATCTCGGATCTGGCAGATATACCCATATCCATCCACGTCGGGGCCGAGGTCATCGCGGGCTCGACCCGGATGAAGGCGGGCACCGCCCAGAAACTCGTTCTCAACATGCTCAGCACCACGGCCATGATACGTCTGGGCAAAGTATACGGCAATCTCATGGTCGACCTGCAGCCATGGAGCGAAAAGCTGCGGGAAAGGGGCAAGGCGATAGTGTCCAAGGCCGCTGGTGTTTCGAAGGCTCGGGCCGGGGAGCTTCTTGATCGGTCGGGCGGCGACGTGAAGGTGGCCCTGGTGATGGCTCAAACAGGCAAAGATCCGGACGAGGCCAAGCGCCTGCTTGAGAAGGCTCGCGGGCTGGTGAGGAAGGCCATCGAGCTGGGACTCAGATGACCTGGGCGACCGGCCGGACAAGGCAGCGGCCACCCTTCTTCATCGCAGCCGTTTCCTCAAACCATCGATTGCCTCAATGTCCGCATCGGTCACCGCGCCGTAATGAAAAAGCACCACGCCATCGGCACCCGCCTCGACCACACCTCGGATCTGGTCCGACAAGGCTTGCGTAGTCAACTGTGAGCCGCTGCTGGACTTGCCCAGACCTTCCCAGACCGGCACCCTTCCGCCGACCAAGGCCAGGTGCGAAGTCGTGCGCGTCACCGCGACCCGGAGGGAGTTGGTGTAGTTCATAGGGAAGAGGTAGTCCACCAGACCCTGCTCGGCCCAGCTTAGCCAATCCTGGGCCTGGGTCCTGACGGAGTCCGGATAGCCCGCGAATACTGCGGCTGATAGCTCGAGGCTGCGCCTAATGGTTAGGTCCCGAATCTCGGAGACGAAGTGGTTGATGCGGGACATGCGCCAGTCCACCCAAGCCTCGTAGGCCGGGTCCCTCGGCTGCATGCTGTCCACGTCCACGCCCCTATCACACATCTGGCTCCGGCAGTACTCACACTTGCAGACCCCACCGGTGCGGATGTAGTCAAGGTGGAGCCCTGCAGGTCGGTACCTCGCGGCGACGTCCTCATAGAGTCTGTATACATAGTCCTGCACCTCGGGCCGGCATGCACAAGCCCAGGGCCTGGTGCTCTCGAAGCGGGCGGCATACTCGGGATGCATCCTCAGCAGCTTGGATTGCTCCCCTTCGGTGAAGACGCAGAACCACGGATGCACCTTCACCCCGCGCTCGCCGCATGCCTGAATGAGGACCTTGAGAGGATCCCAGCGAGGATAGTCCGCCTCAACATCTGCCAGATCGGTCAGGAAGCTCACGGCACCCGCGGTACTCTTGACGCAGACGATCAGCAGGTCGAACCCCGCGTTCGAAAGCCGAGAGGCATGCTCATCGATCTCATCCTCCGAACCGAAATCCCCTATGTGATGGGACCACACCCCCAAACCGAATCTCCTCATCTGGGCCCTCCCGCCAAGGATTCGCCCCTCCTGCCGGAGAGTCCGCCCCGATGAACACGCACCGCCAGAATCGCGAGGAAACCGATGGCCCCTGCAATCACCCAACCCTCCTCGATCTGAAAGATGCCCGGTTGCGGCCCAACGACGAAGGGATAGCCCGCCGCCTTCCATGCGGTGAACCCGCCAGCCATGTTGCTTACGTTCTCATACCCGAGGGCGGTTAGGACGCCGCTCGCCGAAGCCGATCTCCCGCCCACTGCGCAGTACACCAGTATGGGCCACGACCTGTCAGATGGCAACTCCGAAACCCTGGCTTCCATCTGGTTGTTTGGGATCAGATAGGCCCCGCCAATGTGCCCGACATCGTACTCGCTCTGGGCTCTCACGTCCAGGAGGAACACGGAAGCGTTAAGGCTCAGCATCAGATATGCCTCCTCCACCGTTACATCCGTATAGGCGCAGGACTGAGGCGGGACCGCAAAGACGAGAAACAGGGCAGCGAAGACGGCCCAATCCGAGCAGAGACGAAGACGCGTCGAATCCATACCTTCTGCCGATTCCTTCGCTCTTTGCATGTCCAAGTACCTACCTAGGGAACCTCTCCGACAGACCAGGCATGCCTGGGAAGGGGGCATGGGGTTCGGCCTGGTACCAGTAGGCAACCGAGGCAATGTCGTCGGCGAGGGGCTGAAACTTGTGGTTAGGCCACCATCCCAAGGCCTGGATGGTCACCTTCAGCCTCTTGGCAAACCTTATCGGGTCCATGACGTGCCACCTGTACAGGCAGTGTTTGGGCACCTCCCCTGGCTCCTTCCGCCAGAGCGGGTACCCCAGAAACGCCGTGGAGTAGGTGTCCCCAAAGCCCCACGCGCCTCCGAAGTAGTCCTCGGTTCCCGTGCCACAGATGGTGGGGCTGTCCCCGTCATCGTCGATGAAGAACTTCACCTCGCCCTCCACCCACCAGCCATTGGAAAGTTGGGTCCAGGCCAGGAAGGTCCCCACATAGTGTCCCCTTCCCCTCACTCCGTCCAGAATCGTGTGCTGGGGCTCGCCTCGCGGGGTGACCGACCTCCTCCACTGGGCATGGAAGTAGGCGGCCTCCGCGGGCACGCCGCCTAGAGCATAGGTGATCTGATAGAAGAAGCCGGGTATGTCCTCCCATCGCTGGTTCTCCACGGTTACCTTTGCGCTCCTTCTGAAAGGCATGGGCCAATAGGAGTTGAAGCCTCCGGAGGGGTTGACCGCCACGAGGAGGCTGTTGACCTTGTAGCGAAGGGCGTGCCCGCAGGCAAAGAAATCCCCCAGAGGCACCTCAATGGAGGGGGTCTCCTCGCCGTCCCAGTGGAACCTGATTATGGCATCCCTGTAGGCCTTGGGGTCGACAGTGATCCAGATATGCTGAATCCTGCCGGGTCCTTGGATCTCGGCAAGCGTGGTCAGCGACTGTTTGGGAAGCGTTATGCAAGGCCTTACCTTCCAGCCCTTTCCCAGGTCCGAGGCCGCGCCACCCTCGGGTGCAGATAGCGCGCCCCTACCCGGGTCTCCCGTCGGATTCTCGGCCGAGATGGATCGAGTCCTGTCGTCGGAAAGAATGGGCAGTGACCCTAGGTTCAGTCCCTCCGCTTCCATGGACATCACTTGATGCCTTTCTGTTATATCTCTTTCATGCTCGCATCCACGCATGGAGGGTCGGAAGCGAGCGATATTTATTGGAAAATGCAACTCGAGATTGAGGATGAAATGAGGGGGCTCGCACTACTGGCAGTTCTTTTCTTGCTCCTCGCCCAGACCAACCTCGCCAGGGAGAAGAAGCCACAATACGCACACGACGCCAGGGCGGTTCTCTCCTTTTTGGAGAGGGAATTCTGGGACCCGAAAGAGGGGGGCTTCTTCTCCAACCCCTATGGCAGCCCCGTGAAGCTGTCTTACGAGCAAGCTCTGGTGGCCTTCGCCGAGTACACCTTGTACAACGCGACCGGGGACAGGAAGTACCTGGACCGGGCCGAGGCGGTTATGAGCCGCCTCTCTTCGTACGACTCCCCGACGGGGGGTTGCCTTAGAATCGCCAAGGAGCAGGGGCCGTTCCATGCCCGCGAGCAATCGGTGATCATGACGGCATACCTAGAGGCCTACCGGAACACGGGAAAGGAGGAGTACCGGAGCCGGTACAGAACCTTGGCCGCATTCATCCTCTCCAAGCTGAGAGACCCAGATAGGCCCGGCGCGATCCGAGCCTGGTGGGATGCCGACACGGGCAACTGGTCCCAGGGATCGCAGTGCGCGGACTTCTTCGAACCAGCGGCGTCCTTCTTCCAGGCCTACGCGATCGACGGGAACCAGACCTATCTGGATGCCGCAAAAGAGATCCTAGCCGGCTCCGAGATTCTGTGGGACGATGACAATTATGGTTACTCCCATGCGATCGATGATGATACCAGGAGGACCCGCGATCACGCCCTCGGAGCCCTCGCCTACCTCTCGGCCTATGACCAGACCAACCGGAAGGACTATCTGCAGAGGGCCATCGAAATCCTATTCTACTCCGTGAGCAGGCTGGGCGATCAAGTGAGCCGCACGTTCTGCGAGGCCGTCTCCCGGGACGGCGAGGTGACGGACGCTCGTAGAAGGACGGTGGACCATCTGCTCATGGCCCGGGTCTACATGTACGCCTATGAGGTCACCCTGGAGGACAAGTACCTTAACCAAGGGCGTTCCTTGCTGGATTCCGTGCTTAGCAAGGCCTACGATGCAAGCGTTGGATCCTTCACCGATCAGATAGGTGGCGGAGTCATGGGCGATCTCCAGGTTCAGGCCCATGGGGCCATCACCCTGATCCAGGGATACCGGATACTGACCGTTGGTCCCTCCCCACTCATAAGCATAGTCGTAATGGCGGCCATGGTGGGGCTTGTTGTCTTCGTGGTGTACCTGTTCAGGAAGTCGTGGCCGTATTGAGAAAGGCTGAGGGGTCCTTCCCGGTCCCGCCCACGAGTCACTTCGACGCCGTGCCCCCGCCGAACCCGGCAAACCATTTTTTTCCAGATATCCTACGAAGAGCTTAGGGGATGGAGCCGCTTGACGCTTCGACGCTTCACGATGTTGGCCAAGAACCTGCTGATCCAGTCAGCTATGGCCGGGTGGTCGGACGGTGGGTTCTGCAGAGAGGCAGCGGCGGCGGGAGCCGCCATGGTCACCCTGGGCGGATACAACGTCGACGTGGCGACGCACCGCGCTGCAGCCAAGGCGAGCCGGAGGAGAAAGGAGTTCCTCGTCCCGCCGAGGGATCTGCCATCCCGGATTGTCGATGAGGCATCCCTAGCGGCAAGTGGGGGGGCGCTGATCGCGGTGAACTTGAGGTTCTCCGAGATATCAGCCCTAGATGCAATATGCGCCGGCTTGCATCCACCGATAGACTTGGTTGAACTCAACGCACATTGCAGACAGCCGGAGTTCATCGCCGCAGGTGCCGGCGAGGCCCTGCTTCTGGACCCGGAAAGTCTCTGCCAAGCGGTGAGAACTGTTTCGAGACGGGTCCCAACGATCGTGAAGATCAGGGCATTGCACATGTCGCGCGATCTGGCCAGTTCGCTCGAGGACTCCGGAGCCTGGGCGATCCACCTGGACCTCATGAAACCCGGCGAGGCAAGGCCCGATCTCAAGCTTCTGACAACCATACGGGATTGGACCGAGATGCCCATCATAGGGAACAACTCCGTCGTGGACCAGGACAGCTTCATTCGGATGCTCGACAACGGGGCCAACATGGCATCCATGGCGAGGGCCCTTCTGGATGGCATGGAGCCCATTCAGCTAATTCTTGGGTCGGAGGCCTGTTGGGAGGCGATGAAGCGTTCGTGTCCCTTCGATGGCTCCATCTTTCGGGTGGGCCGAGGCAGAGGCGAGCAGAGCTAATCCAAGAAGGATTTAAATCAATAATCGCGTCCGACGTGAGAGGCGGTTTGACCACGTCCGATCACTTCCGTGCTGCTGTCACGCTCGCCGGTCTGTTGCTGTTGTTCGGCGCCGTACGAGGCGAGAAGTTCGTCTACGTGATGGATCTCAAGGCAGACTTCATTGGCCCGCCGACTGCCAGTCAGGTCCAAAGGGCCATCGGCCTCTCCGAAGCGGATGGCGCGGCAGGCCTTGTTCTGATGCTTGACACCCCGGGCGGCCGCGTCGACTCAATGTTCGAGATCCTCCGCATGGTCTTCAACTCCAAAGTACCTGTGATTGTTTTCGTGGCCCCGAAGGGGGCAAATGCCGCCTCCGCGGGAGCCTTCATCACGGTGGCCGCGCACATTGCCGCTATGGCTCCCGGAACCGCGATCGGGGCCGCGGAGCCCATCAGCGGTTACGATCCTCAGACCGGCTCGGTACAGCCCGCCCCGAACAAGACCAAGTCCTACATCATCGGCAAGATGGAATCGGTCGCGAACCTGACCGGAAGGCCCGTGGAGCCCTGTGTTGAGTTCATCACCGTCAATCTGGTGCTGACGCCGGCAGAGGCGTTGGAAGCCGGGATCATAGATTTCGTTGCAGGCGATGTGCAGGAGCTGCTGTCCAAGATTAATGAGTTCGAGATACACGGAACCCTGCAGGACGGAAGCAAGCCAAGGGTGACCTTGTCGGACGCGGCCATACGCTACATCAAGCTCACACTATCTGAGAGGTTCACGAATTACCTGAGCAACCCCACCCTGGCCTACATACTCCTGATGATAGGCATGTACGGCATTATCTTCGGCTTCGCCTCCCCGGGCACTTACGTCCCTGAGACCATAGGCGCCATATGCATCGTTCTCTCCCTCTTCGGCCTCGGAGTCGTGGGGGCCAGCATGGTTGGGATAATCCTGCTCGTACTGGGCATGATATTCCTGGTGGCCGAGGCGGCCACGCCGACCTTTGGCCTCTTCACCACGGCGGCCGTGATCTGTCTGGTATTCGGAATCCTGTTTCTGCCTCCCAGATGGGGGGGCGAACCTTCCTTCTACATGCCCAGGGAGTGGTACAGGACATTCACAATGACAGCCCTGGCGCTCGTCGTCGGACTGGCCGCGTTCTTCGCAGTCGGGCTCCGCTACGTCGCGAAGATCCGCACAAAACGCCCCGCGACCGGGGGGGACGAGCTGCTCGGCTTGACGGCCCATACGATAACCGACCTTGACCCCCAGGGACAGGTCAGGGTCAGAGGCGAGATATGGAGCGCCCGATCATCCTCCGACATCAAGATACCTGCCGAGGCGGATGTCAGGATCGTCGGGAGGAAGGGCCTGATCTTGATCGTCAAAGCCGACAAATCCTCGGAGTAGGCCGGGTACGGCGCGAAGGAGTTGGGAAGTAGCCGAGGAGGAAGCCCTCCAAGGTACCTTCGTGGACTGCTTCCGCCAGGTGTTCGACCCCGCGCTGGTTACCCCAGGAGTAGTAGATGACGACCTTGCCCCTGAACTCGCAGAGATCGACATCCGAGTTGTTGAGGTTGACCGCCATGGCTATCCGTCCGCGTTGATCGGCCGTCAGCGCATCGTTTCGTATCCACCTGTCCTCGGCCGAGTGGCGCAGAACCGGGTTCAAGGGGCTGCTCTCCCATCGGGCAAGGTCGCTGCTCCTAACGATGTGGGATTCGTACGCATCTCCTACCTTTTCAAGGTAGATCATGTAGTAGTGAGGGGCCGCATACCTGATCACCGGGCAGGCAGTGTAACGATCCTTGGCGAACGCAAACCTTGTGGACATCGGACTCCATCTGATCAAGTCGTCGGATTGGGCGAAGAAGATGGTGAAACGTTCGCCGACGAGCTCGGGCGGCTCCCCGACCTCGAAGGCCATCACGAACCGGTCCCTCCCTCTGCAGACGGAGTTGTTGTAGATCCCCCACCTGGGCATGCTGAGCGCCGGCCGGCGGTCCCACACCTCCAAGTCGCATGACCTGTACACCAGGATCTCGGATCCCCCCCAGCGATCCACACCGTAGACGTATACGACATCGCCCTCCACATGGGCGCTACCTAGATGGCAACCCGGAGCGAAGGGTGGAGTGCTCCGTCCGGAATCCACATCCACAAAGCGGAAGTAGGACTCCCCGGTCGGATTGTCGGGGTAGTTGGCCCGCACGTACTCGAATCTGTAAAGCCTGTCACGGAAAACTACAGGAGTCGTCTCCACCATGTCGCAATCTACTGTGCCAAGCTTCCTTACCCGGGGCCCCTTCTCATCCATCAACCCAACCAGCCCTCCTCATTGCGTCCTTGCTTCTCGGGACCGATCAATTCGACGGGGATTCGCTTAAAGCCCAGGGCATATGCGGGGGAGTCTTCTCTGAGCCGCAGGTCGCCGCCCAGCAGATCCACGAAGCCTGGATCCTCTCCCACAAGGTTGTCCTCCACTTTGACCATCGAGGGCTCAGCATGCCAGTGGATCTTGATCCACTCCCCGCCCCAGGCCACGTTCCGGACAACAATGTTTCCCTCCGGGGGCACCCCCTTGTCATCATCGTAGTATCTGTCCAATTCGGCCATCTCGGGGTATCTCAGACTGTAGGGCGGACGGCGATACTGCATGGCATCAAGGCGCTCCTTCATGGTCTTGTACACCATGTCGTGCCACACGGGACTGGGATCCAGACCTCGTCCGTCGATCTGGACCGCCGGGTGACAGTTCACGAAGATGTTGTTCTCGATCCTGTTGTCCCGGCCCCCGCCGACGAAGGCAGCCAACGAGCACCCCAGAAAGATGTTGCCGAAGACCGTCGTTCCGCTTGAGCAGTCATCCAGATAGACCGCCAAGGAACCCATGCCGACGCCGTCGGTGTGGTGGAACAGGTTGTACCTCACAGCGTTGCCGCGCTGGGTCCAGTCCCGGCCCATGTAGAACGCCCCGACATCCCCCGTCTCCCAGCAGACGTGGTGGATGTGATTATACTCGACGACGTTGTCGTTGCCGGAAAGGATCACGGCGCTGTGAGGCCCGTCGTGGATCGAGTTTCGGCGGACGCTTATCCCGACCCCATCGACGATGACCCCGGGCCGGTAGCAGCGCGACCATTCCCCCATGTGATGAATGTGATTGCCCTCTATGAGGTGGTTGGCCGGTTCCAGCGTCCTCCGATCTCCACCGCTGACGCGAACGCCACAGTCACCCAGATGGGATATCTCGCAGCCGCGGACCTGGTGATCCCTTCCACCCTCCACGATTAGGCCATCGTTGCCCATTCCCCGTATCCGGCATCCAACGAAGCTGACATGCTCCCCGCCGATGACTCTGGCGCCGCTTGCCCTCCCGTATTCGAGTGAAAGGTTCCTGAAGCTAACGTGGCTTGCCCCGTCGAGTTCTATCAGCGGCGATTCCAGAATTGATGCTGCCGCCTCGTTTGTCTCCAGTTCGGCTGGAGGCCAGAAATAAAGGGCTCCGCCTTTCCGATCCATGTAGTACTCCCCCGGACGATCCAGCTCCTCGAGGGTGTTGAGAAAGTGGAAACGCTGGCCGGCCTTGATGCCGTAGACTCCGTGAGGAGGGAGGGTCTTGACATGGCCAGTGTTGGGATCGATCGACTCGACCTGCTCGTATGTCTCGGCCCAGTCCCAGGCCCAGTAGCCATGGACCCAGACATCCTCAAGGCTCCTCCACTTCGTGGCCCTTTCCTCTCGGCAGATGAAACCTGCCTCGAGTCTGCCCAGCTTTCCGCCGTGCCCATCTCCTTCTCGGAGGTATTCCACCGGACCATCTATCCTGAGGAATCCATCGTTCGGCCACCTGGCAAGCTGCATCCGGCAGCCTTGAAAGAACAACTCCAAGTGGGCCGGGGTGCTTGGGCGCCCGAAGCCTCTCGGGGAGAGCTTGCCGTAGTCCAGAATTCCCCGGGCCTTAAGATCCATCTGTACGACCCGCCCTCTGGCCTCCGGAGTCAGGCGCCCCAGTACATCACCATCCATCACCGGCTCAAAGCCCTCCAGCATCCTGCCGCCGATCAGACGAGTTCCGGACCCCTGGTAGACGATGGGCGATGCTTCCGTCCCTCCGTCACGCCGCGTCAGTCTGAATGGCCTAAGACGCTCATAGATGCCTGGCCCGATAATCACTGTGACTCCGCCCACAGGAACCCGCACAAGTCCTCTTATGGCATCCCTTGCCGCCTCCAAGCTCCTGAGAGGACCATCTGTCCCCGTCGGATTGGCCTTGCGAAGTCTGCCCGACCACGAATCGTTGCCCTGTTGCGACACGTAGAACAGCACGATCATCCACCGATCCCTGGGTCCCCCGCGCCGTAGCTCCCGTGAGCCAACCATGTTCTTCGCATGACCTCGATCTTGTCTACAGGATACTTCAGGGAATGCCCCGGGGCGAGTATGATACCTCCATTCCTGCCCAGCAGACAGCACTCCTTGACCTCGCCGGCGATTTCCTCAGGCTCGCCTAGATCGAGCGTTCTTGCGCTCACCCCTCCCCAGAGCGTGATATCCTCCGCATGCCGGCGCATCAGGCCCCGCCAATCATTGCACTCCCTCTGCACGTTCAAGATGTCCACACCGATCTCAACCAGGTCGGGCACCAGGTCCTCCACCCTGCCGTCACTGTGCTGAAAAACCTGCACACCACCTTCCTTGGCTGCTCTGTAGAGACGAGTCTGCAGAGGTTTGATGAAGGACCTCCATTGCTTTGGAGAGAGCAGCGGCCTATCTTCCATTCCCCAGTCGTCTCCGTAGCCGACTACGTCAACTCTTCCCTCCTCTATGAGGCGCTGGGTTAGCGCCATCTTGACCTCGGCAATCCGCTCCAAGAGGGTCCTCAGCGCTTCGGGGTGCTGGTGGGACCAGATGAAGAACCGCCTCATCCCCAACAGAAGCCAGGCCCTCTCGAAGAGCCCCCAGCCGTTGTCCCCGAAGACGACTGCCCTCTTCCTGTCGATCCCGCGGCTCCGGGCCCTGAGCCGTTCACATAAGACCTTGTTCCGCGCATCCGGCATGGGGTGGGATTCCACCATGTCGAGAGAGGTGATCGGATGTCTCACTGGAAAGCTGTCTGACCTTGATTCCCTCTCCTCCCAGCCCACTCCCCAGTCATCAAGACCCGTTCCGGCCCGCTCCACAAGTCCATGCCCCAAGGTGACGATCGATCCGTCGAAGAGGGGACAGGGGAGCCAGTAAGGGTTTCTGTGGGCAATCGCCAGCATGAAGTTCTCCCGAGGATTTCGATTCTGCTTGGACACCATATTCTCCATCCCGGCCCAATGAAGCCCATTGGGGTCCTTTTCCTGGCGTGCCAAAGATTTATATCCGATTCGGGACCTACCACTGGGCGGTGCGATAGTTGGCCCTCGAAGACGTCATCTGGCTCCTCGGCCCGCTTGTCCTCCTTGCGATCATGATCCTTGCCTCTGCGATAAAAATCGTGAAGGAGTATGAAAGAGGCGTGATATTCCGTCTCGGAAGGCTTGTGGGAGCCAGGGGGCCCGGACTGTTCTTCATAATACCCATCTTCGAGAGCATGGTCAGACTGGACCTGAGGACCACCGTTCTAGACGTCCCGTCCCAAGAGGTCATAACCCGGGATAACGTTCCGGTGCGGGTCGACGCCGTTGTCTACTTCCGCATAATGGACCCAGAGAAATCCATCGTCCAGGTCACCAACTACGTCGCTGCAACAAGCCTATACTCTCAGACGACGCTGCGGGTGGTCATCGGGCAGGCCAACCTAGACGAGGTCCTCTCCGAGAGGGAGAAGCTGAACAAGCAGCTCCAGACCATCATAGACGAGGCCACGGATCCATGGGGCATAAAGGTATCCGCGGTGGAGCTGAAGAACGTGGAGGTTCCCGAGGCCATGAAGAGGGCCATGGCCAAGCAGGCCGAGGCGGAGAGGGACAGAAGGGGCCGAATCATCGCGGCACAAGGCGAGATGCAAGCCGCTCTTCAGCTGGCGGAGGCGGCAAATACCCTGCAGAAGAGCCCCGGATCGCTGCAGCTGAGGCTTCTGAGCACTCTCTCCGAGGCGGCAGCCGAGAAAGCGAACACCATCGTCGTACCGGTCCCCGTCGAGCTTCTGAAGCTGCTGGGCCGATAGACCATCCTCACCCGGGGACGAACGGATGTCTTCCGATCTAGTCATCGTGGGAGAGGGCGGGCTGAAGATACTGGTCCCGAGGCGTCCCGGACAGACGATGACCAGCAGGACGCCGGGATTCTACAACCCCGCCATGGTGACAAACCGGGACATCGCCACCATCTGTGCAGCTGCCTACTCCAAGGCCCAGCCCCGACCCATCGTGGCCTGCGATATCATGTCTGCAACGGGCATCAGGGGACTCAGATACCTCGGACTCGACGATGTGCTCGAGGTGCACATGAATGACATAGGGAGGACTGCATTCGAACTGATGTACCGGAACCTGGAAATGAACTACTCGGTGAAGGACGTGACTAGAGAGGAGAGCGCTGTGCGCTGCCTGGTGGATGGCAAGACCGTCTTGATCACCAATCAGGAGGCATTGCTCTTCCTTGCCCAACACAAGCATCACTACCAGCTTCTCGATCTGGATCCCTTCGGCTCCCCCGTGGGCTTCATCCCCTCATGCCTGAAAGCGCTCAGACATGGCTCGCTTCTGTGCATCACGGCCACCGACACGGCCCCCCTGTGCGGCACGTATCCCAGAACGTGTCTCCGCAGGTACGGATGCCTGTCCATGAAGACCGACTACATGCATGAGCTCGGCGTCAGAATTCTTGTCGCCCATGTGGCAAGGCAGGCTTGCTCTCTTGAACTGGGCGTCAAACCTCTTCTTTGCCACGCCACGGCGCATTACTATAGGGTGTACCTAGAAGTCAAGGGGTCGAGAAAGGCCTCGGATCGAAGCCTGGATATGATTGGCTGGGGAGGCCACTGCAAACGCTGCGGTTCCAGGCAAGCCTTTGCGGGCCACCTGCCCGCGGCACCCAGCTGCTGCGGTGAACCCATGTCCATACTCGGGCCCCTCTGGGCGGGACCTCTGAAGGACGATGAATTCCTCTCCGGGGTGATGGCGCTGTGCCCTTTCCCGGGAGTCGGAGACGAGGCCGCCGGGATCCTTCGGAAGCTGGCCGAGGAACTGGATACCTACTCCTACTACGATCTCCACCACCTCTCGCGCAGGCTGGGCATACCGGCCCCTTCAACCTCACGGGTTCTGCACGAGCTTCATAGCAGGGGTTTCCAGGCGAGCCCGACCCACATATCCGGGAGGAGTGTTAAGACCGATGCATCTCTGGCTGATCTTGTCGGGTGCCTTACCCGGCTGAGTTGAGAACGGAAACGACTCTCCTGACGCCCTCCTCCACATCCGCGAGGGTCATGTTGTTGCCTATCGCCAGCCTGATGTGCCGATCAAGGTAGAAGCTCGTTCCGGGAACGACGCTGACCCCGCCGACCAGCAGGTCCTCGGTCAGTTTGCGCGAGTCCTCGACAGGCACGCGCGGGAAGAGGTAGAAGCTGGCCTTCGGATCATTGTAGGAGTCGAACCGACAACCAGCCTCCTCGAGGAGAGCCTTGGCCGCGCTCACCTTCTCCCCGTAGCGCCGGTTCACCTCATCCATGTAGGAGAGCTTTGGATCCGTGTTGAGGACCTCCAGCGCACCTGACTGGGCCTCCGCGCAAACGCCTGCTCCCTCGTTTCGCAGAGCCGTGAAGAACCCGTGCTTGACGGGATCGGACAGGGCCTCAGGCAGCACCAGCCCGCCCAGCCTGATGTTGGGCTTCAAGATCTTGGAGAACGAAATGCACTTGAACACGATATCGGCATACTCGCTGTACTTGCAGAACGAGACGTGCCGCCGGAAGCCCTCGTGTATGAGGTGCTGATAGGCCTCGTCGGATATCACCCAGAGATCATTGTCCCGTGCGAAGGAGAGGATGTCCTTCACCGTTCGGGGGGAGAGGATGCTTCCCGTGGGGTTGTTGGGCGAATTCACGTAGACCGCAACGGTCTCCTGATTCACGGCGTTCTGGGCCTCGTCCTCCTTGAAGCGTCCGTCGGGCGTTAGGAGTTGGCAGAAATCTGCCCGGATCTCGTACTCCCATGCGAAGTTTGAGATCACCCCCCATCCGGGCGCCATGGCGAGGAGGTTGTTTGACCTGCCGCCTCTAGCGCCGAGGACTTTGAAGATGAACTTGAGAGCCCCGCATCCTCCCAGGGTCACGTAGACCCGCGAATCCGGAACATCGACTCCGAAGGCCTCCCTCTCCATCCTGGAGATCCCCTGTCTGAGCTCGGGAAGGCCCTCAGCCGGCGGATAGCTGCTGGACTCGACCGCCCTTGGCGAGAGAAGCCCCTTCCTGTAGGCCTCAAGCACCCGGGCGGGAGGCAGATCCGGCTCCCCGATGTTCAACCTGATGATCTTCTGCCCGATCTCCTTCTCCAGTTCCATGGCCCGCCTCACGAAGCTTCTGATTGGGTCGGGCTTGAGCCCATCGGGGCCCACAACCAGGGGCGACAGGTACCTTGCCACCTAGCACACCTTTCGACGGTTCGGCGAAGCCGTACTAAAATCTTGCGATGATGACGTGCTGGGCGCGCCCGGTACTGGCCGTCCTATGCCGCACCCGATCGCCGCTTCAGGGAGGGCCTAAGCGACAGAGGCCGCCTCTCCATCCTCATGGGAACCCTTTCCTCCCGGGCACCGATGGAGATGTAGGTCCCCAACTCCTTGGCTGTTCGCATATAGTCCATCAGAGCCTCGCGGGCCTGGAGGTCGGCTCGGTTCATCCTTATCGTGGCGGAATCGGCTATGACTATCAGCTTCTTCGTGCACCTGGACATCGCGACGTTGAGACGCCTGACGTTGCGGAGGAATCCCAAAAGCCCACTGGAGTTGCTCCTGACCAGGCTGAGCAGGACGATGTCCGCCTGCCGTCCCTGGTAGCTGTCAACGGTACCCATCTTCAGGCCCCCTTCCAGCATTCCCCTGAGCATGGAGTTCTGGGCCTGGTAGGGCGAGAGGAAAAGTAGGTCTTCGGTTGCCGTGCCGAGGATTCTGAGCAGCTCGGCCGAGACGATTGCCTCACCAACATTGCACTTGCTGCGACGCCCGCTCTCCCTGCTCCTCGCCTGGGTGTCAGTGAAGATGAGGTGATTGGCCGGGTCCACGATGCGACTCAGGTCGCCCGGACTCAGTCGAAGTTCCAGCGCCGCCCTGGCTAACTTGGCGTTGACCTGCCTGCTCACAGCCGCGAGGTCGGCAGAGACCGCCGGATGATCATGACCCTCGTCGCCCTCATCGTTCCTCAGCTTGGAGTCGTAGAACTGCCTTGAGAGGTAGGACCCAACTTCGTGGGGGCAGCGGTACTGCACATCAAGCATGACGATGCCTCCGGCCCCCTCTAGGTCCTTCACGGCCAGATCGAACCAGCTCGTCAGGTCCTTGCCCGCCCTGGGGTCGAGAATGAGAGGTTCAAGCTGCCTATGGTCCCCGACCAGAACCCACCTTCTGGATAGCAGGCAAGGTATCAGAGCGTAGGGCAAGAGGCACTGGCTCGCCTCATCGATGATGCAGACCTCGAAGGGAAGGTACCTCAGCTTGTAGTAGCCGTCGCCCTCCATGTACGCGTCGCGGAAGGCATTGCTGAGACAGGATATCAGCGTCGACCCCACCACATCGGCCTCCCTCATCGCAGCGAGATCATCCTTGCCGTAGCGATGCGGGTCCACGATTCGCATCTCGGCCAGACCATCGGCCGCCTCTCCGGTGGCCACCCTCACTTGCTTCAGATCCACGCCCTCCTCCCGGGCCAGCTTTGTGATCATCTCCATGGCATTGTTGACCGCATTGTTCGTGTAGCTGGCAACTAGGACCTTCCTCCCGGACTTGGCGAGTTCGAGGGAGGCCCTGGCTATCACTGTGGTCTTTCCCGACCCGAAGGGACCGTGTATCACCGTCAGCTTCGAGCCCATGATCATCCGGGCCGCCTTCTGTTGTGACTGATTCAAACCCACGAAGTCGCCCTCCAGGGCGCAGCTCGGCACGCTCGAGGCAGACTCGAAGGCGCGCCTCAATTCGCCCAGATGCGACCGGATCTCATCTTGGTCCGCGAAGGCTTGAGGGATTTCAATAGCCGTTATGGCGATCTTGGCCCGGTTGGAAAAATCCACCGGAACCGAGAAATCCAGGCGGAGCCTGCCCTGGGAGAGAAGGGAAGGCGTCAGCGGATCCCTGAGCCTGATGTCCAATAGATCTCCCTCCACGCCTCGGACCACGCCGAATCCCCATCCATGCGTGGCCTCGATGGGCGAGAATCTCACAAACGATCCACGCACGGGTGATGCTCGCCCTGAACTCTCCAGTTTGACCTTGAGATCGTCCTCGCTGTACTCCACTATCACGTTGTCGAGCGTAATCATGCCGTCCTCGAAGAGGTCGTCCAGGGAAGCATCCAGCTGGAAGGCCCGCCAGCTTGCCTCGGCCTCCATGTCAAGCCCATCTCTCACCCTGCTGAGGTACTCATCCGGCTTGTAGTCAGAGAGAGTCCTGCAGATCCCTTTGAACGAGCACTCACGACACTTCGCACGTCCATACTCGTCCAAGACCGGGATGGGGCAGCTTGTCGAGAATAGGTACTCATCACGAGCCCAAAGGCACTGCCGAAGCAGCTGCTCCAGATCATCCTCCCTTGCCACATGTTGGAATGCCCTGCCGCCAGTCCACTTGTCGAAAACCCATACCTCGGCGCGCGTCCGAGCGGTCTTGGCGGCTTCCTTGAACATCTGGGAATAGGTTGACGCCTGGAGCAGGGCCCTCATCGGTCCCGGCGAACGGCCATTCTGATAGATCTGGGTCTTGTCCGTGATCTTGTACTCTATGATTCTGCCTTCGCCCGGCCTTTCTTTCCTCAAGCCCACGAAATCAGCCCTGCCTATCAGGCCCAGCCTGCTGCTCATAAGGTTGTACTCCCAGCAGAAGTAGCCGCCCGGCCCCGTCCACTCCATGATGTCGTTTGAGACCTCCTCGCAGGTCGACAGGGTGGTTGCTGCCTCGCTTTGGAGATCGGGCAGGTTGAGCTCCTTCGCCAGGGCTTGTATGAAGTCCTGGGTGCCGATTCTAGCGGCCCTCAGGGCCTCCTCGTGGCCATGACCCGAGGAAAGCTCGCCCCAGAGGAGCCTCCAGTGCCTCTGAAGTATTCGGTGGCGCACAACCCCCATCATGCTTCTCTCAGTTGTCACCTCCTCAATCCCCAGCCGCCCAGTGACGAACCCGCGCAGCCTACAGAAGGGGACCGCCTCGTAGACCGGCACCAATCTGTCCACGTTGATGGTCACTCCGGGGCCTTTCTTCCACATTCCCAGACGATCCCTGTAGCCCCCCCAGCGGAACCACTCCTTCTCCTCCGGGAGATGATGGAAGAGCAGGTGGCTCCCTTCCCTGACCATGCCTCTCTCTACCATCTTCATCAGGCAGGGCATGGCCTCCTCCTCCGGTTCGTCGCTTGGGGCGAAGTAGACGCTTCTCTCCTCCCCGCCCTCCAGGGCCACCCCTATGCGGGCGTAGGGGCCCTGGCTGCCCATTCTTCTCTCCACTCTCCGGACCAGTCCCACCACGCCAAACAAGAAAACACCAGGAGACCGCTGACAAACCCCCCGCCTTAAGGGGATAAAAAAAGTTCTCCTACCCCGGCACCGAGAGTTGATGGGCCGCTAGACGTATCGCCTCAAAAGGGCGATGCTCTTCTCGATGTTCTCCGTCTCATCGCCCTCCCCCTCATACTCCAAGGAATAGGTTCCGCTGAAACCTGCATCCTTGAAGATCCGGCATATCCTCTTGTAATCCAGTCTCGTCTCAAGGCCCCTCTGGTTGAAATTGAAGGTCTTGGCATGCATATGAGCGGCCAGCGGAGCGACCTTCTCGAGCTCCTCGTAGACGTTCCCAAGGAAGTTCCCGGTGTCGGGACAGGCTCGCAGGTGCTCGCTGCCCACCGTGTGTATCATCTCGATGATCTCATCCGACGAGTTGCAGTAGTTGCCGTGATTCTCCATTGCGACGGTCACTCCCCTGTCCCCGGCGTATCTCGAGACCTGCTTCAGACACTCCAGCGTGAGGTACTTAAGCCCCACGGGAGGCTCGCCGCTCACATGGCCAAAGAAAGCTCTCACTATCCTTGCGCCGACCTCCTCGCCCACGTCGATCGCTTCCTGAACGTCCTCGACCTGGGCCTTCCTAGCGTCTTCCTCGAGCAAGGCGAAGTTGTTCTCGGCCGAGACACAGCTCCATGCTATCCCGGCATCCTCGCACCTGGCCTTCAGGATCTCGGCATTTCCGTCAAGATGGCTCATGATCACCTCGATATCTTCAAAACCCATCGCCTTTGCCTTGTAGGGCATATCGAGGATGGACAGCTTCCCCTGCGCCAATTCCCTGTGAAGACTCCAGGAGCTCAATCCTAGCGGCATGGATTACACGCCCCTCCAGACATGGAACCGCGCTATAAATTGTTTAGCATCGGGGCATCGGGACACTGGGGGAAGCATCTGGGTGATCGGTTTCCGGTTTGCCTCCGCTGACCTTTTTAAACAACGGACCCTCCAAGGGCCCAAGGCGATCGTATGGACGTCGTCAGCATCGGAGACCTGAACATCGACTTGATCAGCCAGCCATTAACCGATTTCCCCCGAAAGGAGGCCTCCACGATAATCGACTACTATGTCCTCATGGTCGGCGGATGCGCGGCGAACTTCGCAGCCGCGACGGCCACCCTGGGCCTTTCAACCCGATTCATGGGGCTACTCGGGGACGATGCGATGAGCGATTGGCTCGTCGCCGAGATGGAGCGCCACGGGGTTGAGGTGCGCGTGGGGAGGAGGGCCGGCACGACATGCGGCATAACCCTTGCTTTCTCCTTTGAGGACGGCAAGCGTTCCTATCTGGCGACCCTGGGTTCCAACAGACAGCTTTGCCTGGATGATATGGACCTGTCCCTTCTGGAAGGCGTCAAGCACGTCCACCGTTCGGGGTATTGGTGGCCCGACCGTATGGTGGGCGCCGGGACCGCCAAGGTCTTAGAGTCAGCCAAGGAGGGCGGTGCCCAGACCTCCTTGGACATTGGCTGGGATTACAAGGGCTGGTCGACCGAACGGGTGAGATCGGTATTCGAGCCGCTTAAGCACACCGATGTCTTCTTCGCCAACAAGGATGAGGTCGAGAAGCTGACCGGGCAGGCCGATCCCCTGCAGGGAGCCAAGGATCTCCTCAAACTGGGCCCCCACATGATCGCGCTCCACCTAGGCAAGAGGGGGTCAGCAGTTGTGACCCCCACCGAGATCGTCCAGGCTCGGCCGCACAACGTGCAGATCGTCAACCCCACCGGAACTGGGGATGTCTACAACGCCTCCTTCGTCTACGGTCTGGTCAAGGGCTGGGATATTCAGAAGGTGGCCGAATTCGCGGTTGCGGCAGCAGAGGTGCACATCCAACGTCG
>CAYVLA010000030.1:0-29516 GCA_964452145.1 Hadarchaeota archaeon (SeqCode)
CGCCAGCTCTTCTCCCATCGCTCGCGAAGAAGTCAGAGCATCTATTAAGGTCTTCCGTCGAGCCGAGCCGTCGAGGAGAACTTCATTTCTGATTCTGAGGCAGTCAGCTGTGCGCTCAAGTTAAGTTAGGTGTTAACTGCTGTTGACGCTCATCACCCTGACGGATCAGCGGATCAGAAGAGGTTCGCTACCTAGCTTGGGTCCGGGTCGATCGGGGCGAAGCCAGGAAAAGGCACCAATAAACCCCCGCGAGGCCGATGGACAGGAGGACCCATGCCCAGTAGAGAATGGTCAGAAGCAGGGCCCATGCAAGAGGATAGATGCCGGGGAGAAAGGTCATATGGATGCTTATACTATATACACCAAAAAACGGCTCGACAGCCCTTCTACAAACAGGGAAAACTTTTCGGAAACGGAAAAACGGTCGATAGCTCCGAGAGGACCGGCCATTTTACCCCAAAATCGGCATAGGTTTCCCCATGGCTCGGCTCAAGCAACCCAATGCCCATAGGAGAGTCCTTGTCTAAGCGAATGAAGCCCGGACACAAAAAACCCTCGGTCAAATAACGCCACAGCAACCACCAAATCAGAAAACAAGGCCAGAAAAGTGCGACTCCCGACCCTCTTAAGGTTCCACTCACGGTTGCCCACCGGAGGGTGTGTTTGCCTCGGGTCGAAACTCAGTCACCAGGATGAGACACTGAAGGTGACGGATAGTTTGCCAGGGAGTGACCCAGCGTTCCTCAGCACCCACTTATAGGCATCTCTCAGGGACAAGATAGCGGAGTTCCACGGGGAGAAGAGGTTTGATCCGGAGAGGAAGGAGGCGCTGGAGGTCTGGATCACCCTCTGCGGAGGCGAGGTGTGGTCAACGTCGGGGCTGGAACATGTGCCTGCGACCTGAAGAACACGTATGGCCCGATACGAGTATCGACCACTAGCGGATTCGTTGAGACACGCCTAGCCAAGCTCGGTTGCTTCGTGGGCGACCACGCCAAGCTGGCCGCCGGCACCGTGGCATACCCCGGGAGCAGCGTGGGCGTCGCAAGCCACGTCTACGGGGTCGTCGCGGGAGACGTTCCCTCCTTCACCACTTGGTCTGGCTATCCGGGGAGTCAGCGGATGGCCCTCACCCTCGACTCGGCCCTGGAGACTCGACGGAGGATGATGGCGAGGAGACGGTTGTTGGTGTCCTGATCTTCATGGGTATCCCAGTTGCTCCAGTCTCTCAATGCTTCCATACCAGCGTGGGGCAACGGCTGGCGGGCGTTCGAGGACGAAGAAAGAGCGATATTTAAGCCTTCCAGAGACCTTCGGCCTCCAGCCCTATGGGGAACAGGGGTCGAAGGTAGCGTCGGGGCGTGTTCGCGACGCGCCCTGAGCAGGGTCCTTTGATCTCTCTCAGACCTCTGACGCAGACCCTGTTCGGAGGGAGGGGAGATGAAAGACGACGAGAAAGGCGAGGAGAAAGAGAAGGGGAAGGGCAAGGCGAAGCTAGGCCCCTATGACATGCTTCAGGTTGTGAGGGAGGAGATCCGTAGGTCGCTGTCCCTCCTAGAAGAGGGAAGCCAAGCGGCAGCCGCTGTTCGGCTCACTCAACTGAGGTGGGATCTGGACAGCTTCTTGGGCAACAAGGAAGCGACGCCTTGGACGTGGGTTCGAGTGCGTAGATAAGCTGCTCAAGCTTCGGTGTGGTCAGCTTCTGACCCCTGGCGAAACCCCCCTCTCCATAGACCACGTTCCAGAGAAGTGAGTCACCGAGCCACCTTATCCGGGTTAGCCGTACAGGGAAAGTCTGTCCCTCACGAATCTCTCACGTAGGAGATGTCCTCCAAGAGGTCTAAAACCCTCGGTACTTTCTCCCTACAGGAATATCGGATGTACCTATTCACCATGCTTGCCAGAGATATCTCGTTGAAGGCGGTCATTCCCTGGCATGGCCGGAGGCCCTGCTCCTGAGACCCGTCACAGAACATGGAACCAGGCTCGAGCTCGGACCCGCAGCTCGGGCACTTCGCCGGCTCCGGCATGGACCTCGGCCCGCAAGCGAGATGTCTGCGGCAACTACCTATATGAATCGGTGACCGGTCTCCGGGCGCTTCGGAGGCAGATGGCGATGGGGCCGGCATGGAGCAATGCCGCGAACTGCCGAGCAGACCGGAGCCATGTCAAACGAGATGCACCCAGATCGTCCCTTTCAGCCGCCCGTCTCACATAGTGCTCTTTCCAGTTCCGAACAAGTCACCGCCCTTACGAACCGGGTCGCTGCTCGTTGCAGCTTCTCGTCCTCGGTTACGAGAGTGGCCTCCATCGACTCCGCTGCCACGATGTATGAGGCATCGTAGAAGGTCATGCACTCTTCGTGTGCCATCTTTAGCGTGCGGGCCATGTCAAGCCGACGGAAGTCAAAGGCCTCGATGATTCCCCGGACCGCCAGCTCCTTGACCGTGACGGCAAGGTCAAGGGCGTCCTCCAGGGATATCTGCCCAAGCAGCCTGGCAAGTTTCCAGAGGGCGTTGCAGGCCTCATAGATCGCCAGATCGGTCGTAAGGAGGTCCGTACCTGGAGCCTCGGCTATCAGCCGCCTCCCGCGCCCGACGATGAGGGGAACCAGCGCTGAGGCGTCGAGAACATACCGCAAGTCTCAGTGCGCCTCCCTGTCCTCGCGCACAACCCTGGCCATCAGCTCTGGATCGAGTCGCCCACCTAGGCGTTCCTTCAGGGATTCGAGCCTGTCAGCCAGTTCCTTCTGTTCCAGCTCCAGGATATGCTTGTCAAGAAGGCTCCTCACTACTTCGCTGATGTTGACGTTGTATCTGCGAAGCTTCTTCTTCACATCCTCTGGGAGCCTGACCGTGACCACGTCCATGCCAGCCCACCGTCAGCATCAACTGTCATACGCTGTGTCATACAGCCTGAAAAATCTATCTGGAGCTCTGGCACTCTGCGCATAGGTCTGGAGGAGGCTGCCCAGAAACCGCGCTTCCTCAAACAGATCGCGGAAAGTGCCTGACATGCTGCCGGGGTGACCGAGTGGTTGAAGGTGTCCGGCTGATAGGATGATCAACCCTTGCGGGTTCAAATCCCGCCCCGGCGACCCTCTCCGGCACTACACTCATTCTACTGGCACGCAGCAAGTATCCTCCGTGCCCATCCCGCATCCCCCTTGCCGAGTTCGGGAAAGTCGCCGGCTGAGGCCGAAGTGACAACTCTCTTGACTTTGATTCTTAATTGAAGAAGGAGAACATCTCGTTGGTGTCGGCGACGAGCCTCATTCACATCAAACCCAACCCTCGAAGTTCCTCCGCCCTACCTCGCTTTATCGCTCGCCCAAGTTCCACCAACTCTTCCTCACCCAATTGGCCTGGGGGATGTGGCCTTGCGGCTCGGCCGGACGCACAAGGAGGCGGTCGTTTCCCTCGGGCACCCTAGCGCATTCTCGCTTCTATGAATTCGTGGTATCTTCTGACATCTTCCTCGGGGAATGGGTTGACGACGGTGATCTCTCTCACCTTCGCGAGTTCCCTGTCCAGCGAGAAGACTACCGTTGATCCGAGGCTTCTTGCCAGTGAGATGAGATACCCATCCCAGGACTCCACCCCGTATGTCGATGCGTAGTCAAGCGCATCCACCGCCATTCGAGGCGTCATGTTGGGGTGGAGAGCCGGTGATCCGGACTCCAGGATTCCCTGGAGTATCATCCTGGCGGTCATCCTGGGCACCCTCAAGTAGCGGGTCGCTATGTGGTAGGCTCCGAGCACCACGGAAACCGGTATCACTGCCCTCCTTTCCTGTCTCAACGCCTCGGAAATGAAGGCAATGCTGTGGTCCTTCAGAGGGTTATCGAAGCAGGAGGGCATGACTATGCCGGTGTCTACTACTCCCTCAGGATAGGCCCATCTTTCTCCTTGCGTATTCACGGCTCATCCACTTCCAGCTCTCGCTCGGCTCCTCGGTGAAGATCTCTGCCTTGAGGCTTCTGGATAGTTCCTCCCATTCCTGCACCCTCTTCCTGACATCCACCTGGACGGGCTCGAGGATGACGCTGGAGCCGTCGAGTCGAATGGTGAGTTCTCCCCCGTCCTTGATTCCGAAGGCCTTCCGCACGTGAGAAGGAAGCACCAGCCTCCCCTGCCTGTCCACTTTTATGGCATCTTCCACATTACTCGCCATATGGCATGTAGTCGGGGGCTCATAAATGTGAACCCGATCATCTCAACGGGGAACCGGCCCACATCTCCAGGGCTGGAAGGACTGCCCACGCAACAAGAGCAGAAGTGCAGAGAGGCCCTCAAGAGACTTGGAGAAGATCCGTTTCGGTCTGGGTCCGAGGGAGACATCAAGAAGCTGGAGGCGGGTCGAGAGACCGCATGGCGGCTGAGGGTAGAACACAGATTCGTTTACAGGATCTATGAGGACGTGCGGGAAGTGAAGGTGACTGACGCTTTTCCGAGGGGGACGGGGATATCGCCTGTAGCGTGTACGACCGCCGAGGCCGTCTCCTGAGCAGGTCTTCCGAGGCTTCCCGGTCGTGTGTTCAAAGAGGCCGTTGACCGCGCAGACCTCTGGGGCGTTCCGGGTGAACCTGTTCCTATCCTAGGCCTCCCATAGGTCTATCCGAGGAGGACTGGAACAGACAGGGATCACCCTCCGCAGCCTCTGTTTCTCCACCACCCGTCCCTGCCCAAGACACGAGAGCGAGTCGGAGCGCGAACAGCAATGCCATACGCCTGATCAATTCCAGGAGAGGTGTCGGAATCCCCGGCGGGCGGATGAACCACAACCCAGTCCGAACCCAGGTACTCGGGCCGTGGCCCGTGCCGGACGCTAGCGAAGCGGGATCGCGTCCCGCTCTGATACCAGGTGGGAGTCGCCTGTAAGGATCCTGGCATCGACCTTCTCGGAGCTTCTCAGGATGATGGCGTCAATGAGCCCGAAGCCGGGGATATCCCTTCTCCTCATCTTGAGGGCCCCCGCCTCGGACATCTCCCCCGCATCCAAGGTTACGAGGATCGAGTTAGCCAGTATGAAGTTCTCGATCTGGATCCAGCTCAGGCGGGTCTGGAGCCCGCCCCTGTGGAAGACGTCCGAGATCTCGGCTAGGCTCAGGATCGATGTGTAGACCTGGCACTCCCGGTCCTCCAAGAAGCGCCTTGCGGACTCGCCCTTCTCTGAGCCCTCCAGGTACTCGACCCACGCGCTGGTGTCGAAGAAGATGGCCTTCAAAGCCTGTCCTCGTGCTCCCTTCCGTAGCTCGTGCTCAGCCCCTTGACCCCGCCGAAGAGGGATTTCGGTATGTCCATATCCTTCCTTGCGATTCCACCCAGCAGATCGTCAAACGACCTGGCTCCCCTCTCCTCCTTCAGCCTCTCCAGCATCCTTCGGGTTGCCTGGCTGACGTTAATGGTCGTTGACATTGTAATTGTAATTGCAATGCAACAATGTATCCATCGCCCATCGCGCATCGCCCGTGGTCCATTCCGGGTCCTCCAAGTCGAGCCGACGAGATCCGTTGAGAGGGGCTGCCCACAATGCCACGGATCTGCCGGTCCGTTCCCGGGGGTCGAGGAGGCCCGACCCTGGTTCTGGGCCCTCTGCAGGCTGGCACAGGTCCTTGACATTGCTCCCCCTTCGTGGAACGATTGACATGCTGGGATTATCACGCCTGGCCTTGGCCCAGTTGACCGCCCAGGCTGGATCGTCCAGGCCTTGAACACGGGCCCGGAGGAATCGGGTCCCCCCTCAAAGAAAGCCCCTCGGACTAATAATGTTGGTCCTGTCCCCTGATATGCGTGCGCACCCGGATGGAACCCCCAGTCTGGGCATCTCACCGTTGTTGGGCCGGATGCCTTCCCAAACCTTGGCACAGCCCGACCGAATGGCAAGGTGATACTGGCGATCCTGATCCAGGGCGATTTATATGGCCGAGCGCCTCTATTGAAGTAGATGTCCTCAGCAGAAGTCATGGAAGCTCTGCGCCAAGTGAATACCAAACTCGACGTGATCCTGGTCAGACTAGGGGCGCTGGAGGGAAGGATACTCAAGGTCGAGGAGCCCGAGCCCGAGGACGTTGACGCCTATCTGGAGGCGGAAGTAGAGCTGAGGAAAGGCGAGCTGAAACCCTTCAAGAGACGCTAGAAGCCGATGTCCTTCACCTTGTACATGACCAGCAGGGCCTCGAGGCAGTTGGAGAGCCTGCCCACGGACGCAAGGGACAGGATCTGCTCCAGGATTGAGCCGCTCATGGCCAACCCTTTTCCCAGAGATACCGCGAAGCTAAAGGGCCTCGCGGATGCCTACAGACTGAGAGTCGGCCAAATACCGCGTCCTGTACAGGGTGGCCTGGGAGGAGAAGGCTGTCGTCATTTTCAGGATAGCTCCCAGAATTTGTGGGGATGATCCGCTGTGCAAACTGCGGTCGAGAGACGGATCAGAAGCTTGACCTCTTCGAAGCCTGAGGAGGTGCGGACGGCCGAGGGCATAACCAGGGACTTGCTAGGAAACAGGACTTGCTAGAAAACAGTGAAAAGATACACACGAGCTACCGATTTGTTGGGGTTTTCACAAAAGACAGCGGGCCAAAGCAACGATAGTTTTAAGGAATCCGGGTCAGGGTGATGCGGACTTACAAGTCCGCGAGTCCTCCCAAACAGTATGTGGGAGGGAAAGAAGCCCCTGCTCAGGGGTTGGAAGGAGGTGTTGCAGTGAAAGAACCAAGCAGCAAAGAACGGTCAGAATCCGCTGGAAAGGCTCCAGTCAAACTAGCTTCCAAGAAGAAGCCAAGGGAAGTCGGTCAGAAGGGAGTGATGGCCAAGGTCCGGGCCGCCGAAAGGGAGAGGAAGCGGTTCGCACAGGACGCCAAGGAGATGAGACAGGATGCGAGAAAGATATCTGACGGTGCCCAGGACTTCTCCCGGAGCATCGCGGCGAAACGCAAAGAGATCCACGCGGGCGCCACCACGATTGTGGACCAGGCAAAGGCAATCGTGGAGGCGGGCATCGGATTCCAGAGGGATATTCTTAGATACTGTCAGGAAGTGGGAACCTTCGTCAACGATTTCTACTTTGGCTAACCTAGCGCCGCTATGGCATTCGCGCGACCGCGACCGTTCCTCTCACTTTGACGGCAGGGCTGATTTGCAGTGATCCACTATCTGCAATTTCGCAACATCGCTTAGGCTAACCGAGAAACGAGGTGATGACGGTTGTACGCATCCAACGGAAAACGGACGAGGATCCCCGGCCTAGAACTCGCGGAGAGGGCCTGGATACAGACTGACAGGTCCGAGGCTCGCAGGCAGAGGCTGCTCAGGCAGACGGCAAGAATCCTCAGACAGCGAATCCTGGAAGGGGAAAGGTCCCGAGGGTTCACGGTCAGGACAGAGGACACCCTGACCCGGGAACGGACAGATCCGGCGGACAGGCCTCCCAGCAGTGAGAATCAGACAGTCTTGAGCCAAGGGAAAGCCACGGTGCCAAGGATTCGGCGCGATGAGTCGATAGGAAGCATAAGGAGCGCAAGATGGGAAAGAAGACAAGCGAGATGGAATCGCAGAATGGCCCTCTTGGATCAACGCCTGAGGCTGAAGGCCGAAAAGAGAGGGCCAGACAAGCCAATCGAGATGCAGACCAAGTACTAGCACATCCTCTACAAGAAGCGCAATTGGTTGCTCGCGCCGGAACCTCTTCGCGGCCCCAAGCAGTAGGCCCGGTCCGCAATGCGGGGTCCTCGCGACTGAGGCAAACTACGAACGAAATATTTATATTTCCGAACGCATTTCGTATATTACCGTACAGGCAACCTGTCGGAGCGAACGTGTAGGAGAAAGCTACAATGACGGAAAGAAGGCAAGAGGAGGACAGGCCGGTTGTGGACATCGGCCTTAACCTGGGAGGCATCTTCAAGGGGATCGGCGACCTGATCGATCTGGTATCCAAGATGCCCGAGTCGGAGCTCGGGGAAAGCCGCCAGGTGACCAAGGGGGTCTACGGCTTTCAGGTAAAGGTCGGATGCGCCGGAAGGCCCCTGAGCATCGAGAGGTTTGGCACCCTGAAGCCCCGGACCCCAACAGGCGGAGAAGAAGTGAGGGAGCCCCTCGTTGACATCTTCGACCAGGGATCCGAGATAGTCGTGATCGCGGAGGTCCCGGGAGTCGAGGAGAAGGACATCAAGATCGAGGTCAAAGAACGCGAGCTGAGGATCTCGGCGGAGGGGGAGGGGCGGAAGTACGATAAGACAAGCCAACTCCCGGCGAAGGTGGCCGATGACAGGAAGGTTTCCTGCAGGAACGGCGTCCTCGAGCTCAGGATGAAAAAGGCAGAATAGGCTCACCCCCGCTCTAGGAAGGGCAGGCAGGAAACCGTAGGATCCACCCACCACCGTCAGCCAGCTGGTGAAGGAGAGTTGGAGGAAGACCTGAGAAGGCAGGTAGAAGAGATCAGGAACGAGATCCTGAAGCTCAAGCGCCAGGTGTCGAGCCAGTTGGGGGATGCCGCAGGGGCGGAACCGGCCCTGACCGGAAAGGCGGAGACAAGAGGGCTGGTCCTGGACGTCGGGGATTGGATCGAGGACATCCTGGATGCGGTGAAGGCGGGCGTACGGGGAGAGATAAGCAGATCGATTTTCATCGGCCTTCCAGGCGTTCAGTCCGGCAAGGCGGCTCCGAAGCGGATCGGGGGAGAAGGCGAACCGAGCCCCCAGCAGATCGCATCGGTGATGAGCGCCCTAGGGAGCGAACACAGGGTCATGGTCTTGATGGGCCTTTCCCAGGGCGGCAAGTACGCGGGCGAGTTGGAACAGGAGCTGAAGGAGATAAGCCCAAGCACGCTCTCGGGACATCTAAGGAAGCTGGTGGATGCCGGGCTCATCTCCCAGGATTCCGCCCGCCGCCGGTACCTCATCACGATTCCCGGCAGATTCGCACTGGGCATGGCCGTCCGAACCGCGCGTCTTCTGCAACAGGGAGATCGTGAAACCTAGCAACAATCTGCCCAGTGAGAGTGTAAAACCGGATGGCCGGGCCGCCCGGTGGTCAAAGATGAGAACGTTGATCCAGATACGTACAATCCACACCCCGTCGGATATGGGTTCGATGAGTGATGCCCTCATCCAAGAAACCGTGGACAGGGTGGGCTACAAGAGGTGGAAGCAAAACGCAAGGAAGATCGAAGCGTTCTGGGACAGGCTCGAAGGCAGGATCCGGGATCTTAACTTGGACTGGCGTGAGGTCAGGATATACCAGGACGGCCTCCCCGACGTCGGAGACGAGATGGGGATCAGGATCGTCCGGGATGCTGCAGACAAAGGCAGCCGGAACTACAGGCTGATAAAGGGGCTGGCGGAGCTGGGAGCCAGGATAGAGGGAACGGAGGACCCCCAGCTACTCAAGGGGGAGTACGACCACATCGAGGCCATCGCCAACGCGAAATCCGCCAAGGAGAGGGCCGATGCGTGGCGCCGATACGGCTCGGTGAAGAAGGACCTAATCGACAGGCGCGACGACTACATCGCGAAGAAGATCCACTTGACGCTCCAAGAGGGCGGGATAGGCCTCCTGTTCATCGGGGCAGCACACGACCTGGCCAGGAGGCTGCCGGAAGACATCCAGATCAGGGAACTGTCCTGATGGATCGTTCCTTTCACTGCCGCTACAGTAAAGCATTCGGTGCCGCGCAGACGATCGTGTCATGCTCTAGGCATTCACCCGATGCTTCAACCTGACTCCGAAGGGACTGGGCCAGGCAGGATATGTCCGCGGCGTTCAGAAGAAGCGTCGTTCCCGATCTTAGATCGATGCACAGCCTTTCCAGCGGGGTGCCGATGAAGGTGTCGTCCTTGGCAACCCGCAGTCCCCTGACCTCTCCGAGGGGTATCTCGCGGATAACGCGGGCTGGGCACTTCGCGGCGAGCACGAGCCGCCTGTCGGTCAGATGGATGTGGGCAGGCCTCCAGGCACAGCTCGGTCCACCATAGCGGTAGGAACCGAACACGCGGAGAGACAGCTTCTCGCCTTCGAGGAGGGCAAGGCCCTGGCTCTGGGCGAACTCGTGCCCGTAGTGCCTCCTGACGGTCTCGTCCCATGCCTCCATCATGCCGTACCTTATCATCGTCTCCATGCCGGCTATCGCAGCTCTAAGGTTGATCCCTATGAGCGGAACGCCGCCCAGGCTTACTATCACGTCTGCGGCGATGATTGCCCCCTTGTCGAGGATCCTTTCCACCAGGTTGGCTATGGTGCAATCCAGGTTTCGCGTGGGCTGCAATGAGATCAAGTCCCCGGCCTAAGCTTGGGATCCAGATCTAGGCCTCCGTGCTCGATCCAGCGAAGGAGAACGGGGCCCATGGCCCCGTGAAGCGAACGGAGAACTCCTCCCGACCGTTGATCGTTTCCAGTTCATCGCCCAACGACTCAACGTCATCCCTGTGGACCAGGCAGGAGAGGTTAAGGAGCATCTCCATGCCCTCCATTCCCTCCGACGTCCTTGTCTTGGGAGGCTCAACCCTGACTTCCTCTGCATGGACGCTTATCCGGCTGTAGAGGTCCTCGCGCAACGTCTCCATCTCCCTGTTCAACAGTTCCTCGACCATGCTCTTGACCCGCCGCTCCATCATGTATGCGATGCCCTTGGGCTTTGAGCCCAACTCGTTCCTAAGCTTCCTCACCTCTTGGTTGTTCTCCTCGATTCTCCGGCCCGCGGCGTCCCTGTCCCAGAAGACTTGAACCCCGTACTCGGCCCTGTCCTTGAGCCTATCCAGGTCTTGTTTCAACTCGCCGTAGTGCTCGATCAACCACTCCTCCACTCTGCCGTCATCCCCCTTGACTATGGTGTCAAAGCCGAAGGGAAGCACCGTTCCGAACCTCTCGGTTGCCATGTCGACGGTGTGTTGGTGGGCGAGGATCCACTGCTTCACGGTTTTTTCATCACCGGACTCGTAGGGCTCGGCTGGGCAAGCGTGGACGATCGCCGCTATCTCTCGGACTGCCACGGCGTAGACCTGTTCCCTGTTGATCCCTATGGGGCCAAAGCTTGCCCTTGTGCCGGCGTTCACAATGCAGTAGAGGTATCTCCCCTGCGTGGTCCTGTCTCCGTTGGTTCTGGCTTCGTCCATCTTCCCCACTCACCTAGGACTGGGTGTTCGGGATCGTTTTCCCCCAGCTCACGGGGTCCATGATCCTGACGACATCTGATGCGATCTCGTCCAGCCCGTCCCTGACGTCCCGGACGACGCCATCCAGTCCGTGCTCCCTCTTTATCGTCTCGATGGCCTCCTCAAGATCCATCAGGGCCTCGCCCAAGCGGTTGATCTCCTCCTCGGTCAGGCTTCCCCCCTCCATCCTCCTCATGGCCTGTCCCTGGAGGACGTCCTTGATCACCTCAACCAGCGCGACGACTAGCCCCAGCAGCCCCCTGCTGAGGTTCTCCTCGTCGATCTCGATCGGCACCTTCATCATCCCCTGGAATGCCTCGATGACAAGACGTTCACTCCTCGGTCCTCACGCCGTTGAGATCTCCCTTGCGGTCAGCGGGCTCACCCACCCGCATACCGGGCAGCCCTTCTCAAGAAGAGCATCTTCCTCCCTGCGGTTCCCACATCCCGGGCAGCTGATCAGGGTCTTCTGGGCCTCCCTCCACCCTGCTGTGTCGAGGTTGGTCCCCGAGGGGAATTCAAGGCCGTACCTTGCAGCCGTATCGAAGGACGCAACGGCGGCCCTTATCTTGATGCCCAGCAGCTCGACTCCTGCAAGCGAAACCACTATGTCGGCGTTTATGACCAGTCCCTTGTCCAGGATCCTGTCTATGGCACCGGCCAGGCCGCCATTCGTGGACTGCTTGGTCGGGTTAAGACCTGTCATGATAGCTCCTCCTATCTCGGTTTCCAGCGTCGATCCGACGACTTACCGTTGCCCTGCCCTTGACGAGGGCCAGCCAGCCTGTCCGTCCTGGTCCTAAGGTCCATGCTTTTCCACTGTTCCGCGAAGTCAAGCTTGGCCAAAAGGTCGTCCCTTTTCGTTACGTATTCTTCCTCCGATATCTCGCCTAGCTCGTGCAGCATCTGGTTCTCCTTCATCCTGTCTCTCAACACGTCGGGGTCGTACATCTGGGAGCATGCAAGATCCCTCAGCCTGGCGAGGAACATCGACCAGGGCATGCCGGTTACCAGGTACCCGGTCAGGTCGATCAGGTCATCGATCACCAATACCGTTGGATCCACCCCCCTACCATCTCGTTCTCCCGCCTCGGGGACCCGATCCCGCTATCTTGATGCTTACGAAGCTGTACGGGGCCCATGGCCCGGTGTATTGAACCTTCAAGAAGGGGTGCCTGTCATCCAGCTCCCCGAGAACTTGGGAGAACTCTTCCACCCGGGCCTTGTCGACCAAGAAGGACGCGTTCAAGACCAGCCTGCTGCTGAAAAGCCTGCCCTCCCTTGACTGTGAGGCCGCCTTCTCCAGCGCGGAGAGGAATTCCGTCGCGGCCTCTTGACGGACTCGATCGTTTGCCTCCGGGCTGACGTTATCTGGCGAGCCAAACTCTTCCTTGGGCAGGATCACCTTGACGCCGAGCTCAACCTTGCCGTCCACAGCCTCCAGGCTCTTCATTATGGCTTCGTAGGACGCCTCCATGACCGAGATCAAGGTCGTTTCATCCTTGAACACCATCCCGAATGCCAGCGGCACAACGGTCGAGTCAGCCATCACAACCCTTATCGCCGAGTCGTGGGCCATGGCGTTCTGGGGGTTTGGCTCGTACTCCTTCACCGGCGAGTCGCTCACCACGGCGGCCGCCGCCCTATGGTCTATCGTGTACACCTCGCCTGAGGTTTCGATGCCGATGTTCCCGAAGCTCCTTCTCATCCCGGTCGATGGGGTGAAGCAGTACACATATCTGCCCTTCATGTCCTGACCCGACACACCTGACGCCTCCATGTTCCTCGTTGTCTTCATGTTCTTCGTCCCACCTCAAGACAGCATCTTTCGCAGCAGGCTGTTCACCTGGAGCTGATCGGCAAGCATTCCACGGATCTGGCCCTGGCGGTCGCCGTTCGGCCTGTACACCTTCTTCTTTATGCCGTACTCGCATTCCAGCAAGCCCTTGCTCTGCAGGCTGTGAAGCATCGGGTACATCGTGCCCGGGCTTATCAGGACGTTGAAGTTCTTGTGGATCGTCTTCATGATGTCGATGCCACACATCGGCGTGTCCATGATCAGGCCCAGCACGACCATGTCAAGGTAGCTTCTGACGAATCTCTCCACGATGGACTGGTCGGCGTTCTCCAGCTCCCCCAGTTCCGGGGATGAGAGAAGGGTCAGCTCGTTCCTCGTAAGCATCAGTCTGTCGTGACAGGCCGCAAGCTGTCTGGTCATCCCGGCATCCAGCTTGAGAACGTCGTATGTGCACAGCACGGAGTGGGCTTGGCCCAAGCTGGACAGCAACTTTTCAACCAGCAGCGCGGCTGGCCTGGCTCCGCGCTTCGCAGACTCGTTGCCTGCGTGATCGCATGGTCCCGGGCAAAGCGAGGACCCATCCATGACGATCCTCAGCCTGGGCTTTGAGGAGGGGTCCAGATGCTCCACACCATCAAGGTCTACGAAGCCTATCGCGATCTCCGGCCTGCCTAGCCGGCTCAACACCGTGTCGGGGTACTCGCCGGTTATGTACACTGCTTCTTGGTCCCGTCCTGAAGCGGCAAGGAAGGCTACGTGTATCGCGTACTTGTCGGTCGGTGGGGCGTAGAGGTGTAAGACATGTCCAGTTTCCGCGACGCTGGCCAAGAGCCCCGCGATGTCCGTTCTGACGGTTCGGGCCGTGTGTTGATTGCCGTATCCAGACGCCTGATCCTCCGAGCCAGCCATCTGGGTTAAACCCCCTTTCCCACCTTCGGGGAGCCCGTTCCTGCGAAACTGCGCGCGATCTCCTCGAACCGGTTTAAGTTCTTCTGCAGGGCAACTGGTCTTAGGGATCTCATAGCCACATCGAAGTGCTTTCTCGAGATCGCGATGCCCTTCAGGTTCTCCTTCGTGGGGAGGCGGCCCTTGCTCCCCTTCATGAACTCCCTGAGCGCGAGCATCGCCGCTCGCCTGCAGAGGGCCTCGATGTCCGAGCCAACGTATCCATCCATTGCCCTGGCAAGCTCCTTCTCGTCCACATCTGGGGCCAGGGGCTTCCCGGCCAGATGGACGCGGAGGATCTCGCTTCGCTCCCTCTCGTCTGGTATCGGCACGTGGATGAGCCTCTCCAATCTGCCGGGACGCAAGAGCGCTGGGTCCACCAGGTCGGGGCGATTGGTGGCCGCCAAGACGACAACCTCCTTCATATCCTCTATCCCGTCAAGCTCGCTTAGGAGCTGGCTGACAACCCTGTCGGCCACCGGCGAGTAGGGGCTGCCGGAGCGGCTTTGGGCCAGGGATTCGATCTCGTCGAAGAATACGATGGCGGGCGCAACCTGTTTCGCCTTCCTGAAGATCTCCCTAACGGCCCTCTCCGATTCCCCCACGTATCTGTTGAAGAGCTCCGGGCCCTTGATGGCGATGAAGTTGGTTTGGCTCTCCGTAGCCACCGCCTTTGCCAGCAGGGTCTTGCCGGTCCCTGGGGCTCCAAAGAGCAGTATCCCGCTTGGGGGTCTGGTTCCCAGCATCTCGAATGCCTCCGGGTACTTTAGCGGCCACTCCACCGCCTCCACCAGCTCCGTCTTGGCTTCCTCCAATCCCCCGACGTCACCCCACCTCACCTTGGGAACCTCGACGAAGACCTCTCTCATCGCGCTTGGCTCCACATTCTTCAGGGCATGGTCGAAGTCCTTCCTGGTGACCCTGACCTCGTCGAGGACCTCGGGCGGGATCTCCTTTTCGATGTCGATCTTGCGCGCGATCTTGCGTAGGGCGTGCATCGCCGCCTCCTTGCAGAGGGAGGCTATGTCCGCGCCCACGAACCCATATGTCACGTCCGCCAGATCCTCGAGATCGATGTCCTCGGCCAGCGGCATCCCCCTGGTGTGTATCTGGAGTATCTCCATCCTTCCGTTTCGGTCTGGTACCCCGATCTCGATCTCGCGGTCGAACCTGCCACCCCGTCTCAGGGCCTCGTCTATCAGCTCGGGCTTGTTGGTGGCGGCGATGACTATCACCTCTCCTCGAGATTTCAGCCCGTCCATGAGTGCCAGAAGCTGTGCCACCACCCGCCTTTCCACCTGCTTCTCGCCGCTGACATCCTCCCTTTTGGGAGCGATAGAATCGAACTCGTCGATGAAGATTATGGCCGGCGAGTTTGCCTCCGCCTGTTGGAAGATCTGTCTGATCCTCTCCTCGCTTTCACCGTAGTACTTTGCCATGATCTCGGGCCCGCTGACGAAGATGAAGTTGGCAAAGGTCTCGTTTGCCACCGCCTTTGCGATCAGGGTCTTTCCCGTTCCCGGCGGTCCGTACAGCAAAACCCCCTTGGGCGGCTCTATACCTATCCGCTGGAAGAGCTCGGGACGCCTGAGGGGGAGCTCCACCATCTCACGTACGAGGTCTATCTCGCGCCTGAGGCCGCCGATGTCCTCGTAGGTGATCCTGGTCGGCTTTCTCTCCTCAACCACCTCGGTGCTTACCACTACCTGGGTGGTGCGGGAGACCAGGACCGTGCCGGAGGGCTCGGTGACCGTCACGGTGAAGGTCAGGGGGTTACCGAGGATCTGCATTCCTATGGTTTGTCCTTTCACCACGGGGCGGCCCTCCAGAACCCGGCGAACGTAGTCGGCCCCGCCCGCTATCTTGATCCGTTGGTTGGGGCTAACCGTGATCTTCTTTGCTTTTCTGGCTTCTGCCTGTCTGACGGTGACCTTGTCGTCTATGCCGGCTTGCAGGTTGCCCCTGATGCTTCCGTCAACCCTCAGGATCTGCCGCCCGGCGTCCTCCGGATAGCCGGGCCACGCAATCGCCGGCACTGGGACCTTTCCTTCGATCTGGACCACGTCACCGCTGACTAGGCCGAGTTGGCCCATCAGCGAGGCATCGATTCTCGCAATCCCTCTGCCTACGTCCCGGGGGCGGGCCTCTGCAATGCGCAGCACCGCCTCCGAAGCCTGTCCGGATGTCATCGTGATCCTTCCGCCTTCCTTAACGTCTTGCCAAACGTCGCTTCTGACATCGAGGAGATCTCGTAACCAAAGATCCGTTCCACCTAACTGGTCGCTGTTGCCCTCCGGTCTGAGGGAACCTTCGGGTTCCTCTCAGCTTCTGGTACGCGTTCACGATTCCAAGCCTCCGCTTGATGGTGGCCACGTTTGCCATGTGCTTTCTCTTCGCGGCCAGCTGTTGGGCCCTGGCACGCCCTATCATCTCTTGGATGCTCGCCGTGCCCCTCTTCTTCCTCTTCTTCCTGTTCCCAACGGATGTCCACCTTGTAGACGTGCTCAATTCTGTCACATCCCAGATCTTGGCCATGGCCTGGTTGTCCGTCCGGCATCCCCTTTGCTGAGGAGTCCTCCTTGAACGCCGCACCTCTTTTGTTCACAAGCCCCTAACGTAGATTCTCGCCCGGTCGAAGATCGCATCGGTGTCTGAGACACAGCCGCCTATATCCCAGAACCTCGCCCCTGTCGTTCATCCTGATCTCGTATTCGCCGAGGATGTCCTGGGTGTCGGGAACCGCCTTCCTCTCGATGCTCTCGACCACCACGAGCCATTGGTCCCCGTCCTTCTCCACGCCGATGACGTCGGTTGCTCTCTTGTTCGTGCTGAGGAGACTGTCAAGCACCTCAAGCCCTTTGCGCCCTATGTCCCCGATGGGAATGGGGCTGCCCAGTGGCTCCTCGGCCAGGAGGTCCTCGACCTCAGGGAATGCTTTCGATCCCGTAGGACGAACCCTTTCTTTCACAGCTTCGTCGGCTTCGGCCATTCTTCTCACCCTGCTTGTCTGCTCCTTCGTAGTGCCTTCTCTACGAGTCCCTTCTTCCGTTTCAGGTCGTCAAGTCCTTTAGTCTTTGAAGTCAGAACGTCCAAGATCAACTGTTCCAGATCGGCTGGGCCACGATCATCAAGTCGCTCAAGTGCTCGTGCAACCATTATGCAGGCGCGAGTCCCGGGCCTCTCGCCTTCGTCCAACTCTTTTCTGAGAGCTCTGAAGATCTCCACGATCTTCCTTGCTTCACCCTCGGCCAGCCCTGTATGGGCCGTAACGATCCGAACCTCCGTGTCTAGACCGTAGTAGTCCATGCACAGACCCACAATGCGGTCGAGAAGAGCATCTTGCGCCCTGTGTATGCCGGCATATTCGACGGAGTTGCTGGTGAGAATCGCCCTGAAGTTGGGGTCTACCTTCACGTACCTCTTCTGCCCGGCCATTGTTGGGAGTTCTAGGATCCTCTCCTCAAGGACCGAGAGGAGGACGTTGTTCGCTTCCGGCTTGGCTCTGGAGAATTCGTTGTAGACGAAGGTGTATCCGTGCTTGCACGCGATGGTTAATGGGTTGTCGACCCAGATCGCGCGCATCATGTCCCTACCCTTGAAGACGTTGTGGACGAATCTGTCTCGGTATGTCTGTTGCTCAAATTCCTTGTAACTTCCGACGAGATCTTCAGTGGTGATCTGGTCGTCTCCGTTCACCCACGTGACGGGCCGACCAAGTTCGTACGCTATCTCCATCGCCAGCGTGGTCTTGCCGCATCCCGTTGGTCCGATTATGTGAATCGGGCAGCCAGCCGACAGCCATCGCATCGCGCGGCTCTTGATATCCTTCACTTCACCCGTTTCAACGAACAGCGGGCGGTTTGGGGCAAGGTGTTCAGGCTCAACCGGGTTGACATCCCAGGTCTCTGGCCCCGCCGGGTTCTCAGCTGCTGCTGATGCCAGTCGCCCAGAACCATGTAGCGAGTGTGGGGGATCTTCCAGCAACGTTTGCCCAACGGCCCTTCTTCTGGATACCGATCTTTCGACTCTCATTGTTCACACCAACTCCAATCTTGCGCCCACCTGCACAATTGTTCCATGCCACATAGACCCAGGAGCCCGGCCGTTTTCCCATTTACCTCAGTCTGAGGAGAGACGGTTCTCGTAACGAAACTCGATACAGAACCCCATCTTATTTGACGGTCATTGCGGATTCTTGTGATTCAGCAGCCGGGTGGCTTTCGAGAAAAAGGGGAGGACCCATGCTTTGGGCGTGGGCCTCCCACCGAGAGAAGGGGCGGCGTTACTCTCAGAGTCCCCTCAGCTATGCGGCGGGGGCGCTGATCGTGGCTTGCTCTATCTTGGCCATCTCTTCAGCGTAGTGCAGGTAGGTGTCGACTGATGCGACGACCACTCTGGCCTCAACGCTCAAGATCTCGATGCCGACCAAGGACACCCTGACCCAGGCATCGATAACCACGCCTTTGTCCAGGATCCTGTCCAGCACCTCAGCAAGGCTGGAAACATCCGGCTGTTGCGTTACCATTTGCTTTTCACCTCCGATAATTGTTTGGGATAACTGCGGACTCCTAGGCCCGTGGGCTAAGGTATCTGCTAATGGTATAAAAATATCACGGATAATCGGCGCGGGATTTGCAACTTTTCACAATGATAAGGGCTGCACGGGAAGACACGCTTCAAGGACTGCCGTAGAAGGGCGGAGCACATCGACGAGGCGCAATAATCATAGGATACTGGTACTCGGACCTAGGTCTGTCTTGGTCGCTCCTAGAGCAATCTGGACAGTTTCACCAGACAGTCAACGTGCCTCCCATAGTCCAGGAACCTGCAGTAATAGGGGTCGTAGTACTTGGCAGACCTGCGAAAAGGCTCCCCCACAAACCCATCATGTCTATCCATCCGCAGAAACGCCCAAGCAACAGCAACCATCGTGGACATGTCAGGGGTTTACCCAGTCTTACGGGCGGCGATGAATATGTGTAGGCCGTCCTTGTTTTGAGGTCTCGGTACAGGGCTTTCTCGATGGCCGCTATCTTGTCTGTGTTCTGTCTGGCGAACTCGGCAAGCTTCATAGCTTCCAGGAATCGTTCGTCGAGCAGCATGTTAGGCACAACATCGGGTGACATCCCATAGACGAGCTTGTGCAGGTTGCCCAGAGAGGCGGTTCGAAGGATGCTTAGATCGGCTTCTCGGAACAGTTTCTCAAGATCTTCGATGTCGAAGAACCATGCCACCTTTCCTTCCCTCGATACGGACTCCTTCTCGACCAGAGCCTCCATGAGTGTAGGTGTGTGGAGGGCGTAGGAAGGTACTACTGTGCCGTCACCAAGGCTTGTCTTCACACCCATCCCCTGGATAAGGATCTCCTCGCTCTGAAGGTCGATCCTTTTGCCATCCTTGGTGTGGTCGTAGAAGAGCTCTAAACGATCCCGGCCTTCCAGCAGGGCAGCTATTCGCCCGGACGGATCTAGGAAGATCATCTCTTTGATCTGTTTCTTGTCCGCATCGTATCTTCTCTCAAGGAGCACAGACCCTGTTTGGTCTCTCGCCAGCGAACCAAGGGATGGGGACCTTTGCCTGGTTGCTTCTGGAAGGGGGAGAAGAGGAAAAGAGATGAAGCGAGATCATGCCATGGAGTTCGGAGGATGGGATGCTTACGGTATATCTGGTTGCGAAGGAGGATGTCTTCCTCTTCAAAGGGCTAAGTGAAGGAGAGCTCGACTTGGAGGATATGCGGATTATCGCAGAGAGCGGGGTTGACTGGGGGACAGTAATTCGGGAATGCATCGCCCAATCTGAATCATCCGAATCCGTATGGGAAGCCTTCCTCTACGATAGGCTGGTCGAACTCGAGGAGAAATATGGGATCAACGCGCCTGTCAGCAACAAACTCAGAAAGATAGCCGAAGAGAAGATGGCTCAGAGAATGCTGATCAGGAAGATAGGGGAGGGGAAAGACACCGTGAGAGAGATCGCGGAGGAGTCGGAGTTCTCCGAGTCGTGGGTGAGGATAGAGCTTGACAAGCTAGCCAAGAAGAGACTTCTCACGGTTGACAAGAGCAAACGTCCTTACCATTACCAACTGCAACAGAAGACCCCATTGGCTGGGTGAGGCTTCGCATCAGCTCAGCAACACCAGAGCGTATCGTGCTTGCCCGGAGATAGTGGTGGCCCGGCAGGCCGTCAAGACACGCATTTGGAGATGGGGAGTTTCTCGCAGAACCGGTGGACAGCCCGGCTGATTCAGTGCCGGGAGCTGATTGACTCAGTTCTGCGGCACGCCCGGAGAGAAAGAAAGCGATCCATCAGGTTCCTACCCTGTGTACCCGCACATTCCAACACGCGGGGAGTTGACCACTGGGAGGAGCATATCTTCGCCGCAGGGGTGCTTGCGCCCACACTTGTTGCAGAGCCATCCCCCGTCATCCCAGATGCATTGACTGCAGACCCGCGTGGCGATCTTCCCGCATGCGTTGCATATGATCAAAGGGGGGTCATTTCTCGCCAGCAGCTGAATCGCCCTGCCACTGGCCTTGCCTTGCCGTTCTCCCACCACCTTCAATCTGAGCTCTGTCGTGGTCCCGAAGTCGTACTCGTAGTCGAACTTCAGCCCGGGAGAGAGGACCTTGTTCAGGGCGACATCCATATTCCTCCCGCCGGGCACAAGGCCTACGCCTATCCACATCGCGTCTATCCCTGCGCCGGCTATGTACCTTCTTTCCTGTATTGTGAACGCGCTCATATGTCCGCAACACTCCACCCAGGTGTCCCTGAGGAAACCGTCCAGGTCCCTAAGCGTTGCTCTAGATGGTGCTTCGAGGTGCATCCAATACTGGGGGAGGTAGCTCCCTTCCACCGTGATATGGAGCAGCATCGTTCTCCTCTCGCTGCGCTTGTCCCGCGATAACGGTAGCGTGGGGTCCCGTTTCCTGCATGCTCGCAGGTGTCTAGTCATGGCCGCCTTCCCGAAGCTGGACCTGCAGAGCTCGCACCGTCCTTTCGACGTCCTCCTCTCTGCCATTCCTTCGACACCATGCCTCCCGCTCTCCCTACACTCTTAACGGTATCGAATGCGGAATGCGGTGTCAGTGACGCCGATCCCGGGGGGCCTTCCGCGTCACAGTCACAGGATGGCGGAATCGCTGTTGACAGAGGCTCTGAGACGCATCAAAGCGGCTCCGGCCCGCGGTCGATGACGAGAGAAGCGTTGTTCTGGTCTTGGAAAGTAAGTAGGACAAGAATCGGAAAAGGTCCCGGGGCTCTGAGAAAACGCGGATCTTCACCCCGTGTAATCTTTTTATACGGTTTGTATATAACTTAGTTACATGGAAAGTACATCGGTGTCCAGGCGAGAAGGGGAGGTCGTCCACCAGATCAGGTCAAGGGATATGGTGATATTCACGGCCCGGGACATAGGCAGATTTCTGAAAACGTCGAGGGTGAACACCCACCGCATAATCTCCAGCATGAAGAAAAAGGGACTGATGAAGAGCGTGGAGAGGGGCAAGTACGTGCTGACCGAGGCCTGGGAAGAGCTGGACGTCTACGAGATAGTGCCCGAGATATTCAAACCTTCCTATATCGGTTTCTGGAGCGCCCTCCATTACCACAACATGACCGATCAGGTGCCGAGAACGGTGTTCGTGGCGACGACCAAGAGGAAGAAGCCACTCCAACTGCAGGGGCAGACGATAAGATACGTTACGATCAAGAGTCGCCTCTTCTTCGGCTACCAGCGGTTCGGGAAGGCGCTCGTGTCGGACAGGGAGAAGACGGTCATCGACTGCCTTGGCCATTTGGAGTATTCGGGGGGCATCGGCCAGGTATACGAGGCCGTAACGGACCAACTCGACCCGGGAAAGATGGTGGACTACTGCCTGAGAACAGGAAGCTCGGCCATAGCGTCCCGGCTGGGATACCTCATGGAGAGAAAGGGACTCGATTTCGAGAAAGACGGACTCAAGGCAATGCTACGTACCTACGCCAAGCTGGACTCCGGGGGAGGGTACTCGGACCTAGTACGGGATTGGAAGCTCTACGTGAACAAGGAGATAGCATGATTACGAGAAGACAGCTGAGGGAGATACACCGCGTCGACCTGCCGCTGCACATACTGGAGCAGGACTATATCCAATCGCTGTTCCTGCGCGAACTGTACCGGGGGGTTGACACACTCGTGTCCAAAGGGGGCACTTTCCTGAGGCACGCCTACGGCCTGGACAGGTACTCCGATGATCTGGATTTCACGCTCCACGGAGAGACCGAGCTTGAGAATGAACTTGCGCGTTCGGCATTGGAGCTTGGCTCATATGGCATCGAGGCCGTGATCGATGAACGGGACGACAGTGGTCTGTCTTTCACTGCCAGACTGAGGTACAAGGGCCCGCTGTATGATGGGTCCGAACGGTCGGTTGGAAGCACCAGCATCGAGGTTTCCCGTAGGGATGATGTGTTTCTTGAGCCGGCATGGGTAAGGCTGTTCTTCGAGTACCCGGAAACCAGAGTCGTGAACGTCTTGGGCCTGCAGAAGGAGGAGGTACTGGCCGAGAAGCTTCGAGCTCTCAGCACGCGTGGGAAGGGCCGCGACCTTTACGATGTCTGGTTCCTGCTCAAGCAGGGGGTGGAGGTGAATAGAAAGCTCTTCGAGCGGAAGATGGAAGTGATGGGCCGCCCTCCCGAGATAACCCTCTCCGTGCCGGAATCGGAGTGGAGAAGAGACCTCCGGGTACTGCTCCCCAGGCCTCCGGAGTACTCCGAAGTCGTGGAAGAGGTCGTCAACGCGCTGCAGAAGAGCGGTCACGGGTGGTCGGGACGGCCTTGCATCCAATAGTGCCAACGCGCAGGAGGCGCCTCGCGTCGGGAATCGGTTGGACCCCTCCTCTTTTCAACCCGTCTTGCCTGGGACCTTCTCCTATGGATTCCCTCTCTCCCTTCTCCCCTTCCCCTACTCCATTAGATCATCCTTCGCCCGGATGGCCGGCTTGATTGTCCCCAGGCAACTGGTGGCCTTGTGAACCGTCCGGCAAGATGGTCCGAACCCCGACATGAGACGTTGAAGCATCGCTGCTTTGACCCATCTTTTGTTACCCCTCTTCTACACAGCAAGGCAGCAAGGTGAGACTTCTTCAACCTGCCTCGTGGTCCGTCGGTGGCCAAGTCGTAGGACACTTGCCATCGCCAGATGGGCCGGCATGGGAACTTGCAGAAGCGCGGTCGGCGGACTCCTTTCGCGCAGATTCTAGCCCAGTTCGTCTATGCCCGATCTGACAATCATGTAACGGTGCCAGATCTCCTACCGTCGTAGGCCCAGTGCTTCCCGCAGCGCGGCGCTGCTGGCTACGGTGTAAGCTTGTGCCAGTAATGATGCAAGGTTGTCCTTCCCAACCGTGAAAGGAGCATCTCCCAACCTCGTGAGAACGGCATTGTCAACCTCGGGGAGCATAGGCCTGACGGTGAGGGAATCCAGCGCTTCTCCCGCCTGCCAAAACGTACCCAGTGATTTCCCAGAAATGACGCCGCCTTCCGGCAGGTCGGCTTCGATAGGCGTCGGGGCCTCACTTTCCGGGAGCGTATGCACCCTTTTCTCCCGAAGCATCCTCATCATCCGGTCCTTGGGCAGGCCGCGCAGTCTGAAGATCAAGAAGGGGTCCTCATCAAACCTCTCCGCCAAGAGGTAGTAGACGGCGGCGATGTGCTTGCAGGGGTTGGCCCAGTCCGGGCAGGAGCAGTCGGTGACGAGTTCCTTCTTCGAGGTCGGGAAAAGGTGGACCTTCGCTTCAGCAAAGGCTTCCTCGATATTTCGAGGCATCTCGCCCGAAAGCAACTTGGCTGCAAATACGGCCTGGGAGGCCATCGCATTCGTGGCCTGATCCCAATCCCTCCTGGAAAGTGGTTTCAGGACGATCTTCACCGAGTAAGGTTTTGCCCGCGTCCCCTGAACCTTCGCGGTGACGATGCCCTCTTGAACATCGATGGAGACTACCTGTCCCCTGCGGGCGTACGAGCGACCCCGACTCAGCCTAGGCCCCATGCCGAAGGACTCGAGCACCGCGATCCAACGCCTGGACCACCAGGTCTCGCCAATCTCCCCACGCTGGCTTCTTGCCTTGATGCCATCTCTTACCGGCTTCGGCCGGGCCGGCTTGTAGTAATCCCAGTGCTCCCATCGACCCATCTCACTCCTCCCTCACTGCCTCGCGGCTCAATGCGAACATCTCCCTGAGCTGATCGGTCGACATTTCGGTGAGCCAGGCTTCCCCGGCGCCGACGATGCTTTCCGCCAGCTCCTTCTTTCGCTCGGTCATTTCGTCAATGCGCTCCTCCAAAGTGCCGAGGCACACAAACTTGTGTACCTGAACGTTTCTCCTCTGCCCTATGCGGAAGGCCCTGTCGGTGGCCTGGTTCTCCACCGCCGGGTTCCACCAGCGGTCGAAGTGAAAAACGTGGTTGGCTTCCGTCAGGTTTATCCCGAATCCGCCGGCTTTGAGGGAGAGGACGAAGAGAGGCGGCCCCGTGCGTGGCCTTTGGAAGCGCTGGATCATGACATCTCTCTGCCTCTTCGTTGTGCCACCGTGGAGGAAGAGCGTCTCGCACCCAAGGGCCTCCCGTAGATGGTCCCGCAGCATTGCGCCCATCTCCGCGAACTGGGTGAAGACCAGTGCCTTGTCTCCCTCTGCCAGGGCTTCCTCCAACATCTCCTCCAGGCGGGTGAGCTTCCCGGAGCGTCCCGATAGCCTGCTGCCATCGTGGAGGAACTGCGCCGGGTGATTGCAGACCTGCTTGAGCTTGAGCAGAGTGGAGAGCACAAGTCCTCTACGCTCGATTCCCTCGGAGTTCGCAATCTTCTCCAGCATCTCCTCGACCACGGCCTCGTACAGGGTTGCCTGTTCCCGGGTGAGGTTGCAGACGACCTTCATCTCCATCTTCTCTGGCAGGTCGTTGATGATCGACGGATCCGTCTTTGTGCGCCGCAGCGTGAATGGCTGGATCAGACTCTTGAGGGTCTGGGCACGGGTGGGATCACGGTATTTCTCGATGGGGATGATGAAGCGCGTGCGGAAATCATCTGCAGACCCAAGATAGCCGGGATTGAGGAAGTCCATAATGGACCAGAGTTCGGATAGACGGTTCTCCACGGGCGTGCCGGTCAGGGCCACCCTGTAGTCAGCGTCAAGGCTTTTGATTGCACGGGTCTGTTTGGCCGCGGGATTCTTGATGTTCTGGGCTTCGTCCAGGACAACGCACTCCCAGCCAACCTGGGAGAGAAGTTCCCGGTCCCGGAACGCGAGGGCATATGTGGTGATAACCAGGTCGTGCTGCCCAGCCTGGCGTTCAAACGCTTTCCCGGACAGCCTGTCGGCGCCGTGATGGATCATGGTCCTAAGCGACGACCCGAAGCGCTCGACCTCCTTCCTCCAGTTATCCACAACCGACATCGGGCAGATCAGCAGCGTGGGGCCGGGCCGCGACTTTCGCCGACGCCCTGCGCGTTCATGGAGCATGAGAGCTATGAACTCGATCGTCTTCCCCAACCCCATGTCGTCTGCCAGGCAGGCACCGAGCCCGAACCGTCTGAGGAAAACGAGCCATGAGAGCCCTTTGACCTGATAGGGGCGCAGCTGGCCGTTGAAACTCGATGGCGGCTCAACCTCAGATATCCTGACGCCGCGGGAGAGTCCGCCCAGGAAGTCCGCAGGCCATCCCTCGGCCTCGATGCCCATCACGGGCAGACCTACCTCGCAGACCTCCTGCCCCAGGCCAATTCGAAGGGCTTCCCTCAGCTTCATTTCGTCCCCGGCATGTCTGCGTTCAAAGAAGGCGATGGCCGCCTCGATCTCCTCCGGTCTGAGCTCGACCCACTGACCCCTTACCCTAACCAGAGGCAGCTTCAGCTCGGCCAATCTTTCGAACTCCTCCGGCGAAAGAGTTCTGTCGCCCAGGGCGATCTCCCAGTTGTAGGCCACGATGCTGTCCATGCCCAGAAGCCCGGAACCAACCACCTGGGCATGGGTCTTCGGTTTCAGGTTCAATCTAGCGGTGAGACGGGTTTGGGGCTTCCGCCACCATGCCGGAAGCAGAACGCCGAATCCCCCTTGTTCCAGAAGCGGCGCGGACTGGCGCAGGAAGGAGTAGGCTTGCTCGGTGGTCAGACCCACGCCCACGGGGCACGCCGTTTTCAAACTCTCCTCGATCGCGGGGAACGCTCGCGAAGCCTTGCCCAGGTCAGCGAGCAGCCGATCCTGTGGGTTCTCAAACTTCCGCTTCAGAAAGGTGAGGACGTCCGACCTCGTGGCCCAAACCCTTTCCGCGGGAACCAGCAAGCTTGGGTCATCGCTGGCTTGGAGATGAAAACTGGCCCTCCACTCCCGAGCATCGTCGTTTGGCGGGTCAAGCCTGAAGCAGGTACGAAACGGTGCATCCGAGGGGATTGGTTGAACCCGGCTGAGCCAGGACCTCATCTCTTTGGAGAAAGAGGCCAACTCCTCGCTGGACCCCTCAAGTCCAGGATCCTCAGATGAAAGGGCTTTCAGCCACTGTTCCGGCAGCGAGAGCCTCCGACGGCCCCGGCGAGGGGTAAGAAGCGGTGTTGAGGAGAGGGCTCTTCGAACGAAGGCATCCACGGTTCGGTTGAGGAAACTTGAAACCAGGTCGGACGGCGATGACCATTCCCCCTCTGATAGCAGGATTGCGCCACAACTCGGAGGCATCGAGCTTGATAGCAGCTGCACTCGTCTGGAATCCTGCTCATCGATGACCGCCTCCCAGGCAGCTCGAACGGACCGGACGCCCCCTCGTTTCTCTTCCATAATTGCTGGTGCAAAGCATTGCCTGGCGATCAGCTCAATCGAGAACTTGGCCGCTTCGACCCAGAAGCGCAGAGAGCTACCGAAGGCAACCCCACGGGGGCACCTGCTTGGCAGCGAGAGGAGGCAATCCAGGACGGCATCTGGCTCGAGAGCCGCGGTTTCTATACTCCAAGGGGCCAATATGATCTCGTCGCTGTCTTCGACCGAGTCCTCTTGGATCAATTCAGGAGAGGGCAGGGGTCGCCTCCGAGTGGATGGCAGAAGGACTGGAACGTCTGCTGGTTTGGTGCTCTTTGGGCTTGGATCGCAGCAAAGTCTCTGGACGGCTTCCCTCAGCGGATCAACGGCTAGTGAAAAGGGGTGCGGCGGCAGTCTGTCAGACTTCGGCGCTTTGCGTCCGGGAGCTTCAGCGGGTAGGGCAGAGGACTCGGCCCAGAGATGGAACTTGTCAGAGGCAATGTCATTCCACAGGGCATGCAGGACTATCATGCGTTCTCTGCTGGGTGGATTCTCTCTTAAAACTGACGCGGCTTGCCGCCGTCGCCCATGCCCGTGTCATCGGGGCCGAGATGAGCGGCAGTAGACCTTGGGTCCAGCACCTTTGCTCGCCTTAACCAAGACATCGCAGAAACGGTTTGGTACTCCTTCGAGCAAGCTCAACGCGGGAGGCTAGCTCCTCGGAACGCCGTTTACTGATTCCTTGGGCTAGCGGGAAGGTTCCAAAGGACATCTTGTTATCGGCTGTATCAGGTCGAGAACTCTCTGGGGAAGACGCCAGGATGGCAAACGTTGGGCAAGGAAGAAGGCTCTGAACCCAGGAGGGCCGAATGGATAGGTCGAGCTGGAACTGCCGCCAGAAACCACAGACAACCCGCATCTCTTGATCCCGGGATGGGGCAGCGCGGGAAACCCGGTCCACCCTTGGGATAGTCTACGTTGTTCCGTTGTTAACACCGATTCTTGGGTGAATCTCCCAGTGAAGTTCCCAATCCTGGGGTCTGAAGCCCGGAAAATTTGCGACCTTCACAGTTCTGACTTGAATTGATCGCTTGCGATTATTCAAGTCGAACGGCTTCTGAAATGTCATGGACGAGAAGTTCCAGCAGCTTGACTTGGCTGCGATGTTTCACAGCCTCCTGTTCGCCTATCAGAAGACGCTGGGTGACGTGATGGGCACCAAGGCGACCCAGGCCTTGCTTCCCCGCGTAACCTCTTACTTGGAGAAGGCGGGGGCCACGACCGCCCTTGGATCGATAAGGTCTCGGAATCCCGAGGAAGCGCTGAAGCAGTTCGGGGAGCTTCTCGTCCGATCGGGCATGGTGGGCGAGGTATCGGTGCATAGTGCCGAAGGCGGATTCCAGTTCGTGGTGAAACACTGCATGTTTGCAGAACATGTTCACGAACTGCTCCAGCCAAGAGACGTCACCTGCCCATACGCACTGCTCGCCATGTTCTTGGTCAAGAAGAATACCGGACGCGAGGTCGAAGACAGCCTCTCAGCCTTCTCCAAGACCGACAGCCACACCCCTATCAAGTTCGTACAGGAACCAGATGTGCTTGACCACCTCCGAGAATGGGCCGGAGTCGGCAACCGCGGCGAGGCATAGAACACCCATGCCCACGGGTACCGTGTATAACTGTGTGATCGGGCAGAAGAAGTCGCTCCGAAACGGCTGCCCCTTGGACAGCGGGGAACGTCCGCGGCACGAAGCGCAGAAGCGTGAAGGGTGCAAGAGGTACAGTTGCAAACCACCCGACTTGTGGTGTGCGGTTCGGGCAAGAGGAATATCCCACATAAGCGGTTTTGAGATAATATTCATGAAGCAGGATCGAGTCACGCCCGTACCTTCAAGAACCGAACTCCCAAGCCGCATCCACAATCTGGCTGCAACGGCGCAGGCCAATGAAAAGCGGTTAGCTACTTCCCGAAGAGCGCTTTCGATCCTCTGCTTTTCGGGTCCGTACACGTATTCTTAGTAGACGTATTCGAGTAGTTCCTCCGTGGGCATACGGAGGGAGGTTTCCGCCAAGGAGTCCACGACGGCGGCATGGCCTTCCAAGAGATTATCTGCGTTCTGTTCAATCCAGGCGGATTCCTGAGGACTAAGGGCTCGTAAATGAATAAATGATCACCTTTTTATACTTGCTGTGCTAGCTATGTGATGCATGATACGACAGGAGACCGTGTCAGCCATCCACAACAAATACGAAGCGTTGAGAACCGATCTGAACGAGCGCACCCGGAGGCACTGGGCCGCCAGCGAGGCAATGGTGCTCGGGCATGGAGGCATCACCGCCGTGCACAAGGCAACAGGCATCGCGGTAAGCACCATTCGCAGAGGACTACGCGAACTCCAGGACCAGAACCAGGGCCAGGACCAGGACCAGACGGTTTCCACCAAGCAGGGCGCCCGTCAACGAGTTCGTCTTCGTGTTCGCAGAGAAGGTGGAGGACGCAAATCACTGATCGAGCATGACCCGGGGATAGTTCCCGCCCTGGAATCTCTCGTCGAGCCCTTCACGCGCGGTGATCCCACCTCGCCGCTGCTCTGGACAGGCAAGAGTACAAGAAGCCTTGCAGAAGAGCTGCGCAGCCAGAGGCACGAGATCAGCCACGCCAAGGTCTGGGACCTGCTGCGCGGCATGGGGTACACCCTCCAGGCTAACAAGAAGACCAAGGAAGGCCCCAGCCACCCGGACAGGAACGCCCAGTTCGAGTACATAAACGATTCAGCCAAGAAAGGACTGGCTGCGGGGGAGCCGGTGATCTCGGTAGACTCGAAGAAAAAAGAGCTGGTCGGTGAATTCAAGAACCTGG
>CAYVLA010000030.1:29526-29922 GCA_964452145.1 Hadarchaeota archaeon (SeqCode)
CCAAGGGGCAGCCAAGGGAGGTAAGCCTCCACGACTTCGCTGAAAGGGAGCTCGGCAAGGTCTCCCCCCACGGGATATACCTGCTGAACCGCAACAAAGGATGGGTTACCGTCGGGATAGATCACGACACCGCAGAGTTCGCCGTGACAAGCATCACCAGGTGGTGGGAAAGCAAAGGATCTAGGGCGTACCCGGACGCTAGAAAGCTGACGATCACGGCGGACTGCGGCGGGAGCAACGGGTATAGGAACAGGCTGTGGAAACACGAGCTGCAGAAGTTCTCGAACAGAACCGGCCTGGTGGTTCAGGTCCATCACTTCCCACCGGGGACGAGCAAGTGGAACAAGATCGAGCACCAGTTGTTCTGTTTTGTCAGCATGAACTGGCGGGGCAGAC
>CAYVLA010000030.1:29932-30199 GCA_964452145.1 Hadarchaeota archaeon (SeqCode)
GACCTCTCCTCACCCATGCCACGATCGTTAACCTGATCGCGTCCACCCGAACCAAGACCGGGCTGGAGGTTGACTGTGTCCTGGACACCAACAAGTATCCAACCGGCAGCAAAGTCTCTGACCAGGATTTCGAGAAGATCAACCTGGAGCCCGACCAGTTCCACGGCGAATGGAACTACACAATCTCGCCACAGAAGGAGCAAAAATGATGACTTATTGCATTACGAGCCCTTAGGAAGGAGGCTGGTGGGGGTGTCTGAAGATCTG
>CAYVLA010000030.1:30209-30643 GCA_964452145.1 Hadarchaeota archaeon (SeqCode)
GCCCATCTCGGATGCCTGGTTGAGAATGGTGGAGACTAGGGATGAGAAGCGGGTGAGGGTTTTGGCAGAGGGTAAGCTGGTTCGGTATGGTGTTTGCCCTCTTTGCGGTCTTAATCGCGTGTTGGCAAAGCGCGCCAAGGGCAGGATCCGGTGGGATAGTGTCGATCCTGACACGGCGGTGATTCTGCAGGTTCGATGCGGGGGTGGCTGGGGATCGGGCTTCTATCTGGATGAGACCAGGAGCTTGACTTTGGGCGAGATGAGTGTGCGTCCAGAGTTTGAGGGTATCGTTGGGGCGATACGGCTGCAGGTTCAGCGCATTCTGTGCGCCATCAACTCTTTTAAGTGATCCTTGACTTGTTGACTCAGGATCTAGGGTTAAAGGTGAAAGTCCTGTCATGGATCCTCGTCACTTGGGCCCTTTGTTTTGGGTC
>CAYVLA010000031.1:0-1552 GCA_964452145.1 Hadarchaeota archaeon (SeqCode)
CCGCGTATGGCGTCGTGCATCCACTTGTCCTGTTGGGTTGTGAAGAGGTAGTACTCCGGGGAGGTCAGCAGTATGTAGTCGAATGTCTCCATCTCCTGAAAGGTCCTCGGAAAGTACTGTCGTATGTACCTGGCAAGAACGAGGTGTCCCCCCGGGACGTAGTCGCCTCTCGCAGGCACGGCCACCATGTCGACCAGAGGTTCATCCTGAAGGAAGCGGGGAATCTGGGTGTTGCGGTCGAGTATCTGACCTACAAGGAGGACTCTGATTCTTCCTTCCGCCTGACAGGAAGAAAGCATTGTGGAGCAGACCAAGAGCGTGACGGCCCACATGACGTTCCGACGACACCGAGAGCCATTCAGCATGCGTCCTCCGGATCAAGGGCTGTTTTTTATCTCTTCCGGCGAGCGACTGGTTGGATCGACGAGCTTGGCCAGCTTGGCCATCGCCTGCTTTGAGCGAAGCATCCAACGGACGCATGTGGGGGGATCCGTCGATCCCTGGATCTCGCCCATCAGAGTTCCCCTATACCCGACCCCTCGAAGCGTCGACGCAAAGCCATTCCAATCGATCTCACCTTCGAACGGGGGAAGGTGGTCCTGGGCCTCAATGCTATCGTGGACATGGGTCGCGGCCAGATGGCTTCCGATGCTTCTCAGCATCACATCGGGTGGGACGCCCAGCCTCTGACTGTGTCCGGTATCTAGACACGCGCAGATGTGGTCAGGATCGGTGGATTCCACCATCTCGGTCAGGTCCTCCGCCCTCGACCCGTATGCGTCCTGCCACCCATTCTCGAGCGCAATCTTCACGCCCAGATCGGATGCCCACCGGGCGAGGGCTCCGATGGACGCGATGGTTCTTTCCTTCAATCCCTCGGCGATGGTTGCCTGATTGAGCGCGGCCGCGCGCAGAGGTCCCGGATGAAGGATGAGACGGGGGGCCCCAAGATCCCTACAGATTCCCAGCATCTCGACGACCTTGTTTACCGCCAGGGCCCTTCCCCCTGTATCGGGGCTTCCGATCTCGAAGTCGGGGGAATGGACCTGCTCCAAGGATATTCCCAGGGACGAAGCCGTGCCGGATATCTCCTCCGTGGGTATGGCTTCCCGTCTCAGTGCCCATGCATCTCGTGTGGAGATGTAATCGTATCTGAGTCGCCTATCTGTAGAGGACATGATGAGGTTGAAAGCCGCGCACTCGACTCTGGCTATGCCATGCTCGGAGAGAAGAGAGAGTGCCTTCTGCATTGGCATCTCGAGGCATATGCATGTTGAGAGTCCGAATTCCACGGAACCGCTCAGGAACGTCCGAGATATAACTATGGCGTACCCCCACCCCATGCTTTCTTCATCAAAGGGGAAATATGCCACGCCGCTGGGTACCACATGGCATTTGAAAAGGGAGGAACGGGGGACGCACACCGTCGTGTGTGAACCACAAGATTTCTATTATGGATGAGACTTTTCGGTTTATGGCCAAGCTGGATCTGAGAAAGGACTTGGGGAAGTACTATACTGCCAGGACGACACCCGAGATCATAGATCTGCCT
>CAYVLA010000031.1:1562-30563 GCA_964452145.1 Hadarchaeota archaeon (SeqCode)
AATTCCTCACGATCGGGGGGCGGGGCGAGCCGGGAGGGGAGGTCTACACGGCCGGGCTTCAAGCCCTCTACGGCCTCAGCTATACCCTGAAGTTCGAGTCCAAGAAAAGGGGAAAGGACTTCACGGTGATGGGCTTAGAGGGTCTGTGGCGGTGGGACGATCCAACGATCTTCATCCTTGAGAAGGCACCGCCAAGAGACCAGTGGAACTTCAAGTCGATGATCAGGCAGCCCGAGTTCGTTACCCAGGATTTGCTTAAGGCCATCCGGCCGAAGGTGAGAGAGAAGAGCGGACCGATGGTGGATCAGGTCAAGCTGGAGACCTTTCACGAGGGACTGAGCGCCCAGATAATGCACATCGGGCCCTACAGCGAGGAGCAGCGAACCATGACCATTCTCCACGCCTTCATCACGGAGAAAGGCTACAAGCTGCGCGGCCTACACCACGAGATATACGTGAGTGATCCACGAAGGACGGCACCGGAGAAGATACGCACCATACTCCGTCACCCCATAGAGAAGGCTTAGAGTCCATCGCTCAAGCACGATGAGAGAACTCCGGGACCGTCTTCAAGCCTGATCTGTATGTTGTGGCCAGGATGGTCGAGAAACTTGTGCAGAGCCGGGACCGGTGCAGAAGAAGATCAAGAATGGCCACGCCGGGAGGGTCGGCCGATGCATGATCTGCGTCCTTTTTGTTCGGTTCTCCTTCTGCCTAAGATAAGGTCCTGTCCGCGGAGTGGAGAGATATACTTCGTGCAAGGCCTTCAGGGCATCGCGGCGCAGGTGACCGATCTCACGGGCGCGATATGGATGGTGACCGTGATAGCGGCGCTGCTGGTCGGGTGTGGTGAGCCCAACAAGCGCTGATGAGTCACCTGACTGGCATCAAGTCGGCGACTGAAGGCCCCGGGATCTCGCAATCGTCATGTTCGCCGTCGTCTGGTAGTTAGTCCCGTAGCACTTATGAGCATGGATGAGATTACTGGATCGGCGAAGTGGGTCGATCAGTTGAGCGGCGAGTTCGTGATGACAACCACCCCCAGCGTGCCCGGATACCGCGTCAAGAGGATACTGGGCGTCGTTACGGGGCTGACCCCCCGGACTAGGGGTCTCATGGGGAAGTTCGTGGCGGGCTTCCAGTCGATGGTCGGAGGAGAGGTCACCGCCTTCACCACCGAGCTGGAGAAGGCCAGGTGGGAGGCCATGGAGAGGGTGAAGAGGAAGGCAATTGACTTGGGCGCGAATGCCATCATCGGCCTTGACCTTGAGACGAGTGATCTGGGCCTTCAGGCCGGCGTGGTGATCGTCTCGGCCACAGGGACCGCGGTACTGCTTGAGAAGGAGCTGTAGCACCATCCGTTGTGGCCCCACGGCATTTCCGCGTCGGTGCTATTGGCCATCGGCAGGAAGCTACCTGCGGCACATTTTTGAGGGGGGAGAGAGGCCTTTTGCAGGTATGGCGTTTGTCTACCGAGGCAAGCAGATTCATGTCGATGCCACCGGGTCTCGGGGAAACACGAGGGGGCTGTGGCTGGGGCCATTCCTGGTCCTGTTCTCCATTGCCCTGATGCTGGGCTTGGCGATCGGGCTGGGATTGGGGCGCCTGAGATCACCTGGGTTGCGAACCCTCCGTTGTGGCCTCGTGAAGGCCATCGATCACCTCTCCTGATGCCTGATCCGTGTTGGGGAAGGAATCCCAAGATGTACGTTCTGATCCTTGGTCCCGCAGCATCCGGGAAGACCCTGCTCACCGCCTCCTTTGGCACATTCCTCAGGGAGCGCTTCGCAATCAGCCAGGCCAACCTGGACCCTGGAGCTGGAGAGCTTCCCTACGTGCCGGACTTCGATGTCAGATCTAGTTTCACGCTGCAATCGGTTATGAGGGAGGAGGGCCTGGGCCCCAACGGTGCCATGCTGAGGGCCATGGACAGGCTTGCTGGCATGACTATTCCTCGCTTCAGCGCCGACTTCGTTCTCCTGGATGCTCCGGGGCAGCTGGAGCCGTTCGTCTTCAGGAATGCAGCGGCCAACCTCGTCAGGAGACTCCCGGAGGCCTGCTGCATCTACGTCATTGACGCAACGTCGCCGACGCAGACGCTGCCCAGCCTCATGCTGTACTCCCTTGCTGCCCAGTTCGCCTCAGGTGCTCCCGCCGTCAACGTCATGAACAAAGTCGACTTGCTGACGGAGGGAGAAAGGCGCAGGATCTACGGTTTCCTAGCCGATCCGCGATCCTTCGTCAACGTCGAAGGGGAGGGTGTGAGGTGGGAGATGAATGTCCAGATGGCCGAGATGATGCGGAGTTTCCTGCCCTCCCAGAGGCCATGTTTTGTGTCCGCAAAGACCGGTGAGGGATTCGAGGAGCTGTTGGACATGCTCCGTGAAGTCAAATGTGCCTGCGGCGATCTGACGTAGGCAGTTGGGAAGGCCATCAAGGGAGTGGCCCAGTCTCGGAAAGATTATTGACCCAATCAACAATGGCCAACGCGGTTGATCGTGCGATGAGAGGTCTTTCCAAATGGGTTCCTCTCTCTGGAAAAGTGGTCACAGTTCTTGGGGATGATGACATGACAGGATTGGACGATGGCGATTCCCATCGCCTATCAGCGGCCAGGGGACCCTACTTCCTTTGCGACAGGAGGGTCGTTGAGGACCGTTGGCTTGTGGAGCGTTTCGTGGTCCCGCCCGAGAGTCATCCGGGCAATCCGCTCATCGTTCGTGAACATCCCTGGGAGGGGACGGGCCCTCACATTGGCGGCTCGGTTCTGAGGGATCGATCCACCGGATGTTTCAGGATGTGGTACTCCGTCTGGGACAAGCATGCTTACTACAATCGCCTGCCCTTCTCCTACAACGTCTGCTATGCTGAGTCAGATGAAGGCATCGTTTGGCGCAAGCCCTCGCTCGGCGTTTTCGACCACAAGGGCGACGCCGGGAACAACTGCATCCGACTGGGAACTGACAAGACCCAGAACATCGATGTCTGCTTCAATCCAAAGCCGGATACCTATCCTGGCAAGTACATCGCCATCCACAACCAGAAGGGCGGGGTCTATGTGTCGTACTCGGATGACGGGAAGATCTTCACCCGTCTGTTCGAGGAACCCGCAATAGCCTATCATAGCGACACCCACAACAATTTCGTCTACGATGAGGTGCGCGATCGGTGGCTCCTGTTTTGCCGCCCGAGGGCCTTCGCAGGCTATCACCGCAGGCGGGTTGCCCTCCAGACCAGCCATGATCTGCAGCACTGGACCCATGAGCGAACCATCCTGGTCCCCACCGAGAACGAGGTGCCCGAGTACTACGGGATGACGGTTTTCCGCCGGGGTGATCTGTTCTTCGGCGTGGTTCAGATCTACGACAAGGACACGGGCCTGATCCACGGGGAGTTGGCTTGGAGTGATGATGGGCAGTCCTGGGACTTTCTCCCGACGCATCCCACCTTCATCGCCCGCGGCTCGGAGGGGGAATGGGACGCAGGCATGGTCATGGTGGCCGAGAGTCCGATTGATGTGGGAGACCAGATGTGGTTCTACTACGGCGGGTTTGCGCTGCAGCACAACGAAACTGAAAGGGAGAACGTCTGCTCCATCGGGCTCATGATCGCGCAGCGCAACCGTCTGATTGGCGTGCGGCCTAGGGGCGATCAGCCCGGCTTCGTCCTGACTCGGCCCTTCAACGTGGCTGGACAATCCCTGACCGTCAACGCCGCTGTCTCTGGAAGCGTCGCAGCCGAAGCGCGGGACGATGGCAACAAGGCCATCAAGGGATGGTCGTTTGAGGAATGCGATCCCCTAACCGAGTCGAGCTTCGCCGCGGAGGTCACATGGAAACGCCGATCCCTCGCGGAGCTTGGAGAAGCTGAGGTGCGGATCATCTTCAAGCTTGAGAATGCTTCCCTGTTCACCTTCGACCTCACATTGCCCCCTTCGTGATGACTGTGGGCCCAAGCCCGGATGCCAGGCGGGAATAGATTTTCCAGATGGCCCCTTTGGGGTGGGCCCATGCCACGCGATTCCGGTTGGGTGATGACTCTAGCCGTTGGAACGCTTCTGCTGGCACCGGTCTTGGCCAATGATTTCCCGTTCAAGATCGCGGTCTATAAGCCTTGGAACTTCGCCGTCGACGGTCCGTGGAACTTCACCCAGCTAGGATCCTTGGGGATCGATGCCTTCTACTCACCGGCCGACTGGACCTGGGAGAAGGTCGTGCCCGGCTTCCACGAGGATCGCTTGGGAAGCGAGAGCGTTCTGGCCGCCGCAAACAACGTGGCATTCATCGCCGGCCAGTACTACCAACAGCCCTCATGGCAGTACATCGACTTCAACTACTCCCGCGCAGTGGATCGGTACGGCCGGGAGGAGGAATATACCCCGAGCCCCATCGATGAGGCTTGGTGGCTGCACATGATGAAGGAGCCCGGCCTCCACATAGCCAACCTCTCCCTACACTACCCCATCACTGGGATAGTCTGGGACATGGAGCTCTACTACAGCGCGGGTTACCAACCCCGGGAGTACACCTACGACAACGCCAGCCTTGCGGCATTCCTACGGCATCGGGACCTCTCCATGCCACCCCTTCCATCGGGCCAGATCCATGGATACCTCAAGAGCAACGATCTCCTGGAAGCCTTCCACGAATGGCAGGGGGAGAGAGCGTATCTGCTGGCCAAGGACTTGGCGGAGGCTGTTCACGCAATCAATCCGAGGCTCGATCTTGGCATCATGGGTTTTGTGGATTCGTGGTTCTACTGGAACATGCTCAGGGGCTTCAACTGTTCCACCGCATTTGTCTCGGCCTGGTATGAGGGCACGTACAGAAAGTACGTCATTGATGGGCCGGAGGGCGTCGACCACTACTTGGAGATCTGGGATGGTTACAACCTAAACGGCAGGTTCCTGCCCGGAATCTGGCTGCTATCCCCCTGGGCCATGATCACTGAGATCGAGGCTGCGTACCGCCACAACGGTGCCCTCTGGATCTACCAGAGGGACGGAACGCCGCCGGAGGAGTACAGCCGGGATCTGGCCAGAGCCTACGGAATTCTGAACAGATACCTCTTCCAAGGCAAGGAGGCCGTCGCCATGGGTCCCGGAAGCTACTGCCCCGCCGGGCTGAGCGAAAGACCCTACCTGGGGCCCGATTCACTGTCGATTCTGATCAACCTTAATGAGCCAGGGATTGAACCCCCAGTCGGCCTCCAAATCTTCGACAGCGGAGGTTCCATCGGCTATGTGGGCCAGAATCTCAGCGTGAAGACCTTCCAAGCACCGGCCTTGACCCTTGCTCCCGGCGACCTTCCCTGCATCATCTTCGGGCTCGCAAAGGCGGATCTCGAACGCATCAACGCCTTCTCCGCTATCAGCGAACTTGAGGCCCTGCTCAACTACTCACGCATCGTTGGCCTGGGCGAGGTGCCCTCAATAGATGTGGCGCTGGCTCTCGCCGCCGCAGACTATCGGGAGGCCTGTTACGGCCGGGCCCTCGAAGGGCTTTTATCATCGCGGGCAGAGGCTTACCGGTGGCTTATGGATGCGGTGTGGCCCATCGTTCAAGCTGGACAGGCAAGGCCGAGGGAGAGCAGGATCCCCGTTGCCCTTCTCAGCCGTTTCACCAACGCTGACAAGATGTTCAGCGAGGGCAAGGATTCCCTGGGCCAGATGTATCTCTACTCCGGACTCAAGGGCTGGTCCCTCTCGGTCGCAGAGATGGACCTCCTTCTCATCTTCGGTGTCTGGGTTCTCGTTGCCGCTGCCGTGCATTCCCTCCATGTGACGGGCCAAGGTTCCCGGACCTGTGCACCGGTGCATGGCCTGCCAGCGCGATGAGACCCGTATCTGTCTCGTGGGGACTTGCCCGTCTAGCGGTGTGAGACCTCAAGGCCCTGATCATCGATGATGACGTTGACGCTTTCTCGGAAGTTGTCCGGGTCTCGAACATAGGAGAGATACTCTCCGAGCTTGCCTGCGGAGTTCACCGAGTTGTGGGCAAGCACCAGACTTCCGGTATGCAGGCAGTGCAGGGCGGCCTGGACCAGGTCCAGGTAGATCGCCTTCCCCCTCCCCCCGCGGCCATCAGCATCGAGGCACAGCAGGTCGATGGGGCCATCGTGGCTCTGAAGCCATGGAATGCCATCGGCGGCTATGATCTGCGCAGAGCCGTCCTTGACGATCATATCCACGTTGCGCTGGGCACGTGCTGCCTCCTCCGGGACTATCTCCAGGCCGACCAAGCGCCGCGGCTTGTAACACGAGCCGGGCCCCACGGCCGCACCTGCGTTGCAGATGAACGTGAAGCCGCAGAACACTCCCACGGCAACCATGACCCGGGGTCTGGCGATGGCATTGACTGCGTAGAGAAGGCGCTCCATCCGGGGCGTGATCGCCGTCCACGGCACCTCGAAGGTCTCCCTCACCGCACGGCGGTGGGCCAGCAACCTATGTTTGTCGTACCGGGCATGGGGCAGGATTCCGGACTGGGCCAGGAAGGAAAGGGCTCCGTCGATCACCTCGATCTCACGCTCCGGCGACTCCAGCTGGCGATAGGGATCGCGGAAGGACATGGCGTACTGGTGCCAGCCATCTGCTTCGTACACTCGAGCCAAGGGGATCTCCGCCCGAATCGACCGCTGGTGATGGGGCAAGGCTGGCGAGAATGGTGTTGAAAAATGTAGATCCTGACACCATTGCCGTCCCGACCAGATTCTCCGATCGCACCATGACCGATTTAAGCCAAGGGCGTGGGACATGAAATGATGTCTGGATCCATGGAGAAGCCCACCACCTCCGATGTCAACTCTTTCGTGCTGACGAAACATTACCTCGCCGCCAGGGCTAAGGATGGCGACATAGGGAAGGTAGTGGACGGTGTCTGCGGCCTTCCCGCAACGGCCTCTAGCACCCCGTATCTCTCGCTGTTCGCTAGAATGGAAGGATTCAGAAGGGAAGACCTAGAATCGGAACTGTACCGGAAGAGGTCGCTTGGAAAGATCCGCTGCATGAGGGGAACGGTACACGTCCTCACCAAGGCGATGCTGCCCTTCGCCCATTCTGCAACAATGGGGCCCTGGATAAATCGCCATGACCTCTACACAAGGCTTCTCGGCATGTCGGAGGCGGAGTACCGACAGATCGCCGACCGGGTCCTGGGTGCGCTTGGGAAGCTGGATTCCGGATGGACAGCTAGGGAAGCCAAGGAGACGCTCGGTCTGGAATGCAACGTGCCCACCGTCCTGAACATGATGTGTGATGAGGGCCTGCTGATTCGCGGAAGACCGGAGGGAGGCTGGAAGAGCAACCTCCACACATACCATGCTCTTGGGGCCTACTTCCCGGATGTTGGTCTCAACGGCATCCCTGAGGATCGGGCACGGACTAGGCTCGTCAGCCTCTACCTTGAGTCCTTCGGGCCGGCAACCCTGACGGACATCGCTTGGTGGACGGGTTTGGGGAAGACCGAGGTGCGGCGGGTTCTGGGGCAGCTGGGAAGCTCGGTGATCGCATGCGATGTGGATGGCCATGACTCGGAGCTCCTGATGTCGGCATGCCAACAGGAGGCGTTCGCAAACGGCAAGCAGTCCAACGTTGTCAACCTACTTCCCTTCCAGGATCCCTATCTTGTGGGCTATAAGGAAAGGGAGAGGTATCTGGATCCCGAGCACAGGGAATGGATCTTCGATCGTTCCGGAAACGCAACCTCGTCGATCCTGGTGAATGGAAGGGTGGTCGGTGTGTGGGATATGCAGGAGAAGCCCGAACCTGTGATGAAGATCATGCTTCTTTCCTCGGTTGAGCGTGGTTTCTTGAGGAAGATACGCGAATCGGCTGTTGCCATGGGGAGGTTCGTGACGGATGACGACGTCAAGGTCCGGGAGTGCAGATCGATGGTCCCTCTCACAGAGCGAACGGCCGGTGGTTTCATGACCCCTCTGAAGGGTGCCCTGTAGCCGGATGTCCCCCGCTCATTCGGTGAGGGCATTGACATCTCCTTTCTCAATGATCGCCACTTGTCAGGGCCAGCGGTACGGCACCACGGTACACGGTACGGCACCCAAATCTTTACAAGCTCCCTGGATCGCCTGCTTTGCCGTGAGGAATGTAGTGCTCATCCTCGATGGCTGCGGCTGTGGGGAGCTGCCGGATGCTGGCGACTACGGGGATCAGGGATCTGATACTCTGGCCAACACGGCGAAGGCGGTCGGTGGCCTCGACCTGCCCAACCTCCAGAATCTCGGCCTCGGCAACATCGAGGACATCAAGGGCGTCAAACCGGGGGTGGGGCTTTCATCCTTTGGCAGGATGGTGGAGAGATCGATCGGAAAGGACTCCATAACCGGCCACTGGGAACTCTTCGGGGTCGTCTGCGGCATGCCCTTCCCCACATATCCCCGCGGCTTTCCGCCGGAGGTGATCGAGCCGTTTGAGCGGGCGATCGGTCGGAGGGTCTTGGGCAACAAGCCGGCGTCTGGGACGATGATAATAGAGGAGCTGGGCAGGGAACACATGAAGACGGGCAGGCCAATAGTCTACACCTCGGCCGATAGCGTCTTCCAGGTGGCTGCCCACAGGGAAGTCATTCCTTTGGACGATCTGTACGGGATCTGCGAGGTGGCCAGGAAGATTCTCAGGGGAAGGCACGCGGTGGGCAGGGTGATAGCTCGCCCTTTCACGGGGGAACCCGGGAGCTTCCAAAGGACCGCCGAGAGGAAGGATCTCTCCCTGCCGCCCCCCGAACCCACTCTGCTGGATCGTGCGAAGGAAAGTGGAAGGGAGGTCCTGGGTATAGGCAAGATAGACTACCTGTTCGCCGGCCGCGGCCTATCCGAGTGCGTTCACACGCAGGACAACGCCCATGGAATCAGGGAGATCTGTGGTGCGCTGCGCAATTCGGCAAGCGATCTGATAGTGGCCAACCTGATAGATTTCGACATGGTCTACGGCCACAGAAACGACTTCAGAGGATATGCAAGGGCCCTCAGGGAGCTGGACGATGCAGTCCCCCATATGCTTGATCTGCTCGGAGAGGATGATATCCTCTACATCACCAGCGACCACGGCAACGACCCGACCACACCTTCAACCGATCACTCCAGGGAATATGTGCCGCTGCTGGTGTACGGCGAGTCCCTGGTCAAGAACAGGGACCTTGGCATCCGCGAAACCTATGCCGACCTGGGACAGACGATCGCAGACCTCATGGATCTAAGGCTTTCCACGGGCACAAGCTTCAGGCGCGAGACCTCGGATGTATGCTGGTCTGGTCGCCCGGCACGATGAGCTCCTGGCGCAGGAGTCTTCTTGGTCAAGGATCGGCAAGGGAGACCGCACGACACAAAGGCTTGGACGGGAGCGCGTCGATGTCGAATCCGACTTGCCAAGCAATCAGGCGATATCGCCCGCATCCCACACCATGATCTTACCTACTGGACTGACGTACCGATTGCTGGTCGATTGAGGATTGGGCAAAGCCTTCATCTGCAGTGATCACCAACGGTGATCGGTGTCACCGTTCTAATCGCTGGGTGGTTGACATTCGCTGTTGATGATGTGGCGAAGCTGTTTCCGTTGGCGAGATGGGGCCGATCGTCACTCGCAGCAGCCGGGCACATGCTCGACGAAGTCGTCGGCCTTCTGCAGAGTCACGCAGCGCAGCGCTGTGTCAACCTGCAGCTCGAATGCTTCCAGGGACAAGCTCGACGACGTCTTGGACTGGGTAGTCTCCGTCCTCCAACGAGATATGCGGAACCCTGGATTTGCCTACGATGTCCACTTTGTAGCCTACGTATCTCCTTAGAACTGAGACTCCCTGACTGCCATATGCGGCAAATATCGGGACGGACGGCGCATCCTCCCTCTCCAGCTCATATGGCCAGAATCGGTGCGCGCTGATCAGCCCCGTGGATTCTTCACTCCCTTCTCTCCGAACCCAAGCCATGTGCCTGGACGGGTCTACGAGGATATCGCCTCCGCTCGAACTCTTGATGACAAGTCTCCCCGTGTACATTGCTGGCTTCTCGTCTATGCCATTGTACCAACTCTGCCCAGCGAAGATGACCTGCCACGAAATCGAACTCGAGATCCTTTCCCAGAAGATGGCCACGCCTGGCAGAGCCACGATTATCACAGCAATGAGTATCAGGAGCCCTTTCTGTTGCGATTTCATCCTTGTTAGATTGACGCCGACTGGTCTGGTTCCCGGTTTCCCTGAAACGTCGCAGCGGCGGGTCGTAGTGACCTCTTTAGTCCTTGGTCGGGAGACGAAGTGGATGGTTATCGAAAACGTTACGAGGAAAGTTGCCGCAACCGCAGAATACTCCGCGACATGTATCAGGAACAACGAAAGACGTAGTGCTTGTTCAGCCATGTTCCTGGCATTCTTCATTTCGGCCAGGATGCCCACCATGATTTCCTTTGATCGCTCGATATCGTCTGCCCTGTAGAGTTCTGCTGCTTCTGCTCTCTCGGCATAGGCTTGTGCAAGGTCTGCCCATATCGGATAGGTCTGAGAAGTCGAAGAAACCATGTCCGCAAACTCCAGTGCACGGTAGGACTCGGCATAGTCCCTGTAGTACTGAGCGAACATGTTTCTGGCTGCATGCGCAACCATAAGATCCGGTATCTTGCGACCCGCTGAGTAGAGGATGATGTGAGATATGATGTCCCATGCGTATTCGTGTTCTTCATCGATCTTCAGATTGACCACACGAACGTAGTTGGCCCCCGGCACGACGCTAGTCGCTACATATCCTCCCTGCGGGAAGAAGAACAGTCCTGTCAGCGGAGAAGCACACTTCCAGACATATCCTCCTGCATTCAGGCGACTACCACCGGGGGTATCCGAAAGGTTCAGTCTTAGTAGCCAAGGCTTGTCGCCGATCCTTGCTCTGAGAGCTTCCCTCGGTTCGAAGGAAGCAACAACCCTCGAAAGAGGGTGTGGCTCCTCCATCAAGAAGAGATTTGCATCATGATAGTGCGCGATTATGCCTCCGAAGTCCAAAAGCGGGTCGCTTTCCGGTCTTATGGAGAAGTGGCGATTGAGCATTCCTCCCAGAACATCACTGTTCTGTCTCGTAAGTCGATCAGGGAAACGACCTTCGATGTCAGGACCTACCCAGGTCTCGTCGGGTGCGAACTGGGCTAGGATGGTTGTCTGCGGAACCGGAAGGAGAACGCTCGCACCCAGGCATCGAACTGACATCTCGACAGTGTCTCTGATTGCAGCATCGATGTATTCGTGACCGAAGCTATGATATGGGAGTTCTATGACGAAATCCGACGGCATCAGGTTTCTAGTCGCTCTCTGTGTTTCCTTCCACCTTGCGATCTCTTCCTTGGTCCATATCTGGGCCCAGGTTGGATAGGATACCATCTTGTAGCGAAGTGATGGATCGTACCAGAGGAATGCTTCGTCTGGTAGTACATCACCGATTACCAGGACGTTGACAGGCTGAGTCTTCCCGACACATGGAGAGCCAGAGATGAGAGCTTGAATCAATAGAAGTAGAATTCCTGCTGGCAGCCCTTTGCTCATCATCATTACATCCCATATGTCTGGCATTGCCCTGAGAAGCATGTCTTTGCGCTGACTGCGGAAGACGGTCACATGTTCTTGAAGGTAGTCACCCTGACCTCCCTGTAGAGGGTTCGGCGGACCATGAGAGACCATAGGGCGAAGGCGCAGACCAGCGCCGTTCCCGTCACGGCCAGCCACTCCACAACATATACCCAGAGCAGGGTCGCGTTCTTGAGCTTGATGGCATCTCTCTCCATCTCATCCAGCATCGCTTCCACGTCCCTGTAGACATTCAGCATCTCCTCGAACTGTAGTTGGAGGTACTGCGGCTTCGCAGCGGCTATCACGGCATCGATCTCTGCCGTGCGCAGCACGATGCTTCGGGTGTTGGCGCCGAAGGACTCGCAGAACTCGAGCAGGCCCATCAGGAGGGATCTTCTCGTTGCGACCTGGAAGATCTTGGTTCTGGCCGCATGTACCAGCGCTACGTCTTGGGGCACGGGACGGTTGTTCAGATATATCATCAGGTTGCTGCCGAAGTCTATGGCGTACTCCCAGGGCGGCGGATACCATGTCAGGGTGTGGATCTCGCTGGTCAGGGCGAAGACCCTGGCCCTGTTGGGGAGTTGCCAGGTGACCATCAAGGGGTCCTTCGATCCGCGATCCGAGATGACGCGGGCCAGCATCTCGGCTCCGGGCTTCAGCGTCACCGGGTTGTGGTGCCATCTCATCGGGTTGGCCAGGTTGGGGTCCTTGAAGTTCCAGGGCAGGCTGCTGATGAGTTCGTGGTCGGGCTTATCGATGACCGGCCGGCCTGATTGGTCCCAGATGCCGATGATGTCCTGGGTGGGCAGCAGCTGGCCGATGGCAGTGTCGCCCCAGGGGGGTTCGCTGGTGCCCGTGCCCCCGAAGGTTTCCCATCCGCCGGACATCAATAGCCCCATGCCCCCCTGGTCCACGCCCTGGGCCAGCTTCTCTATGTGCGTGCCCACGGCGAAGCGGTTGGCATTGGCAAGGACTACCACGTCGAAGTTGCTGACCAGATCCTGGTACGTCCGGGGCATGTAGAGCCTGACCCTTCTGTATACCTCTTCCATCTCCATACTGGCCCAGTCGCGCAGGGTCGCGATCACGAAGCTCATCGAGAAGAGCGGATCCGATCTCATGAAGTTGAAGGGCGGCGACCGGGCGATGCAGCCGACATACAGTACGCCGATCCTTCCGTCCTCCAGGGCAAGGCCCGCGGCGATGCTGCAGACCAACATCACCAGCAAAAATATCCTCACGGGCATGCGATGGGCGAGATCATGGATATGGTTTGCCGCCTCCGGTTGTCCGTGCCTCTCGGCCTCTCCGGTTATCACGGAAGTCATCTCACCCATCCCCGCCCCACCAAGGCCAGTAGGTCCTTCTAGCCTTTAAGCTGTTTTGCTTGTGGCTTCGTGCTTCGTCGTCCATCACCTGCCAATGCTGGGCTTCCATGCGTGGCGACAGACCATGCCCGGATGATGAGTCCGGGTCGCCAATACCGAGATAGTTAAAGCCCCTCGATGAGGGGTTATGGCAACCGGAACTGCCTCGCCAAGCGCGACAGAGGAAGGACATTGTCGGAAACCCCGGTCATCCTGATGCACGATCACGTCCCAGCGTCCAGCGACCTATCCAACATGCTTAAAGGGGGCGTCACGGCGAAGGTCCTGTTTTTCTCGGTGGATGTGGAGATAGGGGGATCCTACGTGCTGTCCGCCCGATCGGAGACTGGTTGGCATCAAAAGGCCAAGAAACGGCTTGCCGCAGCGCTGCGGGATATCGACTCCACAGAGGGCCGGGCCGTGCTGGCCACGCAGGTAGCGGACGTGGTGAGGGCCAAGCTGCGTGGTCAGGTGGCCGTGCTCTTGGGGAGCGAAGGAGCCAAGCTGCTGGAGGGACGGATCGAGCCGTTGGAGGAGTTCTATTCCTCGGGCCTGCGGGTGCTGCAGTTGGCTTGGGCCTGTCCCAACTCCCTGCTGGACGGCGATGGCCTCAGCGGTTTCGGCAGGCTGGTCATCCGGACCTGCAACGAGATGGGCATCATTGTGGATCTTACCCACCTGCCCGAGCGGGCATTCCAGCAGAGCTTGGATGAGACGGACTCCCCGGTCATCGTATCCCACTGTGCCGCGGCCCGCGTAACGACCGACCTTTGCGATGAGAGGATTGCCGCAATAGCCGAGAACGGAGGGGTCATGGGCGTCCATTTCTACCGGACCTATCTGATTCCTCCGGAAAGAGGAACGAGAAGCGCTCCCACCGTCTCGGATCTCGTTCGTCAGGTCGACCACTTCGCCGAGGTCGGGGGCGTCGAACACGTGGGGCTGGGGGGCGATTTCTTCCCTCGCAGCAGGAGGTGGCGGCAGTTCCAGAGGGCGCAGGGGGTTGCCGAGATGAGATGGGCGATACCGAGTTCGGCTCACGTGCCGCGGATCGCCTCGGCCCTTGAGGATCGGGGTTACTCGTCGCGGGACAGGTCCAACATACTCGGAGGCAATTTCCTGCGTCTCTGCGGTCATGTGTTCCGTTAGAGGTTGTTAGCTTGACCGAGATGCTGTTCGATCCTAAGCGGGCGTCCGAGGCCATGGAGAGGGATGGTCTGGATGCCTTGGTTGCATGCCGGCGCGAAAACGTAGCATACCTGAGCGGCGTGCCTGTTCATTACTGGCGTTGGGGCCGGTTCATGCACATGCTCTTCCTAGAGGACGCGGGTGATCGGGCCCACTACTATGCCGGCATCCAGCGGGATTCCCTCCAAGAGCCCTTCATCGTCGCGCACTACAGCAGGGTCGGGGACTTTGCGCCAAGCTGGGTGAAGGACGTTCGCCCCTGTTCGCTCATAGAGAGATATTCCCCGCATCCCATCAAGGTCCTCTCAGAAGCTCTCCTTGAGAGGCTTGGCCCCGACGCAAGGGTGGGCATGGAGCTGTCCGTCTTGCCGGCTAACGATCTGACACACTTGAAGGCAATGGCCCCATCAGTGGAGGTCGTCGACTCAACCAACGTCTTCTGGGAGTTGAGAGCTGTCAAGACGGATGCAGAGCTGTCCCGGATGAGGACGGCCTACCGGGTTGCCGAGAAGGTATACGACAGGGTCTTCGCGGAGATCGAGCCAGGGATGACGCTTCGGGATATCTACCGGATGGAGATGGACGAGGTCCTGGCTCACGACTGCTTCTTCCTCGGCCAGCATCTCAGCTTTGGCAGCACCTGTGACGGGACCCATCACGGCGAGCCCGACTACGTCGTCAGGTTGGGTGACGTAGGATTCTTCGATCTGCAGGTCGTCTTCGAAGGCTACCTGACCGATTTCGGGCGGGTGCCCGTGGTAGGCGAGGTATCGGAGGAGTACCAATCGCTGCACGATGAGATCGTTCAGGCCCGATCCGTGGCCGAATCGGCGCTGGCACCCGGATGCATTGCTGGAGAGGTCGCGGAGTGCGTCCGCAGGTACGGTTCCTCCCTTCGGCCTCAGTGGCTTCCAGACGGGGCTGGGCACGGTCTCGGAATGGAATGCCACGAGCCCCCGTTCCTCCGGACGTATTCGGACTCGGTGATCGAGGAGGGCATGGTGGTCGTGATAGAGATCTGTCGCGCCTTGAGGGGAGTCGCCATGCTTATCGAGGATGCAGGGGTCGTTGAGGACGACGGCTGGCATTCCTTGACCGATTACCCGACTGATCTCGTCTTCACGGGCCACTAGATGTCCACCAGCCCGTAACAAGACCTTGAGGGAGATCGGGCACGATGAATCAATGCTACCGCTCCGGGTCCCATGCTTGCCTTGGCGGGGGATTGCCAAGAGAAGCCAATAATAGGCAAGCTGAGGTCGGCCTTGACGAGGCAGAGCGAATGGCCGAGCACGAAGAGTGGTGGCAAAGGCCACTAGCGATCGCCGATCTGGGGATCTACGGCGTGGACGAGGTTCTGCGCCTGGACCCGGTCGAGGTGGCGGAGACCAAGGCGAGGCTGGGGTTCAATGCCGAGCACATCACATGCAGCGACGTCTACGGTGGAGAGAAGGGCATTTTCTACTTCAGATCGGCACTGGCAGAGAAGGTTCCGCGGGACTTCTTCGGCGAGTACCTGCCCCAGGCGAGGAAGAGGGGCATCAGGGTCTTGGTCTACTACAACGTGCACTGGCTCCAGGCAGGCTTTGCCATGAGGCACCCGGAGTGGCTGCAGATCAACGCCCAGGGCAAGGCCATAGACAACCTGTACGGCTCGGGCTGCGCGCCGTGCGTCAACTCACCTTGGCGCGAATGGTCTCTCCAAGGAATAAGGGATCTCGCGGCCTACGAGATAGACGGCATCTTCCTTGATGGTCCGATCTTCGCCCCCGGTGCATGTCACTGCCCGTCCTGCCGAAGGCTGTTTTGGGAAAGGCATGGCACGGATCTGCCTGGGAAGGAGGATTGGAAGGATCCCTCTTGGAGGGACTTCATCGAGTTTCGCTACGACAGCATCGCTCTCTACTTGAAGGATGCCGGCAGGGCCCTCAAGGAGGCCAGGTCGGGTTCGGTGATATACATGAACTGCACCGGCCTGTGGCCGGCATGGCCGGCCGCCCGGGACAACAGGAGGTTGATGCCCTACCAGGACATCCTCGGGGCCGAGGGCGGATTCCTATACTATGACCTGAGGCAATCACCGCCCTGGAAGCCCGGGATGACCGCTAAACTTCTGGAGACCCAGGCCGACGGCAAGCCCACGGTGGTCTTCATCGCCGGGGCCAACAAGGGTTGGGACGAATACATCCTGAGCCCCACCGAGACGAGGCTTCTGTATGCTGACACGATCGCCAACGGGGCTAACCCCTGGTACGGCATTAGCTACCGCACCGCCGGCCGTCCGGGCGCCCTAGCAGCGAGCGAGATGAATCGCTTCATCCTAGCCAACTCCGACTACCTGGCTGGAACCAAGTCCCTGTCCAGGGTTGCGCTGCTCTGGTCCGCAAGGACGGCGGACTACTACAAGGCCAGCGTTCCGGTCACCGACTTCACGCCCCAGGGGGAGAAGCTCGAGCGCCGCCAGGCGGCCGGCAACTTCTCAAGCAGCTTCGCAGGCTGCTACGAGGCCTTCCTCAGATCCCACGTCCCTTTCGATGTTCTGGACGAGGGGGCCCTCACTCACGATGTTCTCGGCAGATACGATCTTCTGGTGCTGCCCAACTGCGCATGCCTCTCCGATTCGCACACCAGCAACATAGATGACTGGGTTGATCGAGGAGGAAACCTCATCGCTAGCTTCGAGGCGTCCAGGTACGACGAGAACGGCGACATGCGTTCGGAGTTCGGCCTATCAGAAACGTTCGGGGTAAGGATGGGCGACGGAGTCTTCGGCCCGATGAAGCTCGACTACATGAGCATCGTCCACCGAGACAGCGCCATCGCGGGCGGGCTGAGCGCTTCGCTTCTCCCATGCCCGGTCTACGGCATCCAGGTCGTCCCGACCACGGCCAGGTCCGTGGCGATGTATCACGGGAAGATGCCGGCTCGCTATGTCGAGGTTCCACCCATATCGAACAACCCGGCGATCCTGATCAATGAGTATGGGAAGGGTCGATGCCTCTATATGGCTGGCAACTTCTTCGAGCACTACCACGACTACCACAACCCCGACTACAGGAGGATCGTTGCCAATGCCGCAGACCTGATGGCCCGGAGGCTGGTTTCCTTGAAGGGCTGCCCGACTAGCGTTGAGGTGGCTCTGCGATTTCAGCCCGCCAAGGGCAGGCTCATGGTCCATCTGGTCAACTTTACGGGCGAGATGACCAGGCCCATGGAATCCGTGGTCGATCTGAGCGACCTGGAGGTGACCCTGCATGGCTTGGCAGGCATTAAGCTTGCCCGGGCCCTGCGCCTGGGAAGGGGGCTGGAGATCAGCAGGCTGCATGATGGCGTCTCATTCATTGTACCTAGACTGGAGGAGCACGAAACGATAGTCCTGGAAGCCTTGAAGCCATGAACTTCCGCGGCCGGCCTCTTCGGCATCTCGCATCACTTCTCGCAAGGTCGGGGCGTCAACACGCAAGCTTTATCAAGTCCCTGCTATACTGTGGTATAGCATGCGCAGGTTTGATGTGCTCGGCAGGGAAGGTGCCATTGAGGTTCTCCTTCTAGTCTCCACGGGACCCGTTAGATTCGGGGAACTCAACGATTCAGTGCCCAACCCACGAACGCTTTCCAGGAGGCTCAAGGAATTGCAGGGTTGTGGACTGGTCAGCAAGTCTGAGACGGGGTATCAGGCCACCGAGACGGGCCTCGAAACTGCCCTCAAGATCGCGGAATTGGAGAGGAACGGCGCGAGCGGACCAATCAACGGCGAGGAACTCCTCAAGATTAGATATGGCTGGATCAGAATCTCATTGGACCGTCTGGCCCAACTACTTCTCCAAGGGTTCGGTGATAGGCTGATTTCGGTTGTTCTTTATGGTTCCGTCGTGAAGGACAGCTTCCAGCTGGGCAGGAGCGATGTAGACCTTCTATACATCATCAAGGATGATGCGGAGGGCAGATGGGAAATCGAACAGCAAGTCTTCAGAGCTTTCAGATCTACCTGGGAGTACAGGGCCTGCGAATTCTGGCTGGGCATGAAAGGGGTCCGCGGGTATCCAGAGGTAACCACAGCCCCGTTGCGGAAAGGCTCGGCCGTCAAGTTCCAACTGGTGTATCTAGACATGCTTTCCCACCGGGGAATCCTTTATGATCCAGTTGGTTTCTTCGAGACCCTGATGAAGAAACTTCAGAGAGCCCTTGAGGAACTCGGGACCACGAGAGTCGAACACGCCGACGGCACATACGGATGGTTCCTCAAACCAGATATCGTGTCCGGCGAGCTGCTGGAGATAGACCTGGGATAGGCATGGCCGTTAACGCAGACCGAGCTCGTGGTGCCATCAGGAGCGCTGAACGTGAGCTTGGAAGCGCATCCAAGAGCCTAGAGGATGAGGACTGGGTCGGAGCTCTGAAGTACCTCCAGGAATCGATGGAGTACGCTGCAAAGGCAGTGCTGATCGCGTACGGGGTTGACTACCCAAAGGTTCATTCTGTGGGGCGGTTTCTCTTAGAAATGAAGGGCAAGTACCCCTCATGGTTCGCCGAACAAGTAGGATCGATCTCTGAACTTGTGGATAGCTTGGCCAGGGAACGGCCCATGCTCAGGTATCCCTACGAATTTGTCCTCGGAGAATACGACGCACTGGCAGGAGAGCTCTTGCCCAAGGGCATGAAGGCTCTGGCGAAGTGTAGCAGGTTGGTCGAAGACGTCGTTGGCTCGCCTCGTCCTACGGAGTAGAGATGAGCGTTACACTGGATTCGGGCTCAGAGTTTTTTCCTCGACACTTGAGCGCGAGGATCTGTGGAACAGTCGCGGGTGGCCTCGGAGATCCACACTTGGGCGTTCGGGCCGGAGTCACCACTTCCGGAACGAGGTGGGACAGTCTTCGGAGGTCCATCAAGCGGTATGGGTGACCTTCCAGTTCAGAGGTTCCGCCGGAAGACTCCCTCGGGATTGCCGCACACTTGGTGCAGACGGCTCATGAAGGCGAGGTAGGTTCGCCAGCGCGAGGTCGGCGGCAGTCCGTGGTCGATCCCCGGGAAGTAACCTCCTTCCTGGAGGAGAGGCGGCAGTTTGTTTTCGACCTCACTTTCGGCTGCTCTCTCGTTGGACGAGTCCATGGCGAACTTGTCTAGCCCTCCCCTGATGATGAAATCCGGATGCGCGTCACGCACGCGGAGAACATCGTTGCCGGCCCTGACCTCGAAGGCCTCCAGGCCGTTGATCCCTGCCTCCTCCAGAAGTCCTATGACGCCCTCAACGTATCCGTCGGAATCGACGAACGCGAAATCGATCCCTCGATCACGCAGAACACGGGTCAGCATCTTGTAGTGGGGAACGATGAACTCCCGGAAGAGTCCGGGCGACACCAAGCATCCGTTCCTGTAGCAGAAGTCCTCCCCCGCGCCTGCGAAGTCCAGGGACACATCCGAAACAAGCCTTCCCACCATCTTGGCCCATCTGTCGCGGTAATGCTTCAGGATCTCCACGACTAGGTCGGGGTCGGTGTAGAACAGCGTGCATGCTCGCTGTGTTCCGAACAGGCCTCTCAAGGTGGAGAAGGACCCTGGGATCCCGGTGCCAAGTGGGAAGTCCCGGTGCTTCCAGCGGTCCGTGAGATAGGTCCAGTTCTCGGGGTAGACTCCCTCCCCGATCGGAACCCATCGATCACGATATTTCTCCCAGTCCTCTCGGTTGCTGCACGGGAAGGCGATGAACTGCGGCATGCCGTAGTAGTTGACGGCTGTTTGGCCGATCCGCTGTCGAACCATTCGACCATCGGCGTAGCGCAGCGTCTCGTATGTATGATCCTGGGCCAGAACCTCGGGCTGAGGCATAGGCTCCCCGGGTCCGCCCGGAGACCACAACTGCAGCCTCGTCATGCCCCAGTACCGGTCCCAGTTCTCGCCGGAGTCCACCCACTTCGGGAATCCCTGTGTTTGGTGCCAGGTCTTCACGGTGAACAGGTTCGGTCCATCGATCGACCAGCAAGAGAGTAGCGGGACGTAGTCAGGTTCCTCGAAACGGGTTACTGCAAGGAAACGTTCACGGGCATTCATTGCGGTCTCGCCAGGCTTGATGAGGTGATCGCCTGGGCTCCAAGGCCGGGATTCGGTTCGACGCAACTGAGAGTTATCATGTGCTCTAGCCACTGGTCCACTCGGACTTACTTATGTGCTTCCGTCTTGGTGTCTGGTTCAGGCCGGTTTCTGCACGTGAGGCCAGTATCACTCGATCAGTCGGCTACGGATGTGGGATGGGGGTCCGCCAGGAATCCTCTAGAAGACCCTAGTTCCATCGCTCCCCTCGCCTTCGACGATCATGTCCGCCCAGAAGGACCTGCCGCACATGGGGCAGGTGTTTCTGTATGCAGCACCTTTGTGCATGGGACTCCACCTGCGGTCGAAGACCGTGCCGCATTGAGGGCACCTGGTCTTGCCCGGGGGGCGTTTCCGTTCCCTCTGGGTCACCCAGAGGGAGAAGACGACCACGCCCGCAATCAACATCATCATGCCCCAGAGGAATAGGTTCCAGGACTTTCCGAAGGTCTCCACGAACTCAACCGTCAGATCGTCTTCCTCCTGTCCACCCGTGGCGAGGTAGGCCACCGCCCGGATCGTGTAGTTCCCCGGAGGATAGTCTGTGGTCGTGAAGCTCCAAGCGAAGGGTTCCTCCGCATCCGTGGCGACGAGTTCGCCGTTCAGGAAGAACTCGACTCGGGTCGCACCCGTTACGTCCTTCGCCTTTGCCGAGAATTTCCCCTTGATGCGATCGCCAAAGCTCGTACCATAGTTGCGGTTCAGCTTCAGCTCCAATGCACAAGGGGGAACCAGGATCATCACAATCGAGAGGGCTATGACAGTGGGATGAATTCGCATCTGCTATCCGCGGTCTCCTTGGTCAGATCCCCTTCCTGTCACGAATTCGATTCTAGGATCTACGCATTGCCGGAGGGCCCGTCTGTCGTTCCAGGCTTCGGTTATCACCCGAGTTTCGATGAGGGATGTCGTGCCGCTTGGCCGGGATAAGACTTAACTGCAGGGTTTGGTGGGTATTGGCGTGTCCTGGGCCATCTAGAAGAGCGGGTGGGATCGCCTGTCCTGAAGTGGCCACAACATGCATGGAGGAATCCCAAGATGTCGCCGACGCTTCGTCTTCCGAACAGACAACCCTTTGGGGAGATCGCTTCCGACCATCCCAAGGCTTTCAGCCTTCGGGAGGGTCTGAGCCTTAGGCTGGTGAAAAGGCGAGAGCCCGGCTACGACCTGTCCGTCAAAGGGTCGACCTGCCGTGTCGAGTATGCGACGACTTCGGACCTGATGCGGTCCTTGGGCCAATGGCTTGCTCACCCCGGCGAATCACGATCTCAGGTGCCGCCACTGGGCTTCCGCGGGCTCATGATAGACAGCTCCAGAAACGCCGTGATCAAGCCCGAGGTTCTGAAGGGGATTCTGCGTCGCCTAGCTCTGTTCGGCTACAACGCCGTCTGCCTGTACACTGAGGATACCTACGAGGTTGACAGGCACCCCGAGATGGGGTACCTCCGAGGCAAGTATAGTCAGAGGGAACTCCGTGCCTTGGACGCCTACGCCGCCAAACTGGGCATCGAGATGTTCCCTTGCATTCAGACGCTGGGCCATATGGAACAGATCCTGAGCCACCCCAACTACAGGAAGTTCCGCGATGACGACCATATCCTCAACATCAAGATGGCGGAGACCTACCACTTCATAGAGGCCCTGATCGAAAGCGCGGCCAAACCGTACGAGAGCCGGCGGATCCATCTGGGACTTGACGAGACCTGGGGCCTGAGCCGCGGAAGGGCCTTCGTTCCGAACACTCCCATCGATCCGCGCAATGACTACCTAGATCATCTCCAGAGACTGATGGAGATCTGCCGAGCAAAGGGCCTCAAACCGATGATGTGGGGCGACATCGTCATCGGCATGAGCGGGACGCAGGCCTTCTCGGAGGACCAGGTCGCCAAGCTCCCCAAGGATATGAAGATGGTGTTCTGGAACTACTACCAACCCGATCCGGAGTACTACCGCAGCACGATCCGGCAGTACCGGAAGATGGGCTTCGATCCGATGGTAGCCCCAGGGCTCTGGAGCTGGGGACGGCTCTGGGCCTCCCAGTCGGTGACCGATGTGTCTGCGAAGCCCTTCATGACCGTTGCCAGAGAGGAGGGTATTTCGGAGGCCTTGATGACGATGTGGGGCGATGATGGACACGAGACTCCCTTCGCGGCCAACTACCCCGCCATCGCCCAGTTCGCCGATGATTGCTGGTGTGCCAATCCTCGCATCGAGGACACCAGGGCCCTTGTGAAGGCGGTCTGCGGCACGGAGTTTGAGGCCTACACGCTTCCCGGCCGACTGGATCACTACCCGGGTCGCGAGAGGGAAAGCGTTCAGGCAAGGGCCAACATCAGCAAGAGCATGCTTTGGGACGATCCTCTCTTGGGCATCTTCGCCAAGCACTACGCCGGAATCCGGCTGGGTCCCCACATTCACGGCCTGTCGGATCTGATAACCAAGGCGGCCAAGGGGGTCTCGAAATCGGACAGCCTGTTGTTTTCCTACGCCAGGGCATTGGCTGGGGTGCTCGAGGTAAAGGTCGATCTGCACAACTCGGCACGGGAGGCGTATGTGAACAAGGATCTGAATGGGCTCAAGGAGATGTCGAACCAGATCCCGGAGGTCATCCGGCGCATGAGACGCCTTCTAAAGGCACATTCGGCCCTTTGGCTTGATGAGAGGAAGCCCTTCGGCCTCGAGGTCCTGCAGATCCGCTACGGAGGCCAGCTGGTTCGATTGGCCGAAACGAAAGACCGCATAGACGCGTACCTGGAGGGCAAGACCACGAACATCATGGAGCTGGAGGAGAAACCCATCAAGCTCTGGCCGGATCCGATCCGCGTCAGCGGCAACTACGGAAGAATCGCGACCATATCAACCATCAGGTGAAGCCCATCTCTGCCCAGCACAGCGTGCCAGCTCCGCAGGCGATAGCAGGGGCAGGGACGGTTGACGGTTGAGGAACATTCTTATTGAGTCAGTCAACGCCGCCCCCGTGCCCGCCGTGATCGGGTGCATTCTCCTAGCATTTATCATCCTTCTCGGCCCCAGCGCCCACTCACAGCAGGAGCCCCGGCAGATCAAGGTCTTCGTGACCGGGACGGGGTACCACGTCACTATCGCGACCCAGTGGTTCCTAACCGAGCCCACAACCGACCCCCTGGCCGTTCCGACTAGAACGGACAACACGGTGACCTCAGAGGCCATAGGCCGCTACATGCGCATATACTTCCCGCGGTCATTCGAGAAGCTCCTCGAATACGACTTCATCGTCCTTGCAGACGTTGACCTCTCTTACTTCAGCCCGCTGCATCAGAGCTGGTTGTACGACTTGCTGAAGGACCATCCGAAGGGGGGCGTGGTCACCCGCAGCGTCATGAGCGCAGTCGCATCCTATTACGAACCTTGGAGGAATAGCATTCTCTCGACGGCCTTTCCTAACGATGTCGATGCAGTCGTCAGGGATGAGAGAAACTTCCAGGGAATTGCGGGTCCCTTGGTCATCAAGGACGATGCCGATCTGCCTGACATCATGAAGTCTTTCAAGGCCCAAGTGGAGCCGATCTTCACAAGCTACGGCGGGGTCAACACCATGCCGAGACCCGGCTCGACCATTCTTTCCTACACCAGGAACAACCAAGGGGTTGGCTGGCCGGTCCCAGGCCAGATCGCCCATATCTTCTACTGGACCTGGAACCAGAGCACGACCTTCATATTCAGGGACATGTTCACCAACGACTTCTGGCATGGCTCGGCCAGCAGGTGGAACCCATACGCGCTTGACATCATGGTTAATGTTGTCTGGTTCAGCGCGGGCAGAACGCTTCCGGACGATCCCCTGAAGATCCACACATTCAGATCGAGCCTGTCAGCGTTCCGTCTCAGGGAGTCGATTCTGGAGAGCCTGCTTGACTTCGCGGAGAAATTCGGCGCCAGTACCGCCCGGATCTATGGCGAGCTCTTGGGGATAGAGAGTGATATCAGAGAGGGCGAGCATCTTTACGCCATCGGGGAATTCGAAAGTGCCTATGAGAGGGTTAGGAAGGGCATGGGGCGTTTCGACGAGCTGGAGAATGAAGCAATGGCTCTGAAGGACCGGGCCCTGGTCTGGATACACCTCACCGAGTGGCTCGTGACCACGGGAACGCTTCTCATAGCAGGCTTCCTCCTCTGGTCCCTCATGGTGAAGAGAGCGCTCTATAGAGAGGCAGGAATGACATCAGGGACTTGACGCGTCGGAATCCGTTGGGGCACCTACTCAGACAAACACCCAAGCAGACCGCGTCTGACTCCGTACCTGGCGCGGCTCTTGCCGAATGGAGGGCTATGGGCAAGACAAGGGATTCTGCATCGGTTTTCATAAGATGGAGGAGGCACATGTGTTGCGCTCTTCCCAGTGGGCTGCGAAACGTATCTGGTCTTTGAGCAGATTGTGCGTGATGACACCACCACGTGCTGATCTTCAGCCCCTTGACCCTTGAGAAGTTCTCCCGGTTTCTCGTCACTAGCGTTTGCTCATGTCGGAGGGCCATGCCCGCTATCATAGCGTCGCGTGCCCCGATGGGTCTCCGGAGTTTCATCAAGCAGGCAGCAACGCTTCCAGCAGCGTCGCAGCTCGGCTCGTCGAAATCCAGTATCTCCAAGGAGAACAACAAGTTTCTGACCAGTTCGAGGTTCTTCTCCCTCTGCTCAGACATATGGGCACCCGGATAGAGCTCGAAAGCACTGACAGGCGTGGCACTCTTTCTCAGCCCCTCAGCCTCGGCATCCTCCCCCTTTCGGACGGCCTCCGACCGCCCCCTGAAACATGGAGAGCACGCAAGAGAGAAAGGGGCCGGTGCGTATGGTTGGCCAGATGCTCGGTCGAACTCACCATCATCGAGAGATTGCCCAGACGCCAGCTCGAGGAGGTATTGCGGCCGCCGTTTCCCCAGTCGCTCACCACAACCACCTGCGGGATGGGATCAAGCTGGGCCCTTCAGCAGCCAGATATCCGAGACTCTGGACTTGTGACGCCAGTTCAGATGGTCCTCGTCGGGCCTGGCGAAGGTAACTTCGATGGTCCCGCTGGCCAGAAGGCGCTTCGGGACCGGGAACTCCTTGAACTGGCCCTCCGCCTTGTTGTACGATGTGGGCTGGATCCTCTCCCCGTTGATCTCGAGGAGAGCCTCCCCGAATCCTGCGACGCGGAGCATGTAGTCAGCTTCGGGATCCAGGTTCTCGTAGCGCAGCTTGGGTCGGTTGATGTAGGTTTGCGACGAGAGCCTTGTCCGACTGTAGCCGTCGTCCCACCAGGCGAACCCAAGCGCCAGGTTGTATATGGGCACCACGTGGGGGGATTTTGCGATGTTCCCCACATCATCATAATAGCTCCCTGGGCCAGGATCCTCCCATGTCCGGATGATCTCAAGACGCGCCCGCTTCTCCTCATCGGTTGCCATCTGGCGGATCTTGGCGAACTCGTCCTCCAGCCACCAGCGGTTGTTCAGCGGATAGCGGAGGAAGTCCAGTACGCACCCGCGCTCCGAGCCGCTGGCATGGTAACGGGCAACGCTGGTCTGCAGGCCGATGCTCTGGAACAGGTCCTCGCAGAGGCCCTCTATGCGTTGCCTTATGTCATCGCAGAAGGGCTCCTGGTCGGCGCGCCTCACGGTCGCAAGCGCAGCATCCATGGCTTTCTCGATGCCAAGTGTGTCCACTTGCGCCAGTACTTTCATGGCCTGCTTCTCCAGATCCTGTTCATGGATTTGGCGCCTTCTTGTGTATGCATCGTAGTGGGCGCGAAGGAGCAACAGTTGCCAGCGCCAATTCCCCGCCAGATCCGGTGCCCTTAGCTCCAGGCTCTTCCAGTGCGAGAGGGTCTTCTCCACCGACTCGTTCGTGGATAGGGCTCCCTCCCAGTTCTTCTCCAGGGCGAGGATCCCCGCGGCAGCGTCCTCCGCCACATCCGGCCCGAAGAAGAAGCGGCAGTACTCCAGCAGGATCTGCTCCACGTCCTCCTTCGGATCCCATGCCCGCCTCGTCCAGAGCGTCTTGTTGACGTCGTCGTGAACGCCATCGGAGTAGGAGAGGAACCCATCCGTGTGCGGCGCGGAGAGTTCGTGTATGCGGGCGTAGGCGCGGGGACGGGGGTTGCAAGGTTCCCTTCCCAGGGTTAGCGCGAAGGCCTGATCCCAGTTCTGGACCGGGAACTGGCAGCGAACCGTGTGTGTGATGTCCGGGTAATCACGCAGCCGGTACTTCCTTGGAAGACGGGCCTTGAGCATGTCCAGCGGCGGACTGCTTGGCCCTCCCACCACGCCCGCGAGCCAGTCGGGCTCGTGCTTGTCTAGAAAGTCGAAGAAGTATTCCACCGCCTCGCACTTGAAGCCCTGCAAGGAAATCCAGATCCCTGCACGGGGGTGGTGGGCCTTGAGGCGTTTGGACAGCTCCTCTAGGAAGGGCAGGACTATGCTGGGGTGGTTGAATCCGGGGTCTCCTCCCGGAAAGAAGACTCCGTCAAGCCGGGGACAGTCGGCGTAGAGCTGTTCGTGCTCCTCGATGGCCGCCTGGCGAAGCGCCTGATCGGAGAGGTCGAAGGAAGCCGGGGTCCAGACCCAGTAGTCCACATCGTACTTGGCGCAGAGCTCGCTGAGCTTCTTGTTCATCTCCCGACGGGGCAGCTTCATCAGTACGTTGGCCTTGTCTTGCAGCGGTATGTTCTCAATGCAGTTTGCGCCGAAGATTGCTAGCTCCCGGATGTACCGCTCGTACTGCTCAACCGTCCATGCATCGTAGGAGTTGGCCGTGTCGCGGTAGCCGAGCTGATGGCCCCGGATGGCATAGGCCGGCGCCGTGGCTATGTCGATCGCTTGCGCAAGCCGGGCCGATCCCTTGGACATTGACAGAAGCCGGAGGAGGTGTCCGACGCCGAACAGGATGCCCCTGCGGTCGGCGCCAATGATCCAGACAACAGGCCTTGCTCTCACCGACGCATCGACGTGCAGTCTGTAGCCCTCTCTTTTCTGCTCAGGAAGGTCGTCGCCCATGCGAAGAGGAACGGTCCGACCGGCCAGCGATGTTGAGGATCGAGTCGTCAGGGCGATGGCCGGGCCGTCACGAGGCCAGTCGGTGGACACTCGCCACACAAGCTCGGTGCGCCTATGCACCTCCTCGGCAAGGACTTGGGCGGCCAGGGACTTCGGGCCATTTTGGTCGCTAACGATGATCCGGGAATTCGTCAAGTCCATTTCCGGCATTCGGCATCAACACTGTGATCGGCGTTGAGTTCTGTGTTGTTAAAGGCGATCTCCCACTCCACTCCACTCTTCGCTGGGGCTGCCTGGTTGGGAACGTCAAGATCGTGGTCGGCTATCATCATTCGTAGTCCTTTCGTCCGTTGCCGGTTCCCGGGCATTTTCAGTCCTGTACGATCATGATCGTGATCCGGTCGGGCCTGTTCATAGCTTCGAAGGCTGCGTTGATCTGCTCTAAGGGGAATCGATGGGTGATGGTTTTGCTTGGATCCACAAGGCCCTTCTTCATCAGGTCCAGCGACTTCACCATGGCCCTTGGGGTGATCGAGAAGGACGCATCCACGCTGATCTCCTTGAAGTGGATCTCCTTAGGTGACACCTCGATCTCTCCCGGCACAATCACGCCGAACATGTTCACCCTGGTGGATCTGCGGGCCAGGTCCATCGCCAGCCGGGCCGCCTCAAGGGAACCGCCTGCCTCCACGATGACATCGGGCCCGTCGGGCATAAGCTCGGGCACGGCCTTCTTCGGGTCCTGCTCAGAGGAGTCAATCACGCATCTGATGCCGATTCGCCTGGCGACCTGCAGCCTCTCTTTGACCCTATCGATCACCGCAACCCTGGCGCCTGCGGAGATGCCCACCATGGACAGGAGCAGGCCCGTGGTGCCGGAGCCGATGATGACCAAGTCCTCGCCGAGCCTGAGCTGGGAGTACTCGATCAAGCCCTTGTAGGCGCATCCCAAAGGCTCCGCAAGGGCTGCAGCCTCAAACGACACTCTCTGCGGCTTGGGGTACAGAACCTCCTCCGGCACGGTGACGAACTCGGCAAAGCCCCCGTTCATGACGGTGGGCTGGCCCTCGCCGCCGATGACGATGCCGTTCTCGCACTGGTTGAGCAGTCCCAACCGGCAGAACCTGCATCTGCCGCACGAAACGACCGGACTGACGACGACCTCATCGCCTGGCGAGAATGCGGCGGCCCGATCGCCTGCCTTCTCGACCACCCCCGAGATCTCGTGCCCAAGGACCGTGGGCAGCTTCAGATCCTTCCTTCTTCCCAGGTAGCCGAGGTTGTCGGTCTGGCAGATGCCGCAGGCTTTGACTCGAACTGCGACCTGCTCACCCGTGGGCGACGGATCGGGCACTTCCCTCAGTTGGATTCTCCCGAATTCTTCCAATACCGCGGCCTTCAAGTCTCCCACGCCGCACCTGTTGATACCTTGGGCTAGCCTATGGCTACCTCTTTGCCGGCCCGGGCCGACCTGTAGATGGCGTCCAGCATCCCGACCACGGACAATCCGTCCTCGCCCGGTGCTAGCGCAGGCCTATCGGCAAGCAGATCATCAACGAAACGCGCCGGGGGATCTTGGTCGGCCGGGACCTCCATCTCTAGGGGTGAACCATCTGCCTTGAACGCGGAGAGATCGGGGTACAGCTGTGCGCCGCCCTCGGTTCCGCAGATGTAGCTGTAGTTGCCGGTCTTGGCCTTGAGAGCCCAGCTGGCCTCCACGAACATGGTCTCTCCCCCCTTGAATCGGATCAGACCCAGCGCGAAGTCCTCCACGTCGAAGGGCCC
>CAYVLA010000032.1:0-30170 GCA_964452145.1 Hadarchaeota archaeon (SeqCode)
ATCCACCTGCCATACCCTTGCTTGGAACGGTTATTATGTGTTGCATGGAACCTCGCGGAACCTGGACCGCGCAAGCCTAGACCGGATTCCGCTGCCCACAAGCAGCGCACCGGCCAGGGTCATCAAGGCAAGTCCCTCCGAGATGTGGAGGGCATAGAGGTTGCCATCCATCACGGGGACCAGTATGTCCGCCATCTTGTCCCGGTCGAGATCGCAGATGACCGGATCCCCTACCGGATACCCGAAATCGTAGGACCATTCAAGGCCCCCTATGCCCAGGCAAACCAGCCTGCCATCCAGGGTACCGAGGATGAACTCATCAAGCCCATCGGAGTCTATGTCGCAGCTGATGGCGTCAGAGGACCCCGATCCAATCTGAAAGTTCCATTCCAAGGTACCCCTGGATCCGTCGAAGCAGTGGAAGGTGCCGTTCCGGTTACCTATCCCAACCTCCTTGATGCCGTCCCCGTCCACATCCGCCACGGCCGGCATCTTTCCGTATATCTCGTCGCTATCTCCCCCTCCGAAGAGTCTGACCCATATCTGGGAGATGTAGTAGTAGGTCTGATTCTGGATGGTAAAGGACCTCTTCCGATCAACGGGCAGGCTTCCCCAGCCTCCCCCCCACACGATCTCGGTTGTTCCGTCTCCTTCGAGATCGGCCAGCAGGGGCGTGTGGTAACCGCAGATTGAGCTGGGCTTCCTCTCCTGGCCCGTGGGGCCCATTACCACAATCAGGTCGAAATGCTCCCTCATGAGAAGATCTTCAAGTCCATCCTGATCGTAATCGAAGACCGCCATGAAGCCCGCGTAGGTTCCGTACTCCTTCTGCCACAGTACCTCACCGGTGAAGCCGTCAATCGCCAAGGTGGAAGCGACATGCCCTCCCGCCCCTAGCGTGCAGACGAAGAAGTCCCAGTGAGAATCGCCTGTTACGTTGGCTACGGCCCAGTCGTACGGATTCGAAGGCAGAGGGTAGCTGCGGATCTGCTTGCCGGATATGTTGAGGACGAGGAGGGCCTCGGTGCCAGCCGCAAGGATCTCGGGTGAGCCGTCCCCGTCGATGTCCCAGATCACCAGTGACCCATCCTTGCCGTATTTGGCCCACCTCGCGGCGGCCGAAAACCGCATGATCTCTTCCCCATTGGACCCGAGAATCACCTGGCTTCCCGCACTGTTCCTGACGAGAATCTCCGGGTACCCGTCGAGATCCAAGTCTGCGGCAATCACCGATGAGAGGTGCCCCCCGGTCATCGATTTGCCGAGAAGTTGACCGGAGGCATTGATAACCCTGAGCCAGCCATCGCTCCCGCTGGCGATTATTCCGTTTTCGGCGTAGACGCCTCGCACGTTGAGGGATGCTCCCACTTCACGTTGATCGATAACCCAGGATGTGCTCACCGATCCATTAAGCATCCCGAGAAACCCGAGGGACCCATTCTGCGCCCATACAACGAATCCGGCCCCGCCCTTCATCCATGTCTCTGGATTGGCGATGGTGTTTACGCTGGCGGGTAGCGGAGCCCAGTGGTCCATGACGAGACCTAGGACGCCGACAATCGTGGCAGAGGAATTCTGAATATGGTGTATTGTGACGTTGGAGTAGTAAGTCGGGGATCTCTGGTGCTGCTCGCTGGTGATCACCTCGTCGGTGCCGTCTCCATCCACATCGACAACCCCCAGTAGGTACTGGTCCGGCAGGTCAAATTTCTCGGAACCCGTCAGAGCATCCCAGATTTTGGTGTGCCACCTTGCGTCTGAGATTTGATTGTATACCGAGAATGCTATCTCCTTAAGGCCGTCGCCATCCAGATCAGAGACCGAGCCAACGGTCACCTTGATATCGATCAGGTCATCGGGATAGGAGTACTCAAAGTGCCTGTTCCAGATCTGGGTCAGCCGCGAGCCATCGTTGTCCACGATCCAGAGATGTTCATTCAAGTTGGGGGCGAGAAGTGCTATCTCGGGGTAGGGATCTTGATCCAGATTCGTGATGATCAGGGTCCCGTAGTTCCTGTTTATGCCCGGGGAATGGGCGACCATCTTCTCCTTTCCGGTCTCGCCGTCGAAGGCGTAGATCTTCTCATAGGTTGCGATGACCAGGTCCTGCACGCCGTCAAGATCCAGATCGGCCACGGCAATCGGCGGCGGATAGTTACGGGTCTCCTCGGCGGATGCGGTCCAGACAAGCTGGCCGCTGCCCGCCCCCTGAGGAAAGGCGTATGCATATCCGATCATGCTCTTGTAGGGCCAGACAAGCAGTTCGGGTCCGGGTGCCTTCGATGAGACATCGGCCACCTTGATCGAGTAGCGACCTATCCCGGAGGAGGGGGAGGGAAAGCTCCGGTTCCAGAGGACCGATCCGCTCTTGGAGTCCAAGACGAAGATCGCCGAGGGCGACGATCTGCAGACGATTATCTCCGTCGATCCGTCGGCGCCGAGGTCGGCCACATCCAGGATGCTGGTCAAATCGAGAGACGGGGTGGCCCAAATGGCATCTCCCGAGGCTTGTATGGCCCGGATCCTTCCCGCTGAGACCAGGATAACCTCTTCCAGGCCATCTCCGTCCAGATCAAGGCTCTGAGCCTGGCTCGCGTGTCCACCGATGGGATAGGTCCACAGCACGTCCGGCGTCCGGTTCATGTTGCCGCGGAGCGGTGAGTGACCCGAGTTCTGCACATCCCTTCTCCACATAGGCCACTCCCAATCGTTGACCATCATCCCCTCGCCCGTGAGGAAAATCACTGCCAAGGCCGTGATGAGTGCGAGCCGGGAGGACAATGCGTGACACCTTTTATCACCGGCTCGCGGCAAAGCAATAATAAGGTATCGGCATACTACTCCCAGACTCCCAGCGGTCAGGATCGCGGCAGTCGGGATGATCCAACCTCCCTGTAGAGCCGCCTTCTGACCATCAGCCCCCAGACGACCAGACCGCTGACCATGATCGTTGCCGTCAGGGCACACCATTCGGTGATGTATACCCAGAGCAACGCGGAGTCCTTGGCCTTCATGGCGTCCTCCATCATAGCCAGTTGATCGGCTTTCACCTCCCTCATGATATCCAAGCAGCGATCGTAGTCGCCCGCCAGGTATGCAGCATCGGCTCCCGCCTTCATCTGGGCTGCGTCATCGAAACGCTGGAATAGCCTGTCGGTCCTGCCCCCGAACTGCTCCACGAAGCCGATCACGGATGCGGCCATTGATCTTCTCTCCTCGTACTCCAAGAAATCCGTGATCAGCTGCCTGAAGAGCAGGACGTCTTGGGGCAGGGCTCGTTCAGCCGTTCTGTATGTCAGGTAGATCATGGCTTCGGGGAAGAAGGCCCAGCCCCTGGTCCAGGGAAGAACCCCGTTGGGGAACTTGCTCGCAAAGCACAGGACCCTGCCGCTTCCGATTCTCCAGTATGTCATGAGAGGATACTCCTTCGGGTGGACCATTCTGGCCCAGAGGCTGCTCCCCTGCTTGGCTACCTGGGAGTTCACATTTGCCAGCGCAGGGGCCTCCTGCCAGGGCAGCGCGGCCATCAGAGGCTCCGAGCTGTCGAGAACCTTGACCTTGAAGCTTCCGCTGACGTCCAGATCCTGCCCGGGCTCGCAGGGCGCGATGTCGGCCAGCGTCGTGCCCTCCCAGCTTTCGAAGCTGTTGCTCTGAATGCTCCCGAGCCACAGCAAGCCCAGGCCCTCGTCCGTGACCGACCTGCCCAGCCAATCGATCCACTCGGTTCTGAAGATGGTTCGGTCGGCGTCGCTGGTCAGGATGAGGTCATAGTCCTGAGTCAGTCTTGCGTATGTACGTGGCATGTATATCCTCATGTTCCTCCATGCTGCTTCCTGGGAGCCAAGGTAATCAGGCCTGGAAGGTACCAAGGTGGCATCGATGGCGGGATCGTTTCTGATGACAACGAAGCTGTTGAAACCCCCGTACTGATCCACAACGTCCCCGAAGCAGATGACATTCACTCTCCCCTCAAGGCTCGAAGCCGCTGTGATTGCCAGAAGGCCCAACATAGTGGGGGCCCACCACGAAAGCCATCGGTGTCTCATTCAACGACCCCATTGGACTGGCGGATCATCTCGATAAATCTTCCGGCGCCCTCCTGCCCTGGGCCAGGTCGGCGCAACTGCTTGCAGGTCCTTGTCTGGACCGCCGGGTCGGGCAATCCTCAACGTGCTGCAGTGTCAACCTGCGCCAAGTGATGGACCAGAGAGATTCATTCTTAACCGGAAGAACCCGTGTTGAGAACGTGGAGAGGGTCTCCTTCTGGGTTTCCCCTGAGCGGGTTAGGGGACGAAGGATATTTCGGGCATGCACGTCCTGCGGCGCGAGCCTCTTTTCATCTAGCGTCGATTACCTCGAGTTCCGCGGAACGTACCCGAGGATGGTTCTGTGCCCCCGTTGCAGAGAGTCCGAGGTTGACGCTGCAACGTCGCTGGTGTCCCTACCGTCCTGGCAATCCCTGCTTGGCATGCTGATGGCCCCGGATGGATCCAGGCCCAGTACAGCAGCCGTGACCATGTCGGCCCTCCTGGTGAGTGCCTGCCTGACCGTTTCGCTCGCTGCCATCAAGATGGCCGAGGTCGGGGCTGCGGCGCATCCCTTCGGGGAAATCCAGGACATGGTCCTGGTCTACGTCTCTCACCAGGAGGGGGGGTCATTCACCCAGGAACGTCTATCGCCCTATGTCTCCTATCTAGACCAGAGCGGTTCCAGCGGGGAATGGCTCTTTGACTCGTTCCTTTTCCTGAGCCTCTCATCGGGAATCAATGCCAATTTCTGGACACGGTCGACCGCGACGGATTGGACATGGTGGATCGAAAAGCTGTTTGCTAAGGATGAGCAGATCGATGCTCTCAACAAGGAGATCGATAGGGTGAGGCGCGTGCTGGGCAAGCCCTCAAGGAGAGGGGTCATCGTGTCAATTCCCTATCCCGATCCCAGCGTCGAGAATTTCGGGATGCGTTCGACGGACGGAACCCTGATGAGGTTCTCCCCGAACCCGGACCGAGAACTGAGCGCGCGACACAGACTCGAGGCATGTGAATGGTTTGTTGACGAGATCGTCGGCAGATACAGGGCGCGCTCTTACAACAACCTGGAACTGCTCGGCTTCTACTGGTTGCAGGAGGAACTTCGCGACGGTGACGCGGAGTTGATCAACGCGCTGGCCGATCACCTTCACGGGAAGGGCTATCAGCTCTTCTGGATACCGTACAATTCCGAGGACAACATCGAGGCCTTGAGGACTTATCGCAGGGGAGAGCTGTCATTTGACTGGGTTTGGATCCAGCCCAACTATGTCTTTGCCAGAGGCGCGGCAGAGCGATGGCGGGAACTGAGGGACCTAGACCAGATCGCAAGGACCGCCCATGAGCTTGGAGTCTCGATAGAGATAGAGATGAATAGAGATGAGTTCCTCAAGGGCGAAGTTGGAGCCGTAAACGACTTCTATGCCTACCTTGACGGAGGTCTAACCCATCTCTACATAGACAAGCCGCTTGCGTACTACGTATTCCCCTACGATATGTACCACAGCAGAATTCCGATCGTCAGGCAGAGCTATGACGCTCTGTGTCGCTTCGTCAAAGGCCGGCACGAACCCGTCACCTACTTCCTCCACTTGAGCGTAGGTGGGCCCCACGTGACCAGCAGCGCGTCGATCTACTTGGAGTCACAGAGGCAATGGGGACCGGCTCAGGAGATGGCGGGACATTCGATCAGGGTCGCACTCCCGGAGGCCACCTTCTCGATCTCGCGACTGGATCCTGACAAAGACATGGTCGTGGCGGTAAGGTACCTCACGTATCAGGAGGGAGGGCTAGAGATGAGGATCGGAGGCGAATGGGAACCCGTTGGGAGTTTTGTGGCCGATGGGAAGTGGCGCACTAGTCACTTCAGGCTGCCCCTGGCTGGGACGGGCTCGAAATCGGCGACCTTCAGGATCACTGACATTACTTGGGTGTCCGACATCTGGTCATATCCCGACGAAGCAATCTTCCGTCTTGGTCCGCCAGACCCGTCTAACGAATTCCCGGGTCTGATCGTCGAAGCGACGAAGATCGAAGAGGTATGGATGCTCGGCGGGGGGGATGAAGTGGTCTTCCTGCAGGCTGACCCAAAACAGGAATGGCTCCTCGGATTGACATACAAATCGGACGCAGAGGTGGGCATGACCGTGGTGGCAGATGAGCCTGTCCAGACCGTCACGCTGAGCCCAGCGACCGGATGGGAGAGCATCTCGGTCCTCGTGAGTCCCCGGCAACAAGCAGGTGGGATGCTGTTCCGCTTCGACCGAGCCCTGCAGATCAAGGACATGTGGGTGTCGAAGCCGAGGCTTTCGACGAACGTCGGTACGGCCTGGGATTCCGCGGTGCATCGACACAATCCTGGCGTATGCATCGGAAGCGGGTGGAGTGCACCCAGGGAGACCAAGACTGAGCCCCGTCTCACGTATCGTCTCGGAGAAAGTGGGTCGACCCTCATCGCTCACGCGCCGGACGCCGTGAATCCATCCCTGATAACGATGGCATACCGGTCCAAGACCGAAGTCGAGATCAGCATGGCTGGCAGCGGGCTGGTTCTGGGCCATCTTCCCCAGGCCGATCAATGGCAGACGGCCTCGGTCACGATCCCGGCGGGTGCGTTAGGACCGGTTTTCATCGAGTTGGGCTCTGCTGTTGAACTGGCGCAGATGTGGCTCGAGGTAGTAACCAATTAATTTGTGCTAAATTTGTTGCACCCTACCACGTCTCGTATCTCACCAACCCATCTTCTTTCTCCACTGATCATAATCACCCTCCTTCTTGCCCACCAGATTCCAGAAAGACCTCTTCGGGCTTAGGCCCTTCTCCGCTGCGACGACAAGTGGGTCCACCCTCCTTCCCAGCTTTGCCTCTTCCCACCTCCTCAGTCTTATGGCCAGTTCATCCAAGACCCCGGAGAAGTCCCGCGAAACCTCGCAAAGCTCCCAAGGATCGAGCTCCAGATCGTAGAGCTCCTCAGATGGGCACGGCCAGAAACCATGGTCCATGCAGCGCGTGTACTTCCATTTCGCGCTGATGATGGCTCTCTTGGCCTGCCACAGCCCCTGATTGACAACGGCAAAGGAACGGTGAGCCTCGGCTTCGCCTCTGAGGACGGGAACAATGCTTCTGCCCTGCATCGCAGCGGGCCTCTCGATGTCAGCGATTTCCAGTACGGTCGGCGCAAGGTCGACATGCTGAACGAAGGCAGGTACTCGCATTGGATCGGCCTCGGGCCAACGTATCAGCAGCGGGACCCGGACCGTGTCCTCGTAAACGCTGGCATGATCGAAGTAGATCGAGTGCTCGCCCAAGCTCTCCCCATGGTCGGAGGTCAAGATGAGAACCGTCTCGTCATAGATATCCTCCTCCTTCAGAGTCCGGAAAACATCGCCGAGACGGTCGTCTGCATATCTGATCTCACCGTCGTACTGGGCCCTGATGTACTCGATATCCGTTATTCCTTCTCCCATGCGTTCGATGAGCAGCTTGGTGAAAGGCCATGCGAGGACCTTCTTGGCTTCTTCCAGGCTCTCGTTAGCGGTATCCCTCTCGTCCCCCTTGTAGAAGAGCCTTCTGTAGCTCTCCGGGGGCAGATAGGGCGTGTGGGGATCCCAATAGTGGATGAAGAGGAAGAAATCCTCTCCCTTGTGCTCCCTTATCCAAGGAATGGCATATGAGTTCACCTCGTCGGCCGTCACCCTCTGCGTCAGGTCTCGTCTACCGGCAACGGGGTTCATGTAGTAGTTGAAGCCTCGGGAGAAGTAGGCCTTCATGTGGCCAAGGGTGCTGACCGCTGCCGTGGTATATGAGTGCCTCTCCATCAGGGAGGGCATCCAGGGACAATCATTCTCGATCCACTCATGTTCGGCATGGGATACGACCCCGTTCACGATGCCCCGCTGGCCCGAGAACGTTGACGTATAGCTGGGCTGGGTAGGAACGTCGCTGGGATAGGATCTCTCAAAGAGAACCGATTCGCGGGAGAGAGCATCGATGTTCGGGGAGGTGTCGCGCCCGTACCCGTAGCAGCCTAAGTGGTCGGCCCTCAGGGTGTCCAGAAAGACAAGGACAAATTTCATGGCGCAGGTCCATCTGGTTCCCTCAAAAATCTATCGACCGGCACTGACACCGGCACTAACACGGCCGGGTGCCTGATCCCGGAAGGCCTGTCTCATGGATGGTGTAGAGCTGCGCCTGAAAGCCTATTCGTTTCTCCTGCCTAGAACGATCTCCACTTCCAGGCCCCACATGGGGAGTCGTTCTGCGTCCAAGACGGTGAAGTGGGCCGATGACATAGAGCTCTGGACATCGATCGGTCTACAGTCAGCAAGTGCCGGGAAGAGTCGGTGCACCAGCTCGTAGGCCCTCTTCATGAACTCATTCCCTCCTCTCACGGACAGGCTAACCACAGAGATTCTTCCCCCTGATCGCAAAACCCTTCTCCATTCCGCCAAGACCAGGGGGATCTCGGGCGTGTCGAAGAGCTCGAGGGTGAAGCTTGCGAAGATAGCGTCGAATGCCCGGGACCTATAGGGAAGCCTCGCACCATCCCCGCAGGCCAGGTGCAGCCCGCCAGCCAGACACGCCCTGGATGCCAGCCCTTGGGCCTCATCTAGCATTCCCTCCGATATGTCGACACCATGTACCCTGCCGCCTTGCCCCACGGATCGCGCCAAGGCCTCAACAGCGTTCCCCGTTCCGATGCCGATTTCAAGGATCCTCTCATTCTCCCTGGCATCAAGCATCATCAAGCCCGCCTTCCGCGCCTCGTCTTCCCACATGGAGGCGGCCAGATCGTACCACCTGCTCATCTTGTTGTAGCTGGACCTGGCCTCAGCCTTTGATCTAGTCACCCTGCTCGGCTCGACGCAGGCTCCCATTCAATCTCCCTGTCTCATGGTTACATGGTTGCGGTAGTCACGTTCACGTCTCTGAAACGGATATGCGGAACGAAAGTGGGCGTTTCGACCTCCCACCAGTGAACCTGCGTCGTGTCACAGCCCAGTTCCTCGATCCTCGACAGGAGCGTCACCATGTTATCCGAGATCCTTATCTTCCTGAGCGGCCTTGTGATCGATCCGTCCTCTATCAGAAACGTGCCGTCCCTGGGGATCGTTGAGAACGTGCCTTCAGCGTAGTTGGTCGCCCGGGTGTACCAGTTGCAGGTCATGTAGATGGTGGGTTTGCTGCATGACTGGATCATGTCATCGGGATTGGCCTTGCCGGCCGAGAAGACCAGGTTGCTTGGCCAAGGCGCCGGTATGAGGGAGCCCCCGACCAAGACCAGACGGCTGCTTCCCGTGCTCTTCGAGTTGGCCGCGATGGAACTGGTCGTGTTGTGCAGCACGCCAACGAACCTGCCCGCCTGGAACAGATTCACCCTGCTTGCCGGAACCCCTTCATCATCAAATGGTCGTGAGCCGAGGCCCTCTTCCATCATGGGATCGTCCATGATGTTGAGGGACGGAGGGCCTAGCTGCTGGCCCAGCCTGTCGCTTAGAGGGCTGAGACCTAGCATCATCATCAGTGGGTTGGCTCCCCCCGCCACCTGTCCGAGAACGTTTGCCGCAACCGTAGGGCTCATGATCAGATCGTACACCCCGGGCTTCCCTTGAACCCCTCCCCTCGAGAGCATAGCGATCCTGCCCGCCTGAACTCCAGCATCGACAAACCTGTCATGGGCCCGAGACACGACTCGCCCGCAGGCCAGGCCCTGCCCCGAGCTCTCCGAGTCAACGAAGGCCCTGGCGTTGAGTTCGTAGGACGACTGTTCGTAGGATCCACCTGCCCCATGGTTGGTCCTGATCTCGATCAGTTCGCTCCCGAAGAGCAGAGATCCCGCCACCCTTCTTGCTCCCTGGTCCTCGGCTGCGTTGATCACATCCCGAACCATGGCCGGGGCCGTCCCGGGGAACCCCTCTATCTCGGGATCATATAGATGGGCCGTTGGCTTGAGCTCGTACGCGGCCTCCGAAATCCCCGAGTACAGCTGGCTTTCCTGCATCCTCTTGGTGATCGCGATCAGTTCGGAGATCCGCGCCCTCACATTGTCGACTCCCGGGTTCTCGATCTCGGTTGATCCGATCCTCTTGCCTAACGCGATGAAAACCTCCAAGCCGCTGGAGGCCCAGTGATTTGCTATGTCGATCTGGCTATTCGAGAACCTGATCTGATTGGTTCTACCGGCTCGGTACCTGACTATTACGTCGCTTGCCTCCTTGGTTACCTCCATTGCCATGTTGATGAGTCTATCCCGATCCTTCATATCCCTGCACCCACCTTGACGTTCCTGAGCCTTACGCAAGCCGGCCCTCCGGTCCACACCGGTGCCCCTTGCATGGGGTCGGACTTCCCGCACACCGCCAGGTCTGCCCAGAACCCCTTGCTGCACGCGTCCACGCTGCCGAAGAGCCCGGACGTCGTCAGTTCCAGAACGGGCCGACGCACGAGCGTATCGGTCAGCTCGCCATTCTCGATCAGGAGGGCCTCGGAGCCGACGTACTTGGACTGGTATCTCCTGTCATCGATGTTCCACTCGGTGAAGCTCTTCATGAATATCCCGCGCTTGACACCCTCGATCAACTCCTCCTCGGAGTGGTCGCCAGGGGCGATGTATGTGTTAGCCATCCTGATCACCGGCTCTCGGTCATAGCCAATCGCACGGGCGGCCGCCGTCGATTGAGTGTCGAACCTGTGGGCAAACTCCCTGTTCAGAAGAAGCTCGTTCAGAACGCCGTTCTTGATCAGGTATCTGGGCCTTGCCCGGACTCCCTCATCATCATACAGGTAGTATCCCGCGTTCCCCTTCATTGTCGGGTCATCAACGATGGTCAGGGCCTCGCTCCCGACCTTCGACTTGCCGACCTGAAGGTCGACGTACCAGGATTCCCCGGCCTGGGCAGCCTCGCGCCCCTTGATTCTGTCACCCTCCGACGGATGCCCGCAGTTCTCGTGGGCCACTATGCCGGCGACTTCCGGCCCCACGACCACATCCACGACGCCAAGATCCATGGACTTGGCCTCGCTCACCACCCTCAGAGTTGAGGATGCATCAAAGGTAAGTCGATCCTGCACCTCGCTCCCGGCCCACTCCCATCCACCTGTCCCACCGATTCCCAGGCGTCTCTGCTCGGATCGGCCGTTCGCCTCGGCTTGGTAGACCGCATTGAGGCGAAAGAGCGAGTATCGTCCGCTGATCTGCGTCCCCTCGCTGGTGGAGAGGTACTTGTCCCACTGGAGCAACCTGAGCTGGAGGTTGCGCATCGGGATCTTACCCGGAAGAGAGGCGATCCCTCTGTCCAGAGCGCCAAGAAACGCAAGCTTCTCTTCCTGCGAAACGTCGTCGAAGGGGCGTTCCTGGGGAGTTTGCCACGAGTCCTGGAACACTCTTTCCTCAGAAAGAGATATCGGCTCGCGTCTTCCCGACGATCGGGCCATAGCAACGGCGGTCTCCAAAGAACGCTTCACGGACGCTTTGGTAAGATCGTCACAGGAACAGAACCCGAAAATCCCTTCTACCAGCACCCTCAGGCCAAGGCCCTGGCGCTCCTGTCTGCCAGCGGCAAGTACCGAGCCGTTCCTGAGGGTGTATGCTTCGATCTTCTCGTGGACGAGTCTGGCTTCGGAGTAGCCGGCACCCAGCGCCGAACTCAGGTCGACCGCGTAGTCGGTGAGATCTTTGCCGTCCATGTGACCGCTGGTAGGCCCTCTCGGTCCGTCTATAACTCTTTTCTCCGATTCGGTGATTCCGCGCTCTGGTATGGATCTAGCCGGACTGGGTTTACAGCTCTAGTGGCCAAGATCGTTCCGGTATGGGTTACTCGCCACCATCTCTGGAAGGTACGAAGAGCACCGGAAATGGGTGAAGGCATTTCCATCTCGCATCATCGGATTCCGTCTGAACGGCGGATTCGCACGGACGGTCCCATTTCTGGAGATCCCTCTCCATGGGCATTCCACAAAGGGGGCAGATCGGTATGCCACCCGATGTGTTGGCCGAAGCCATGCGCGGCTTGTCTTGGTCAACGTAGAGCATGACATTCACCCTGCCATGGCCTCCCACATAGTCGGAGATGGTCTTCGCTGAGCGGGCCGCGCCGATGGCTCCCTTCACTCTGCCCGTCAGAGGCTCGGCCCGTTGCGCTGGCAGTCGTAGGCCGCCGTCCGGCTCTTTGATGATCCCTCGCTGCATGGCCTCGTATCTTGTGACCCAAGGCCGTCTTCCTGACCAGAGGGCTATCGCGAGGAGGAAGACAGAGAGAACGACTAGTACTAACACGCCGGCAAGTAGCACTGGATGGCCCTCCCATACTAGGTGCTCAGAGCTTCCTATTAACTGTTGATAATCGTACCGTGGGTCCAAGAGAAGAAGCGAATCACTCGGTTCCCATCACGAGATCTCGGTCGACTGGATGGCGCAGACCCGTCGTACTCCCCGATGGAAACATTTGTGAAGCGAATCGTCGCCGCCCGGTTCGACACATGGCAAGTGGAAGCGAGCACCTTCGATGGCTCGAGAGCGAAAGGTCAAAGAGGACCTTCAACTTCGGCGACTACAACGCAAGGGTTACCCCGGATCAGATAAGGATCTGGGGCAAGATCTCGTCCGAATACGGCGACGATGTCATCCTCGACAGGTCCAGAACGAGGACCTCGATCAGCACGGTGTCGAGAACGCCCCTGTTCATGTTCTATGTGATCTACCCGGTTTATGCCTTCGGTTTCCTGATGTTCTTCATCGCCCAGGACATCGCCGTGGAGACCCAGATATCGATATTCGCCTTGGCGATCTTCATGATGTTCACTCCGCTTGTGCTGGACAAGCTGCTGCCGACGAACTACTTCCTCATCGCCACGGCCGTGTTCTACGTCGGCATCTTCTCCCTCTCAAAGACCGAGCCCCTCACTACGGCTTTCAAGGCGGTGGAGGAATCCGTGAGCGAGGGATACGTCGAGACCTTCATCATATTCGCCTCCCTACTGCCCCTGCTCATCAGGAGGATGATCGGGCAGATGATGATCGGGTATCGACTTAAGCTGGATGACGGCTCCCGGAGTTTCCAGATCGAGACGGAAAGCGCGGCAGCCCCGGCGATGGTGGAGTATCTGCGGAAGGGCTACGTGCCAGGGCGCCCGCTCAGGCTCCCCGCGTTCCTGATGGCCTTAAGCAGGAGAAGGATGAAGAGCTGTCAGTACTGCGGCGAATCCACAACCCTGGAGTGTCATAGATGCTACAGGCCCATGTGCAGTGCTCACTCCGGCATGCTGCGAGGCTACAAGGTTTGTCTGGACTGCTTCGTGGAGCGGCGCGGCAAGATCAAGCGCAATCTCCGCTGATGGAGGCCCAGACGCCTACTCCCCAACCCCAGTACCATGGGGGTAGGTCTGCACTCCGCCCTGCCGAGTCTCGGGCAGTCTGAACACTTGCTCCAAATCCTCGGCAGGTCGTCACGGGGAAGATCCCTGAAGCCGAACTTGGCGAAAAACGCCGGAACGCCTGTCCTCACGTACAGCGTGGTGATGCCTTGGGCCCGGGCCTCCTCCAGCATGTGCTCAACCAGGTATCTCCCCCATCCCCGGCCTCTTAGACCACCCAGGATGCAAACCGATCGTAGCTCGGGTGGACCTTCCCCTCGGCACAGGCACGCGCAGCCTGCTATCCCCCCATCGTTCTCAATGACGAATAGGTCTTGATGACTGTGCCGCAGATGATCGGCAGGCAGACGATTCGCGATCAGGAGGTCCTGCACAGCTGCTACATCGCCTTCCGTTGCCCGTCTGAAGATCATTCCGGTCGCCGCTCGGATGTCTCGGCATGATGAGTGTGTTGCTCTCACAGGAGATGATGAAAGACGCCATCCTGGGCTCGCGGCCGGCTTGCGGCGGGTTGGTTCGTCATCACAGATAAAAGCAGCGTACTCGGGTTCAGTCCATCGATGCTGAGAGGAGTAGATCGCAATGAGGTGCGTGAACATCATCCCCTGCCTGGACATCAAAGACGGAAGGGTGGTGAAGGGCGTCCACTTCGTCAAGCTCAGGGATGCTGCCGATCCGGTGGAAGCGGCCAGGGCCTATTCGGATGGAGGAGCCGATGAGATCGCCTTCCTTGATATCACGGCGACGATCGAGAAGCGAAGAACCGTGCTGGACGTGGTGAGGAAGGTATCCAAGGTCGTCGATGTACCCCTGACGGTCGGTGGCGGCATCAGGTCCTCAGAGGACATCGTCGACATCCTGCGAGCAGGGGCGAGCAGCGTGTCGATCTCCAGCGCCGCGTATCGAAACCCCGGCATGGTCAAGGACGCGGTCGACAGATTCGGGCCCGAGAGGATAGTCGTCGCGATCGATGCTGACTCAAACCCCGCTCTACCTTCGGGAAGGGAGGTCTACATCGACGGGGGAAGGACCCCGAGCGGCAGGGACGCCGTAGAGTTTTCGCTTGAGATGGCCCGCATCGGGGCGGGGCGGCTCCTGCCTACAAGCAGGGCAACGGATGGAACCCAGGAAGGATATGACATCCATCTCACGCGTACCATCGCGGATGCAACAGGGCTTCCGGTCATCGCCAGTGGCGGGGCAGGGAGACTGGAACATTTCTACGAGGCCGCGGTTGAGGGAAGGGCCCAGGGCCTCCTCGCCGCCTCGGTTTTCCACTTCGGAACCTTCACGGTGAATCAAGTAAAGGAGTATCTTAAGGGCCGCGGCATTCCGGTCAGGCTCTAGACCGCTCATCGCCGCACCCCCCAAAGAGGGAAGACGGTCGTCATCCACAATAAACAGGACCTGATCGATGATGAATGATCAACGATCGACCAAGTTATAAGGGGTCCTCCCTCCGCGGAGACCGTAGGGATGATCCAAGATGATAAGGGCGGGTGCTGCTTCGGTTGAGATCACGCCTAAGACCGATGTGCAGCTTGCAGGCGCGATCGGGGTGCGCAGACCGGCAGGGTTCATCCAGGACCCACTCTTCGCCAAGGCCCTGGTCGTCGAGAGCGGATCCCGCAAGATTTGCCTGGTAAGCCTAGACCTCTGCGTCGTCACAAGGAGTCCGGTTGATGAGATCCGCCAGTCCGCTGCCAAGGAGCTGGGATTCCATCCAGGCGCGATAATGATCCACGCCACCCAGACGCATTCGGCCCCCTCCCTGGGCAACTTCATGCTGAGCGATGATTTCCAGGGGCTGTCGCCTGAGTTCGAATGGCTCAAGGGAGGGGATGCTGGCTACGATGCATTCGCCAAGCCACGCATCCTGGAGGCCATCAGGCAGGCAGAAGCCAACCTTGAACGCGTGCATGTGGGAGCTGCGAGCGTGATCGAGGGGAGGATGGCACATAACCGGAGGGCGGTGGGGAGGAACGGCCTAGTCATCATGCCGGGAGCTTCGTGGGCGCTGCAAGACAAGAGCGTAGGGCGAGGACCCGTGGGACCCACGGAGATACGCTACATGGAGGGCCCAATGGATCCTGAACTGGGCGTCGTGTGTTTCCGACGCGAATCGCTTCACCTCCTTGCCTTGCTGGTGAACTACGCATGCCACCCGGTTCACAACTTCCCGAAGCCGTGCGTCTCGGCCGACTGGCCAGGAGCACTGTCAAGCGAGCTGAAATCCCGCTACGGCGCCGGCTGCATACCGCTGGTAACGAACGGGGCGTGCGGCAACATCAACCCCTGGCCGCCTTTCGATCCCAACTATGTTGAGGATCAGGCCATCATGGGTCGGGTGCTGGCCGAAAGGGTCAGCGTTGCCATCAACACGGTTGGGTTCAAGGCAGAAGCAGAAGTCGACTGGCGGGCGAGAGCCGTGAAGATGCCGCTCAGGGAGATAGATGACCGCGAGTTGGAGAAGGCACGGGACGTGCTCGGCCAGAATCCCCAACCCGTCTGGAATCCTCAGCGAACGGCCGTCGATGTGCGCTGGGCCATGGCGGCGGGTCTTCTAGATCTGCACCGGCTCAGGCAGCGAAGCCCAGAACATGAATACGAGATCCAGGTCTTCCGAATCGGCGACGTAGCCATCGTAGGACTGCCGGGCGAGCCCTTCGTGGAAGGCGGACTTGCCATCAAGCTCGCCTCGCCGACCTACCCGACATACGTTGTGCACGGAGTCAACCAGTATGTGGGCTACCTGCCAACCAAGGAGGCCTTCCCTCGAGGCGGGCATGAGACGGCGACGGGTAACTGGTCACGTCTGATACCGGATGCATTGGACATCGTCGTCGCCAACGCCACGGAGATGCTCTTCGACCTTTTCGAGGCGGATACCAGCTAGGGGGATTGATCCCCGGCCCTGCAACCGTGCGCTCTTGTAGATGGCTTTCTCCCCCAGATTGGCCAATACGAATGAAGACTGGGGGGCACTCGTGCTGTGTCCCCTGCGCAAGCCTGGTCATGCCGACGTCCCTGTATAGTTTCCTCTTGAGCTTGAGCATCAGGCCGTAGAGGGCTAGACCTGCAAGCAGGCTTGTCGCAGTCACTGCAGCCCACTCGATGAGGTATACCCACAACAATGCTTGGTTCTTCAGATCAATCGCCATTGCCTGAATATCGACAAGGGCCTCCCGAGCTTCTCTCACCTGGGCCAGGGCCTCTTCATATCGTTTCTCTAGGTGAAGCTGCTTTGCGCGTGTGATGACCTCGTCGCTGCGTATTTTCTCTCGGAGAAGATTGTCCGCGTTTGCCCCGAACAACTCCACGAAGTCGAAGACGGCAACCATGTCCGAGGCTTCGCCCTGGTACATCTGGAAGCCTTGCCTGACGTAGTTGATAAGCACAACATCCTCAGGAAGCTCTCGCCCAAGAGAGTGCAGCATGATGTTCATGATGATGTCCAAGCCATGTTTCTGGTCGGAGTAGTAGTACGTGCTTCCCCACCAGACGCAGTCCAGGTTAGCCTCTCCTTGACAGGAAGAACGGGAAAGCACAATCAGTGCGGTTCTCGAGAAAAGCGTTAAGAAAAGCGTCGCTTTTGATCATGCAAAGCCGGTTAGGGGTATCGCTATGGCCCGTTATGACTGGCGGAAGATCGAGCCCAAGTGGCAGGAATGGTGGCAGAGGGAGAGGGTCTACGAGTTCGACCAGAGCCCACAGGCCGCCGGGAAGGCGTACCTGATAGACAACCCGCCCCGCTATGCCTCGGGGGGGCTCCACGTAGGGCACGCGATTCACTACACCCACATCGATATGGCGGCGCGATACAAGCGCATGACCGGCCACAACGTCATGTTCCCGCTTTGCTTCGACACCAACGGCATCCCGATCGAGGAGCGGGTCGAGCGCAACTTGGGGGTGACCAGGCTGGACGTGGACAGGCACAGATTTGTCGAGATGTGCCGGGAGTTCGCAAACCAGAACATCGAGGAGATGACCCGCCAATTCAAGATCCTGGGCTGCTCCATGGATCCATCTGTCTACTACCAGACCGATGCACCGTACTACCGCCGGGTCACACAGATCAGCTTCCTCCGGATGTTCGAGCAGGGGCTCGTCTATAAGGGGACCTTTCCGGTGAACTGGTGCCCTAGGTGCCTCACGGCATTGGCAGACGCAGAGGTCGAATACAGGGATCGGGAGAGCCAGTACAACGACATCGTCTTCCGGGTTGAGGAGACTGGCGAGGAGGTCATCATCTCAACAACCCGCCCCGAGCTGCTCTGCACGTGTCAGATGGTTGCACTGCATCCATCCAATCCAAGGGTGCAGGATCTGGTGGGCAAGCACATGATCACCCCTCTCTACGAGCGAGCCGTCCCCGTCATCGCTGACGAGAAGGTCGATCCCGAGAAGGGTACCGGAGTGGTTATGATCTGTTCCATAGGTGATAAGGAGGATCTGCAGTGGATCCTGAAGCATCGGCTTCAGTTCGAGATGGCGATAGACGAGCAGGGAAGGATGACCGATCTCGCCGGCAGGTACCGGGGCATGAAGGTCGCAGAGGCACGCAAGGCCGTGCTCGAGGACCTGGAAGGGGTCGGCCTCCTCCGAGGCCAGAGGCCAACACTGCAGTCCGTTGGTACCTGCTGGAGGTGCCACACCGCCGTGGAGTTCCTACGAAGGCCCCAATGGTTCCTCAAGTCACTGCCCTTCAAGGAGGCAGTTCTGGGTCACGCCGACGAGCTGAACTGGTACCCTCAGCATATGCGCCAGCGCCTCGACGACTGGGTGAATTCATTGGAGTGGGATTGGGTCATCTCGAGGCAGCGCTACTTCGCCACCCCGATACCAATCTGGGAATGCGATTGCGGAGAGGTCATCCCGGCCAGAGAGGAGCAGTGCTACGTCGATCCCACAAAGCATAAGCCTCCTGTGGAGGCATGCCCCAAGTGCGGTGGCGAGCTCAAGGGGTGCGAGGACGTCTTCGATACCTGGATGGACAGCTCGATCTCGGCTCCGTACATAGCCTTCTGGAAACGCGATGACGAAAAGTTCGAAAGATACTACCCAAACGGCCTCAGGCCCCAGTCCAGCGACATCATCCGGACCTGGGCCTACTACTCGCTTCTCCGATCCCATCTCCTCTTCGGCACCAAGCCTTGGAGGGACATCATGATCGACGGCTTCATCCTGGCCCCGGATGGTACCCCCATGCACGCATCACTGGGCAACGCCATAGACCCGCTGGAGACCCTGGAGAGCTACGGGGCCGACGTTATGAGATATCTCGCCGCCTTGTGTGCAATAGGTCAGGACAGCAACTTCAGGCCTCCGGATCTCGTTAGAGGGCGGAGATTCGTCGAGAAGTTCTGGAACGTCCAGCAGTTCGTACAGCTTGCGCTCAGGAACTCCGATGCGAAGACAGATGCAAGAAGGGTGCTTGACGACTGGATACTGGATCTCTTGGCGGAGCTTGTAGATTCCGTACGCGTCCACTATGATAACCTGGACTTCGCTCCGGCCATGAGGGAGATCCAGTACTTCCTGTGGCACGAGCTGGCCGACCACTACATCGAGCTGGTGAAGTCTCGGGTCTATGAGGGGAACGACCCTGGCGCGGTGCAGACCCTTTGGACTGCCGGCTTGGCCGTCACCAAGATGCTTGCTCCCCTCCTGCCTCATGTGACGGAGGAGGTCTACCAGCAGATCTACAAGGACCGCGAAGGAGCGCCGACCGTTCATCTATCGTCCTTTCCCGAGCCCCCCGCCCGGGCACACGAGGCCCGTCGGGTCGGGGAACTCGCCAAGGCCGTTGCCGGAGCCGTCCGGGGATGGAAGTCCGACAATGGATGGGCCCTCAACCGACCACTCGCGGCCGTCGAGGTGATCACTCCAGTCAAGGCCTTGGAGCTCGCGACCGATGAGCTTAGGGCTGCCATGGCTACAAAACGGCTTGATGTGGTCTCGGAGGATCCCACCCTTCACGAGGAACCGAGAGCCCTGCGACCGGTCCACGCGAAGCTGGGACCCAGGTTCAAGGTCCGAACGGTCGAGGTACTCAAGCTCATCGAGTCAGCCGATCCCGCCGAAGCATCCAGGTCCCTCAAGAAGGGCGGCTGGATGATCTGCCTGAAGGACGGAAGACAGGAATGTCTCACCGAGGCAGAGGTCGCGGTGGAATCGGGCTGGGTGTCCCATGGCCGTCCCGTTGAGACCATATCGGTGGAAGGGGGCCTTGTCGTCCTGAGGGCCGAGTAGCCTCGAGCAGGCCTCTGTGGGATTGATCATCACGCTGGAAGGTCCAAACATGCCAAGACCTGACCTGGACGCGATGCACCAGATCAGGCTCTTCAAGTACGTTCAGAGAGTCTCCGATATCATAGGCGAGGATGAGGCCTGGGGCCTGCTCGAGGACTTGGTGGAGCAGGGAAGGGTTGCATGGCTGGATGGGCGCAGGATCATGCCTGAGACGCGATCGGACTCGGTTCAAAGGGCCTTCCATCTTTTCTACGAGGAGTACCTCGGCCTTGACCAGCGGGACTTAAGGGTCGTCCTGCGGACACCCCGGAAGCTGGTCATGCAGTGGAGGAATCCGTGCCCGACCCTTGCGGCCTGCCTGGAGCTAGGCTTGGACACCAGGATGGTATGCAGGAGGGTCTACGAAGGGCCAACCCAGAGCTTTATGGCACGAATCGATCCCAGACTCAAGTTCTCAAGAGACTATAGCAGGATAAGGCCGCATGCAGACTTCTGCGAGGAAACCCTGGCCCTGAACGGGCAAGGTTCGAAATAGCGCCCGAGCCCGGGCAGTGATACGTTGTCCCAGATGCCCCAATACTGGCCTCGATGAGGCAATCATCTTTTAGGCGGGTTGGCAGCTTCCAGATTACGATGGATCGGTAGGGCTCGTGTATCGGCACTCGGCCGATCCGTCGGGCCAGGCTTCTGCGCACCGATTCAATCCCTTCCGCTGGTCAGAGCGACTTCTCCGTTTCTGACGACGACCGTCCTGCCCCCCTTGTTAACGACGATCTCGCCCGAGCTATTGGCAATGACGATGCCTTGATCATTGCAGACGAAGCTGCCCTTGCCATCGCGGTAGACGGTGGAGGCGCCTTTCACCACCAGCACATCGAAGGCATCGCCCCGGGGAAAGGCCAAGAGGCTCCCGTCTCTTCCGGGTCCCTGCCTCCCGGCACAGTTCCAGAAGGCCTTGCACATTCTCCCCCCAACACCGAACAGCTCGTCGCACCCCGTGTACTGCCGCGCCATGATGTCCTCCTGCGTCGCCGGCCCAATATCCAGATGGCTAGAAAGGCCGAAGAAGATGAAGGGACCGTCAATCCGTCTCTTTTCCGGAGCCCCCATGGCGCCCAGCTCGGTTTCCACGATGCGATCCACGAGAAGCCGACCACGCCCATCCACGAAGTACCCCTCACTCTGCCCCATACGTACGTGCACGAACAATGCGCCCCTTTCCACTTCTACGCGGGCCCTTTCATTTGCCACGATGACGGATGCAGCTCTGAGTACATGGACCTGGGGGGACGGGACCATCAGCCCACCGCCCTCGGGAGGAACCGTGACCAACCGCGAATCCTCCTGGTCGCGGTGGAGAGAGCGCCAAGAGTCCTGTGCGTCGCGGGCAGTTGCACCGCCGCGTCCAGGTGCGTATCGGAAGCAAGCCTGCTGGCCGTGGCGACTTGGGACTCAGGACAGGACATGCTGCTTGCAGCCAGCTCGATCTCGATCATTCAATCACCCTGGGAGAAGCCCCTCGCCCAGCGCAAGGCCCTCCTGCCGAGAAGTGTGAGCAGGTACCTGCCCCGCACGGCCTCCTGGGCAATCAGGCCCGCTTCCTCCAACGTCTTCAGATGGCTGGAGAGCGTGCTTGCGGACACCGGGATCCTGGCCTCGAGCTCGCTTGCGTACATGCCGCCGGTCGCCATCTCCTTCAAGATGCGGACTCGGTGCTCATTTCCCAGAGCAGCGAAAACCTTGGAGGAGAGCGCCTCGTCCACATCTCCCCGATCCTTCCCGCGGCCCGTTGCCACCATGATCTTGTCGGTGCCGACGAATATCGACTTCTGGATCTCGCCCTTGATGCCGTTGACGACCTCCTCCATGATCTCGCCCATGGAGCCGATATCGATGATCATCTTGCTGCCGTCATCGCTCTTGGAGAAGATCATCCTCGCGGGCCTCGCTCTGCGCTCTTCCTCGCCTTCGGGAGGCGGCCTGTCGCCGTGCCTCGGCTCCTCCTTTGCTTGCTCGTTCGGGGGGGCCTGATCTCCTGCTCGCTCATCTTGGGCCTCTTCGGGTTCTTCAGGTTCGGTGCGGGCCTTCGCCCGCAGCTCTTCCTTCAGGTGCCTGAGTTCCTCCTTGAGAGCCTTCAGCTCTTCGCGGACATCTTCCTCGGGTGCCGACACACTTATCAACACTCTTAGTTCGCTTGTAGACGAACTGAGTTCGTAGTATATAAATCTTATGTCCCGAAGATCCACATCTAATTCGACTCGAATGAGAACCGTCCCCAGCCGACGATCGGTTCCCGAATCCAGGGGAACAGTTCTTATACCTCCGTGACCTGCCGTTACCCTGCCTCAGGCGGTGATCCACGTGGTCGTCAAACTCCCGAGGATGAAGGACGAGGAGATCAGGAAGCTGGTTCGAGGCCAGATGCTCTGTCGGATAGCCTTCAAAGGCGATGATTATCCTTACATGGCGCCCTTCCAGTACGTTTACATGAAAAGATGTCTGTACTTCCACTTCACGCACTATGGGAGGAAGATGAAGCTCCTGGATAGGGACGAGCGTGTCTGCGTTGAGATAGAGAGATACAAGGCCGACCTGAGTGAGTACAGCTTCGTGGTCATCACTGGGAGGCTGGCACCGGTGACCGATCCCGCCGAGAGGAGCGAAGCGATAAGGCGAATGGCAGAGCAGGGTCGTAGAAGACTCTCGACCAACTTCCTAGTGGCTCACGGCTTCGGCAGGGATGAGGATTGGTCATCGTTCACCCCGGACAAACCCCTGTTCATCGTTAAGCTCGGCGAAGTAGTTGAGGAGATGGGCCTGAAGTCACCCTAAGCGCCTTTGGCCCTGCACGACTTGCCCGAATCGGAGAAGTCCTGGTGGAGTTAACCCGGATGTCTGATGATTTGGGGCGCCGGAGGAACCCCTCAGCGCGGGTCGTGATGCCTGATTCAGATCATTCGGAAGGCTCTTCTTCCAGTCGCTTTCCTCGCACCACCAAGCCCTTGGAGGAGGGCCACCACTGGACGGCAACGCCGAGCCTTTCTGCGAACTTCTGGACGAGGACCAGATCCGAAGGCTTCCCGTATAGGGACCAGCTGGCCACGATGGGCGCTTCCCCGTGGTTCATCTTGGCTTCGATGGGCGGCAACTTCCTACCGGCACCGATCCCGACGAGCCCCTCTTCGATCTTCACATCACGGATACCGACGGACATGTAGGACCCCCGATCCAATCCGGCAGGGGTGCCTATTAGCTGTGACGGTCGAGGGTCGAGGGATCGATCCCCGGGTTGCTGCAATGTTCTTCCGACACTCTGGGCTAAGCTAGGACCTTCCGGGACGCGTATACACCGCTGTGAGCTCCGTCATTCCCCTGACGTCAAATTGCAGCGCTTTTTTTGACTCATCTTTCCCGTGAATCATCCAGTTTCGGAATTCGTAGCCCGCACCTTCCATCGGTCTGGTGGGCTCCGCAGGGTCCATCAGTCTTCCAAGTTTCTCGATCGAGCCATATCCCTTGGATATCTCGAGCCCCTTGGGCCTGAGATCCGAGGCCTCGACGGTGTGCCTTCCGGGTTTGGCATATCTGCAGACCAGTGTGCCGTAGTCGGGGCCCTTGTCGTAGGCGATCAGCCACCGCCCGCTATGGGTGAATGCCTCGACGCCGTCGATAAGGAATCTGACGTTCCCAAGCGGCGGAGATGTCACGATCTTCAAAGTGTGAGGCTGCGGATCGGGCCCGGGCTGGTCCGGGATGTAGAGATAGACCCTGCCCGACTCCGCAGGCACGCTGACCAACACCTGAATACCCCAGTCTCCCACCGCCCTGTCTTCGTAGACGTCGATGACCCTTTGGCCCTCTCTCGCCTCCAAGAGGACCTCACCTGCCGTCTTCTCGGGGTTCACAGCGACCAATCCCCGTTCGAACCTCCGGAAGTGGACGTCTCCCCGCTCCTCCTCAGGTCCCAGGGGCTCCCCGAGCCTTATGCTGTACAATACTTCGGCAGGGTCGCCTTTCAGTACGTCCCCGCCGGCCGACCATAGAAAGCCGGACAGGCGTGCCGAGCAGTAGCAGAAGTAAGCGTCGTCCTTGATCGGGTTCTTGGTGTGGCCCAGGTAGCTGAGGGCCAGGACCGCCTTGCCTTGGTCGAGATGCTTCCTTGTCTTCCTGCCCATGGCGTTCCAGTGGGAGTGCCAATCGAACCATCTCTCCTGGGAGACCCACGTGCAGATGTACGACTCGGCCATATCTGCGTCGGCATGCTCCCAGTATTCCTCGGGAAGGCTTTCGGGACTTGCCGAGTTGAGCAAAAGCACCCCCTCCGGATCGTGCCTCCTTATGACCTCCCTTGCCCGCTTGAGGAGGGAAGAAAAGGCCTTGACTTGGTCGTCGTGAATGTGCTCATGGGCACCGAAAGACGGTCCAAAGCAGGGTTGTCTGGCTCCGATGTTGTCGACAAAGATGCCACCGGCTCCGGCCTCCATCAGGGATTCCACATGCTTCAGAATGGCCCGAACATAGCCCTCTACATTCGGACACGTGACGTACCAGTTCTTCTGATCCTCGCTGTCCCAGAAGCTGTTGCGCTTCCAGTTGCCCCCCGAATCCACCTCTATCCAGTCGGCATGCTTGCGCAACTCCATCCCCTGGTAGATGTGCTGCATGGGCAGCTGGTACATGGTGACGTAGGGGACCGGCCGCGATCCCAAAGAGCGGAGTCGCTTCATCCAAGCGGCAAGGGGAGGTACATGGGTCACGAAGTCGAAGCGATATCGACTCAGCTGGATCCAATCCGAAATGGCCTCCCCGTAGACCTCGCTGCGCGGCAGCCAACCAGTCTCCATGGGGGTGCATCGGTCCGCCTCCTTCATAATTCTTTGCCAGTGGGCTGTGGTCTGTGGTTCCGCGCTTCGGGAGGGATCTGTTGAGCGAGAACGGCGGAGTCAGCCCTGGTGTTGTCCTCCTCGGATGGTGCTTTGTAGAGGTAGGAGAAGTGGTAACCTGATGCTAGGAGGATCGTGAATATCACAATCGGTCCGGCCGCTCCAACGGCTGCAGTAATATGCCGTCATTGCCCAAGTCGCGCCATGGTGCGAGAACATTCGGGGGAAGGGGTCCCATCGGTGGAAGACATCCGGGACGAACTCGCCGCATGCGTGGACTTGATAGGTCAGGGATCCGCGGCGGCGGCAGCGACTCGGCTCACGAAGCTTAGATGGCGTCTCGAGCAAGTCGACAGGCTCCCGGAGAGTTCCCGTCCCAAGCCGCAGGAAGGGGAAGGCCCCGCACTGGTGGATGAGGCAGGTGCCCCGCTGTTTGCATGGGAATTCGAGGGATCCATTCACCCGACCCGGAGATCGTGTTAAGGCTTGGGCATACTGGCGGATGTCACACTGATTGGCTGCGCCTTGGACGGGGTAGCCCACGCGGGGACCGCGTCGAAGCGTGTGGATCGGCGCAACCGCAAGCTCGGATGTTTGTGGTGGGCAACTGCAAGCTTCCATTTTCGTAAGCGTCGGGTCATGGTTCCCCCGGGCTTCGTCCCTCGGACATAGTCCAGGCCCTCGCTCGATGGCTGGGCGGGCCTCTGGCAGCGTTCCAGAAGGTTCCGGCGAACACTTATAATCCGTCTCATGGTAAGCCGGTTACCAAGGAGCACAAAGACGGGCGAAGAGGTCCAAAGCCCGTGCGAGAACGGAGGCATTGATATCGTGGGCATAGCGAAAAGGTCCTTGGCAAACATTTGGAGAAGATGGGCAGGCACTATTCTGATCGTCGTCGCTCTTGGATTCTCCGTATCGATCGCGATATCGGTTCCCGCCGCCTTGAAGGCGCAGGGGAACATCACCGAAAGCGTCGTGCAGATCCAGAGGGTGGGGTATCAGGGCATGATCAACCTTACGGCAACCGAGATCTTGGTCGAGCCCCCCATGCCCATGTTCGAGTCCAGAGGGGGTGGAATGGGCATGCGCGCACCTTCCTTCTTCGGCGCACGATTCCTTAACCAAACCCTGGCAGGCGAGATATCATCGATGGCAGGGGTGGATGCCGTTGTCTCCCAGCTGCAGAGCATGGTGTCCCTGCCTTCGGATACTGCCTCGGACCAGATGGGGTTTCGCAGGAACTTCCTCCAGATCATAGGCGTGCAGTTGGACGCATCGATTCCGGAGGAACGCAACCCGCTACCATCAAACCTGGTGGAGGGCCGGCAGCTTGGAGAAGATGATGCTGGAGGGATAATGATCGGATCCAACCTTGGGGAGCAGCTCGGAATCGGGGCGGGAGATGCGATAGAGCTGGGTGATTCCACGTTCCAGGTCGTGGGCGTCTACGGCTCCGCAACCATTTCCGGGTCCGACCAGACCAGGGCACTCCGTTTCTCGCCCAGCCAAGCCTACATGCTGCTTTCCGATGCGCAGAGCCTGTTCGACATGGCCGGCCAGGTCAGCTCCGTGAGGGTTTTCGCGATCAGCGTGGACGAGGTGGACAGGATCGCACAGGAGATATCTGATAGATATGGGGAGAACGTATCCGTTACGACGCAGGCGAGTTTGCTGGACAGGATGTCGGATGTCTACAGGACCGTGGAGGACTCGGTCACAAGCAGCCTGAGCCAGATGAAGAGTACCGCGGCACAGCAGATCGCCATCTCCCTAATCGTGGGTGGGGTCATCGTGTTCTCCACGATGTTCTATTCCGTGCGGCAGAGAACCAAGGAGATAGGGATACTCAAGGCCCTCGGCTTCAGGGATCGCGACGTGATGGGCCAGTTCATGATGGAGGGAATCATCGTGGCCGTGATAGGAGGGCTCGCAGGGATTGCCATCGCAGCCGTGGGGGCGCCGACCTTGGCGAACCTGTTGCTCAGGCCCTTGTCAGCAGCCGGAGGAACGGGAGGCGGCGGCATGTTTCCGGCCCGGATGGAGCAGGCCGTATTCCAGCTGAGCGCTCCCTTGGATCTGGGCCTGGTTCTCATGGGATTCGGCATCGCGGTGGCGCTTGGCTTGGTGGGAAGCTTCTATCCGGCCCTTCATGCCTCTAGACAGAACCCGGTGGAGGCCTTGAGACATGAGTAGCAACGTTCTGGAGATGCAGGGCGTATCCAAGGTCTACGAAAGCGGGCCGAACAAGGTGAAAGCGCTGGACGGGATCGATCTCGCGGTGGAGCGAGGCACCCTCGTGTCCATCATGGGCTCGTCAGGGTGCGGGAAGACCACTCTCCTGAACATCGTCGGATGTCTCGATACCCCGACCTCAGGTTCGGTCACGCTGGACGGCATCAACCTGAACACGGTTCCCAGGGGCGACCTGCCGACGATAAGGGCCCAGAAGGTCGGCTTCATCTTCCAGACCTTCAATCTGATGCCAACATTATCGGTGCTGGAGAACGTCGAGCTCCCGATGGAGAGGGGAACGATCCCGAAGAAGGAAAGGAGGGCCACCGCCATCTCGCTGCTCGAGCAGGTGGGCCTGACGAAGAGAAGCGACCATCGGCCCAACCAGCTCAGCGCGGGTGAGCAGCAGAGGGTTGCGATAGCCAGAGCGCTGGCCAACAGCCCCGCCCTCATACTGGGCGACGAGCCGACCGGGAACCTTGACAGCAAGACCGGCATGGGGGTGGTCAAAATCCTGAGGCAGCTCGCTGCAGACTCGAAGGTCACGATCCTGCTTGTGACACACGACAGGTCGATCGGGTCCTTGGGTGACAGGATGCTGTTCCTGCGGGACGGCAAGCTTCTGAAGGAGGAGAAGAAGGGTACGCTGGCACCTGAGAGAGGAGAGAGACCGACCTGTCCCAGCTGCGGGCGAGGAATAGCATCCGATTTCGTCTTGTGTCCCTACTGCGGGGTGAAGATAGCGTGAGTTTGGAGCGAGGCCCGGAAGCCGAGGTGACAGATACGTTCACAGAGGAGGCCCCCATTCCCGTCGTGGCACGGATCTTCGGACCGGTTGAATCCGGGAGGAAGCTACCAACACGAGTCTGGGCGGTCCTCATCGTGCTGGTCGTCCTGTGTTCGGCGACAGGGGCTGCGAACATACTGGCTTGGGCGAGACTGAAAGCCGAAACGGGCAAGGTGACGAGCCTCTCGGAACACCTGGCGGATTCCGAACTGGCGCTGGCACAGCAGGCCGAGCAGGCCAAAGCGTACGCCGCACTCCTGGATCAGTACCAACAGATCGTTCGCAGCTACCAGGAAAGGTTGCTTGAGGCCAACATCAGCCTCTCACTCCTCACGGCCAATCTCAGTGTCAATGCCTCACAGATGTACATCTCCTTCAGCAGTGCGTCGGTGACCGCCCCAGCGGTGAGGACTGTAGTAGTGGGGCGCTCGGTGACGTATGAGGGAGTGGCAACGACGCTGAGCTTGGAGATGATCCCCGGGAAGGGAAGGGTTCTTGTCAATACGAAGCCCCTTATGGGCCAGGTGTTTCAGGACACCGCTGTTCTGGCCAAGGAGACGGCGGAGACCCTCTCCGGCAAGAGTCTGGCAAACTATGATCTGATATTCTCCATAGAGGCCCCGGCCGAGATACCCGGCGTCGACGGTCCCAGTGCGGGCGCTGCCATGTGCCTGCTAGTTCTGGCCCTGGTTAGCGGCGAGTCGCTGGATCCGGGAGTGGCAGTCACGGGGACCATACAGCCGGACGGCACGGTCGGCGAGATCGGAGGCCTGCTGGAAAAGGCCCAGGCCGCCAAGGCCTCGGGATCGACCACTTTTCTGATATCTGAACAGAACTCGAAACTGACCATCTACAAGGAGGGAACGATCACGAGCAGGGGCCGGGTCTACAGGACCCTGGTGGCCGAGCAAGTCTCGACGGAGGAATACATCGAGGAGAACGTCGGAATACAGGTCGAGCTCGTCCGTGGTGTGCGGGACCTTCTCCGCCTTGCCAGTGGACAGGAGTGATTCACCAGCCACGGGGTCGTCCGCATCAAGGATGGCAGGGGGACTTGCGCACTGAGGCCTCTGGCCGAAGATGGATCGAATGTGGATCTCGACCGTCTGCGGAAACAGTTCCCATCCGGATTCACCGGGTTCGTCGGGCTCCCTCTGGATGAAAGATGTGAGGGCCGCTTGGAAATAGCAAATCAGGGGGTCAGCGTTGTCATCCAAGGTCGATCCCAGATCCCTGCTACGAGGCCCCGAACCTTTCCCGCCCGAGGCGCTGAAGTCCTCTCCAATGTGCAGCTGGGCGGGTGCAGATGTTGACCACACGGGCCAGCACAGGTTCACGGACAATCTCTGCAGATGGGTGCCCCTTGAACCGATGTCATGCGCCCGATTCGGCTCCGCACTTGAGGTGGAACTGGTTATCTTGTTGCCGGCACAATCTGCATCGGGTGCAGTATCGCGCTTCCAGAAACGATGCTGACTTCCTCCAGCAGTGAAGAGTTATCTGCGAGGGGATCGTCCTCCATATCACAGAATTAGCTGCGCTGTCGCCAGTCAATGAGGCAGGGCAGCAAACGGTTGGCCCGCCAGGACATGTCGGTTCCCAAGTGGTACGTCATAGCTCGGAATGAATACCGCATCCGCACGAGCAGAGTGAGGCTGCTCAGGCCCCTATTTCCCTATCTGGTCGTGGCCCTGCTGGCGGCCTACGTGGCCTTCATCGCACCAGCACTGGTGAGCGTCTTCGTGGACGAGTTCGTGTCCCTCATGCTCTCCCGGGCCGCCATCGCCATGGTCCAGATCATCCTGTTTCTGGTGTTCATATACTTCATGATCATCCCGATCACCGACACCCTTCGGGATGTCCAGGCAGGGGAACTGGAGATATTCCTCTCCGCCCCGGTCAAGCCGAGCCATGTCCTGATCGGCGACTTCCTGGGCGAGATGATCTTCTACGTGATATTCATCACGGTGGTGGCGGGCATCTTCACCGCTGCGCTCAGGCCCTTGGGGCTGAGCCTGCCACAGATGGGCCTGGTAGTGGTGATCTTCGCATTGGTCTTCCTCTCGGCGTCCTGGGTCGGCACCGTGATTGCCTCGGTTCTGAGGACCAGGCTCGGGGAGGGCGGCAAGGGGCAGGACATCGGGAAGGCCCTGTCCTTCCTGGTCGCCCTTCCGATCGTGTTCATGATATACGCGATACAGTTCGGTGGGCTGCTTCAGGCCTTGTCCGATCCAGCTGCAAGCGGAGCCGTCAGAACCTTGCTGGGCCTACTGCCGAGTTCATGGGGAGCCTGGGTGATCGCCGGCTTTGCCTCCGAGCCTGGAGGTCTGGGTGCACTGGGTCCCCCGGCGATCCTGAGGCTCGCGGGTCTTGCGCTGTTCTTCCTGGGGTCGCTCTGGGCAGGATCGAAGATTGCGGACAGGTGCTACAGCCTGGAGCCCGCCACATTCACCTCCTCCAAGGCGGGGTCCGATGGGGCCTTCTACAGAGGCGTCAGATCGTTGGTGGGAGGCGGTTCCTTCGGGATTCTCTTCGTCTCGATCCTTAAGGAGTACGCTAGAAGGCTGGAGAATCTGTCAAGGCTCGCCTACATGCTCGGCGTGATCTTGATCA
>CAYVLA010000033.1:0-29758 GCA_964452145.1 Hadarchaeota archaeon (SeqCode)
CACTGGTGGGGAGCAACGGTTCCCGGGGCCTTCGCGGGCATGTCCATCTGGCTTGCCTTCGGCAGATCAGCCGATGCGTGGCCAATGCTCGTCTACGGAGCAGTCCTTGCCGTCAGCATATCCCTAGGAGGGGTGCTCAGCTACGGAAAGATCGTTGGGTATGTCAAGGGTGAACATGACAGGTCACCCCTCTTCGGCCTCCTCGCGCTTTTCATCGTCGGTGGTCTCTGGGGCTTCTATGGCGGGACGGCGCTCGGGCTGCTGATGACGGATGTCCCATACGGCCTGACGGATCTTGCCACGTGGGGAGTCCTTGCCTCCCTCGGTGCCTTTCTTGCTTACAAGCTCTTGGTCCTGGGATTGGAACTCCACCTGTCTCCTCCCAGGAGCGACGCCTGGGCCGCCCTCCTTGGAGGGTGTGTCGCCACAACCGCATACTTCGCGGCTGGGCATGGGGATCTCGTCGTGCTTCGCACCTCCTATCTGGGTTGGCTTGGCTTTGGGGGTGGGTTCTCCCTCGGCGGGCTGATACACCGCCGTTGTGCCCTGGCGGGGTTGAGGATCGATTCCTGGAAGTTCATGGAACACAGCGTGGGTTTCTGGGGCGGTCTGTTCCTGGGCATCGCGGCGCTCCTTACAGGGCGGGACCTCGCAGCACCAGCCTTGGCCGAGCCGACGATGATGGCCGCCGCCATCATGGTGCTCTGGTTCGTCCCCTACCTGAATGTCTCTGACAACCTGCAGTTCTGGTTCGGCGAGAAGCGTTGGATCTCCCGGCGGACCTTCGCCATCGCCCATTCACTGGCTTTGGTTTTACTTCCAATCTTCATCTGGCTGTCTCGTGAAATGGTGCGCACATGGGATGGTGCCAACGGATACTCGTGGGTCTTCGTGACCATGATGAGCCTGATGATCTTCGTTGCAGTGGCCAAGTTCGGGTTTGACCGATCCAAACCACGGTTGCTGGTCGACGCCACCTTTGTGCTCGAGGCGATGGCCTGCGTTTTGCTTCTCGCATGTATGTGACGGGGATTCACAAGGTAACGAGCTAGCGTGGTGTATCCCAAGTCGCTGGACATGTGCCTGGGGCGTTTGCGGTAACTATGCGCATTGTCGCCTTTGGGTCCCGTCGCATAAGTGCAGAGCCGTCGGATACACCACACTAGGCAGGGGCCGATCCTTGAGATCCCCGACCCGGTGATCGTTGCAGGCTGTGGTCATGGCAGCCGCATCGTCGTGGGTCGCGCTGTTGACTCCACTGTGATCGGCCCTCCTCTCATCGAAGATCGGGAATGCAACCGAACGACGAGAAGCTACATGCCCTTTCATGACGCCCATCTACTTGCAGGCCCGCGGGAGCTGCCCCTCGAAGAGGGGATACGGGTTCGGGGCCCCATGCACCCGGCTAGGCGGGTCGGTGCAGGTAAGAGTTAAATACAAGTTCAAACTTTAGTAATGCTCAGTCCACCACCAGAGCGCGGAGATACTGAACATGACCGAGAAGATCATCGGAACCGAGAGATTGAAGCGCGGATTCGCGAAGATGCAGAAGGGCGGCGTCATAATGGACGTCGTCTCAGCCGAGCAGGCCAGGATAGCGGAGGAGGCAGGAGCGGTCGCAGTCATGGCCCTCCACGCAGTGCCGGCCGACATACGCGCTCAGGGAGGGGTGGCCAGGATGGCCGACCCCGAGAGAATCCGTGAGATAATGGACGCCGTGACCATTCCGGTGATGGCCAAGGTGAGAATTGGGCACTTCGCGGAGGCTCAGGTGCTGGAGGCCCTGGGAGTCGACATGATAGATGAGAGCGAGGTCCTCACCCCCGCCGATGTCTCACACCATATCGACAAGAAGAAGTTCAAGATACCCTTCGTCTGCGGCGCTAGGGATCTGGGCGAGGCTCTGAGGCGAATCGAAGAAGGTGCCGCCATGATCCGGACCAAGGGCGAGGCTGGGACCGGGAACGTGGTCGAGGCGGTCAAGCACATTAGGACCGTGAACATGCAGATAGCACAGCTCCGCGGGATCGCCGACCTGTGCGATGAGATTGAGATGGTCGCCAAGGCAAGGGAGTATCAGGTTTCGGTCGAACTTGCGAGAGAGGTGGCCAAGCTCGGTAGGCTTCCGGTGGTCAACTTCGCCGCAGGCGGGATAGCCACCCCAGCCGATGCTGCGCTCTGCATGCAGCTAGGAGTTGATGGCGTCTTCGTGGGGTCGGGGATCTTCAAGTCCCAGACGCCCGAGAAGATGGCGAGAGCGATCGTGGAGGCGACCCACAACTACTCCCAAGCCGACATCGTGCTTGAAGCTTCGAAGTCCTTGGGGCAGCCCATGAAAGGACTTGAGATATCCGCCATACCTGCCGAGCAGCGGCTCCAGGAAAGAGGCGTATAGGACTTCCTGCCGTGGCAACCATGACGTATGGCAAGACGCCCAGCTCGGGACAACCCGAGTTCATAGTCTTGGGGTTTCAAGGGAACGTCTCGGAACATGTGGAGGCGATCAACAAAGCCCTTGAGCGCCTTTCCCTTCCCGGCAATGCCCGAGCGGCCACCGATGCCGAATCGATTCGCCAGGCAAGGGGACTGGCAATTCCTGGCGGGGAGAGCACGACCATTTCCAAGCTCGTGGCTAGGAAGAAGCTGAAGACAGAGATCGCGGCTCTTGCTAGGTCGGGCCGGCCCATCCTCGGGACCTGCGCCGGGCTCATCATCCTCTCAAAGATCATCAACGGAACGGACCAGTCCGGAAATCCGGGTTTTGCAGCGGTAATGAATGCGGCGGTGAATCGCAACGCCTTCGGAAGGCAGAGGGAGAGTTTCGAAGTCGAGCTGGCGCTTAGGCTGCCTGGAAGGGACCTGAGGGAAACGGGTATCTTCATACGCGCCCCCGTTATTGAGAGGACCTGGGGAGCCTGTGTCCCCGTCGCTTGGGTCGAAGGGGCCCCAGTTGCCGCGCTGGAGGGCAGCATGCTGGGCACCTGTTTCCATCCGGAGCTATCGGATGGATCCGAGTTGTACGAGTTTCTCCTTTCCAGCACCTGGGGTCCGGGGTGAGAAGGCTGTCCGCATCGCTGTTTCTGGGGTTCCAGTGTGAAGCGTGCGGCACACAGTCACCCGGAGGATTCGGCACTGGGCTATGTCCGATATGCCGCGGTGCATTGCGGGCCTGTTACGATTTCTCGGCCTTGTCACCGGATGACTTTCGAGAGGGGCGACCATGCGTGTGGAAGTACGCACAGCTCCTGCCATTGAGCGGCCCGAAAGTCAGCCTCGAGGAGGGCGGCACGCCCCTTCACAGCTGTACGAGGCTGCCGGGCTTCTCCGGACTCTTGGTCAAGGATGAATCCAGAAACCCGACATCCTCCTTTGCCGATCGTGGAAGTACCGTTGCGATCAGCGCGGCCATAGCCATGGGCGCGAAGAGCGTGGCTTGCGCTACCGACGGGGACACGGGGGCTTCCGTCGCCGCCTACGCCTCAAAGGCCGGGCTGGAATGCACCATATTCGCCCCGGATTCTGCCGAGACGGGCAAGCTGATCCAGACCTTGGTCTTCGGAGCTCGGGTCGTCAGAACGCGGGGCAGCTACCAGAACTCGGTGCTGAGATGCATTGCGGCATGCAGATCCCCTGGTTGCCATGACACAACCATCGAGACCAATCCCTATGCCATAGAGGGTGGGAAGACCACGAGCTTCGAGATAGCCGACCAACTGGGCTGGGACTCACCGGATTTCATCGTCGTCCCGGCTGGCACCGGTACCAACCTCTGTTGCATATGGAGAGGATACAAAGACCTTCAGGAGGCAGGCCTAGTTAGCACGTTGCCGAGAATGGTGGCAGCCCAGGCCTCCGCCTGCGCGCCCATCGTGCAGGCATTTCGCGAAGGAGGAAGGGTGAAGGCGCTTGCGGGTGCTAACTCCATCGCTAGGAGCATTGCCGTCGGAGACCCCATCAACGGTGAAGCCGCTCTAACCGCGTTGAGGGAATCCAGGGGGATCGCATATTCAGCAGGGGATGACGAGATAGTGAGGGCTGTTGGGCTTCTAGGATCGAGAGAGGGCATATTCGCGGAGCCATCCTCCGCTGCCACCGTGTGTGCTGCAGGTCGACTGATCGAGGACGGGATCGCCAGCACGTCTGACAGGATCGTCTGCATCATCACAGGAAGCGGGCTGAAGGTACCGGACAGTATCGCCAAGACCCTAAGATCTAGGCTGGCATCGAGCTGGGATCTGATGAGCATGGATCAGAAATCATTGGGATCGCTGGGAAGCACCAAGCTGCATCTCTTGGAGATACTCGAAGCCTCGCCGAGTTACGGGTACTCGATATGGTGCCAGCTTCGCACAAGATTCGAGGAGGAAATCAGCCTGCAGGCGATCTACCAGCACCTGGACGAGTTCAGAGAGATGGGGCTTACGGAGCTGAGCGAGAAGCAGACCGCAAGAACAAGGGGACGCAGGAGGAGGTACTACTCGCTGAGCACGAGGGGAAGAAGGGTGCTTGCTTCGCTTGAGTCGGTCAAGGATAGCATACTCCTCACTGCGACCGGACCCGATGGCTAACTGGACTATGGCTCGGATTCCTCCCTGGTCGATCGTCGATTGGCTTCATGCGACCTAGCAGGAGTCTCCGCCTATGCGTATCCGCTAGCTCTGAGCGTCCTTCCCTCTGGCTGATTGGTTGCTAGTCTAGACTGGGGGCGAATCGAGTTGAGTTGAGAAATCTTTATATTCGTTTGCCAAGTACCAACGGCCCACGGTGGTACGTGATGGCGAAACTTCCGCTGGCACCCGTTGAGAGAATCATCAAGCAGAATGCAAATGCCGAGAGAGTCAGTGCTTCCGCGGCGAAGGCTCTAGCAGAGGTCCTTGAGGAGTATGGGACGGAGATCGCAGCGAAGGCGGTCAAGCTCGCTAGACATGCCGGCAGGAAGACCGTCAAGGCTGAAGACATCAAACTCGCTGCTAGGTAGGCTGCCGACCGGTTCGGACGAATCTTGGGCGATGATTCATCCCGGTGCAGACGCAGCGTGCTTGCCATACCTGACCGCCGGTTCGGGCATCGGCTTCTGAGAAGGCTCTCCTTGTGCAACCCTTGTCAGAGCGAAGCCACGCATTAGCCCGAAGCTAGGTTCCCAATTCTGACTTCTCATGGCAGCAACGCAACGTTTTAAGAGCGCTGAGGGCCATGGCATGGTCATGAGACCGGTGCCGGCCCTTGTCTTTGGCCTGGTGCTGGTTGCGTCCCTGCGCCCGGTTGCCGCCCAGAGCCAGCCAACCATCATCAAGACCCTCGCGATGGGAAAGGCGGAAAGCACTCCGGTTCTAACTGCATGGCTTACCGCGGAGCCGTCAACCGACCCCACCATCATCGCGACCCGGGAATGGGGGGCGGTGAGCCCCGCTGACATCAGGCGATATATGAGGATCTACTTCCCAAGGACGTATGACGAGCTTGTGAGATACGAGTTCATCTTCCTAGCTCAGGTTGACATGTTCTTCGTCACTCCCGAACAGGCAAGGTGGATATACGATGCCCTCAAGGACCATCCAAAAGGCGCTGTCAACACCAGAAGCATCATGAGCGCACTGACGGCGTACTACGAGCCGTGGAGGAACAGCATCCTGCCCGAGGCCTTTCCCAACGATATCGATGCCGTGATTGCGGACACAGCCAATTTCCAGGGTAGGCCCGGGCCCCTAATCGTGAACGACGATCCATATCTGCCTAACATCATTAAGCCTTACAAGAGCATGATCGAGCCTCTCTACACGTTCTACGGCGGGTTGAACACCGTACCCAAGCCCGGGTCGGTGATACTGTCCTACACCAAGAACAACGTCGGGGTCGGCTCACCGATTCCCGGCCAGATCGCGCACGTCTTTTACTGGAAGTGGCACCAATCCACAACATTCACGTTCAGGGACATGGTGTACGATCCCTTCTGGAGTGCTCCGGAAAGCCCGACCAGCAACCCATACGCACTGGACATCATCGTCAACATGATCTGGTGGAGCACGGGCAGGGATCTGCCCCAGGACCCGCTGATGGTCCATGAGTACCGACGCCTCGTGTTTACATACGCCATCCAGAAATCCCTCCTGACCAGCCTGTTGGACTTCGCTGAGGTATTCGGGGCCGACCCATCCAGGATCTACGCCAAGTCCGAGGAGATCGAGGACCACAGAAGGAGGGCTGTTCGAGAGTATCTTGACAGGGATTTCGTTGAAGCCCATGAAACCATGAAGACGGCCATGACGGAGCTTCGGAACCTGGAGGGCGATGCTATGAGGCTCAAGGATAAAGCCCTGTTCTGGGTTCACATGGTGCAGTGGTTGGCCACAACCGGGGTCTTCCTGGTGGCAAGCGTTGTCCTATGGTCTCTCATGGTCCGAAGATCCCTCTACCGGGAAGTCTCGAGCACGAAGTGGGGCGCCTAGGCGGCCTAGAACAGGGAGAGGACAAGCACTAGAAGCAGCACTATTGCCAAGGGTAGAAGGATGAAGATGAACCTCATATTGTAGAAGGTTAGCCTTCTCTCGATCCTTCTGTCCCTCATGTTTGACCGCTAAACCCCAGTTCGATCGCGGCCTTTAAAGCTTACCGTCGCTGAGCTGAGCTGAGCGGATCTGATTGGATTGACGGTCACTTTACCAAGTTGCATTCTTTGACGGATCTGAGCGCTCCCATGCATTGTCGCTGCCCTACCTGTTGATGCCTCATGCGGATCACGAAGGCCCAAGTGCACGATCGTACCCGGCGCCCGCCCGTTACCGTCGTTGCATCCTCCTCCACGGTGGTGCTGAGCCCGTTGCCTGTCCCCTGTCGAGACCCAGGAACCGCTTTTGGCTTTGAAATCTCTCCGGAAGGTCTAGGTACTAGGCACTCGAAAGGATTATATCGCTGTTCAGAAGAAGCAGAGACAATGGAGACCTCCGGGATTCCCGAACTGGACGCCTTTTTCTCGGTCCTCGGCAAGGAAGGAGCGTTCGAGATCTTGGTCCAGGCCAAGGATCAACTGTTCAGCGGCAAGGACGCGATAAGGCGCATCGGTCTGAGCCCGAAGCTCTACTACTCTAGGCTGAACCAGCTCAGACGCTTGGGACTCATAGAGAGGGAGGGCATCAAGGCGTATACGCTCACCGAGAAAGGGCTTCTGGTGCTGGATCTGCAGAATCGACTGGGAAGAGCCCTGACCCGGGGGCATTCCACCCTGCCCATAGAGTCCAGGCTGATCAACGCATACCCTGAGATGGTTCGGACCCTATCCGAGAAGATCGACGGTGCCATGAGTCGCGTCAAACTGGCCACTAGGTATATCGACCCCTCCGTGGCCAAGAGCACATTCGATGCCCTGGACAGGAATGTCTCGGTGCAGGTGATATACAGTTCAGGCAGGACCCACCTTGCCCAGTTGGCTCTTGAGGCTTTGAACCTTCTGAGTAAGGACGTCGGCAGTCGTGCCCAGAAGCTGTGGGGACACACCAAGGTGGCGGACATTCCCTTCTCCTTCGCCACCGTGGATGGCGAATGGTCCGGTATCGAGCTTGTTGGGCCGGATGAGACCTTCCTCACCGCCCTGGAATTCGATGGGCCGGTCGCTGCGGAGGCCATTGGGCTGATGTTCCGGCACTACTATAGGATCGGAACTGCCTTTCCAAGGTTTTGGTAGGATTCGCACCCTTGTGTTTCTTTCATGATACTTAGGGCCTCGGCAAGAAATATTTATTAACAAAATTCCCAATATTCTTTCGCATCGATTCATCCTGGGAAGTGCAGGATGTTTTCGGGGAAGGGGCAATGGCCATCAAGAAGAATGAGGTCAAGGTGCTTAGGGCATTATGCAAAGACGCCCGAAGGACTCTGGAGGACATAGGTAACGAGACCGGCCTAACGGGGCCCGGGGTCGGGAAGATCATAGATCGTCTGGAGAGCAGCGGCGTCATCACCGGTTACATGGCCCTTCCCGCACTCGAGAAGATAGGCTTCAAAATCGCCAGCTTCTACATCTTCAGATGGGACCACTCCAGGGGCAAGACCGAGGAACTGACCGAATTTCTGAAGAAGACCAAGGGCGTGATCTTCGCCGCCCCGGTGCAGGGGTCCACGTACACTCACATAATGATCTCGGCGCACCCTACGTTCTCGGATCTGGAGGAGTTCCTGAGGGAGTTCAGAACGAAGTGGAACGGCTCCATCCGGGAGGAGAGCCTGCTGTTGATGTCCCCGGACCGCTCGACTAGGGAGCTGAACTTCGACCTCTTCTAGCTCTCAGACCAAGCCAGCTTCCCTCAGCCTCTCCAGGAGGCCATCGACGACCCCCCTGGCCTCGGAGGCATCGCGGAGTCCCGCAACGACGAGCTTGCCCGTCCCGAATATCAACACCGAAACCGTCGATTCATAGGGCTTGTATACAAGGCCCGGGAACTGCTCGGGCTCGTACTCGACGTTTTCGATGTTGAGGGCTATCTCGTCAAGGTTCATGACCAAGCCAAGATCGACCGTCGCGACGACGTTGGTCACGGTTATCTTTGGATCCTTCTTTATCTCAATTCCCAAACCCCTCAGCTGGCTGACCAGCTTCGCCACGCCCTCCTCTATCTTGCTTATGTGGTCGGCGCCCGTACAGTTCATCTTCCCGTTCCGGAAGACGAGGAAGGATATCTTCGGCTGTTTGAATTTCACGATCAGGGCCGGGAATCTGTCGGGGTCATACTCGCTGTCAGGGAGCTCAAACGCAAGGCGCTCAAGATCCAGCTCGGTCTTCAGGTCGACGAAGGCAACAATGTTCTGAACTTCAATTCTCGGCTTCTCCAATCCCAAGGCTCCTTTTTATGCTGTGGCCCCATATATTAAGGCCCCAAATATAACTATATTTGTCGAATCCATCTGGGTGGTGTCGTGTCCTGGAACGACGACGAGATCCCGAGGAGGAAGAAGGATCCGCTGAAGTCATTCAGGGATCCGCGGACGGAGAGGGAGGAGAGGTACAAGGAGAGGCTGAGGGTCGAGGAGGAAAACAGGCGACGCCGGTGGTTGGAGGAAACCAAGAAGAAGCTAGAGAAGTAGGCTTCGAGGTTGGTTCCCGCGGAGTCGCGTTGCAGGCCTACCATCAGCGCCTCTTCGCCAACGCGTCAAGGGTAATCCAAAGGCCTATCAGGAGCAGGAGAAGCGCGAACCAGTTCAGCTTGACTCCTCCGAGCATGCTCACCCCCACGACCAGGAATACTGCGCCGAGTCCAAGACTTCCGGTGCTCACCTTAGTCTTCCAGCCGGCCCTTACGATGTTGGAGATGATCATTATCGATCCCGCAAGTACAAGCCCCGCGGACCAGATATCGAACCCGTACCGCTCCTTGGTGAGGTAGAGAATGCCAAGCCCGATGAAGAATGAGCCCCAAGCAAGCCTGTCAACCAAGTGCCTCTTCCATCTCTCCTCGGACACCATGGTAGCTAGCTAGCGGGTTGCTCCCATTTGAGACTTCCGGGGGAGCTCTCTCCTTCTGTCTCCCTGACGAGGCCTCTCGGCCAACGCATCGTAGAACCGTGCCGCTCGCTCATACAGGTCAACGAGTTCGCGAAGCTCACCCTCCGGTAAGCTTGCCCGCAGCTCCCCTCGAATCTTCGCAGAGAGTTCCCTGCACCACCTCGCGAAGTACTCCGCGTCTAGCCTTGAGGGAAGCATCGCGCCACCGATCTCGAGGAACACAGGGTTTGAATGGGCGAACCGTACGGTCTCTCTGCTCCTTTCGAAGGCCCGGGCAGCGATCCAGCAGCTTTCGTCGAGGCTGAGCACGACCTTCTCGTGCTCGCTGCTTCGGCCCTCAGATGAAGATGACTCGATGACCTCCCCGTTCTTGACCAATTCGACGCGATCCAGTCCTCGGAAAGAGAGAACAACGATCTCAACCGTCACCTGTACCGATCTCGGATAGGTGAGGGTCAGGCCGGGAAGCGATCCGTCGATGCGGAGAATGAGCATTGGCCCATTGGTAGCAAACGCCTTCCCCGACTTCATCCCATCAAACCACCTCCGATATCCGAATGACCGGCCGAGGTAGACGTATAGCCGGTTGTACCCCAACGGATTTCTGAGCACGCCGGATGCGGAGCCCGCAGTCAGCGGTATCTTGAGACCCAGATTGAGGAACCCGTAGTACAGATCCAGGACGTTCTGCACGAATCCTTCCTTTCCCGGATACCGAGTGCGGTCCCTCTCCCGACCCCACGCCTCATTGTCCATCACCTGGGTCCTCTGCAGATGGTTGTTGACCACCCCGATGGTATCGACCAGCCTAAGAGCGACGTTCACCGGAGCCTCCCACCAGAATGGCTTCTCCTGCTCGATGGTTGCTCCTCCTCTTCTCCACTCTCGGCAGTAGGCTGCCCCCGGGGGGAAATGTTTGCCGGCCATCATCCTCACAGGATTTTTCGGATCCAGTGCGATAACCGCTCCTCCGGCTCGCTCGTCCTCCTGGCTGAGTATCCCATATGCCCGTCTTCCTTTCCGAACAACTCTCCTGTTCGGGATGGTCCTGCCCTTCCATTCATCCTTCTGGTTCCAGACCGTGATGACGGATGCCGCGTTCAGGTCCTCGGCCTCCATGAGATGCAACATGTCACCCAGCGGTCGGTGGACGTGGGTGTCGCCCGAGTACCAGCCCAACTTGGCCATGTCCACCCAACGCCTCAGGTCGTACCTTCTGGATGTCTCCTCGCCTGCCCGGATATCCAGCAGGTCGTCGATGGGGACGAATTCCTTCCCCTTCTCGACTAGGATCGATGTTTCTCCGCAGGGAAGGGTCGCCGTGAAAGCGCCTTCTGTGGTGAAATGCTTATCCTTATCGTAAGGAAGACATCCAGAGGGGTATCTGTAAGTGCCATCCGAGGCCAGCAAATGTGCCCTTGCCGGAACTAACCGCCCTCTGTGCCGTATCTCGACGACAAGGATGCCTTCCTCTGCCAAATCCCCGGCACCGCCCGGATCTCAGCCTCGGCCCAGTGGGATGCTGATGAATATAAGGGTGAGGACCGAGGCGCCGGTGTTCCTGGCCGCGTGGGTCACATGCCTGGGAACGTATGCAACATCCCCCTCTTCAATGTCAAACCACTCCTCATCCAACAGGAACTGTCCGCTGCCTGCCTTGCAGAAGAACACCTGCTCACAGTCGTCGTGGGTGTGTGGCTTGTGGGATCCGCCCGGCCGGTAGTTCTGCACCAAGATCTTCAGGGCTTCGGAACCGGGTATTGCGCCCTCGCGCCCCGGGGTTACCAGATCCTGGCCGTCAAGCAAGGTGGCGATGGGCTCCGGTTCCCCGATTTTCGCAGGCTGCCAGATCTTCTTGGGCACCTTATCGATGCTGGTTACATACTCCATCCGTGCTGTTGCTCGAGACTTACCCATCTTGGACATCTCCCGAATGGTCTTCGATTCCTGCATCATGGGCGGGCACCTGCGCCTCCATGGGTGAGTGGGTTATTTAACTCGCGTCCCGGCCCCGCTTTGCGGACTTTCTCCAATCAGGCACGAGCACGGCCGAGGCCAGAAGGGAAAGGATCCCTGAGACCCCGAACATGCTTGAGAGACTCAAGCGATCTATCATCAGCCCTCCTAGATAGGGACCCGCCACCCTTGGCAGGCTTGTGGTGAGCAACGCGAAGAGACCCTGAGCCGTAGCCTGTCTTCCGTAGGGAGTCGCGTCTGCAATGTAACCAACCGAGGCGATATACCAAAAACCGTAGGAGACCCCGCTCAACGCCATCAGAGGCACTGCCAGGGATGGCGATCTGACGGCGGAGAAGAGGAAGGCCATGATGCCTGAGCACGAGAAGCCGACCACCAGAAGCGGGACCCTGCCTATGCGGTCCGATAGCCTCCCTGCGAAGACCATGATGGGTATCTCGGGGAGCGCCGAGATGGCCCAGGCCCAACCGAGGAGCCAAAGGGGGGTCCCTATACCGTCGAGATACACCGACACGAAGGTGTAGCTCATTCCGAGGCTTACGGCTCTCATCACCGTCGCGACAAGAAAAGAATAGGACCAATTCAGGCTTGCGTGTCTCCTTGGATCTGATTGCTGTAGGACCCCGTCGGGTTTCATTCCATCAGCGATCGGCTGGGTCAAGCAGACGACCAACAGCAGCGCGCCAACGACGAAAGCCATCTTCAGACCTCCGGCTTGGATCACGACTCCCACGATCGCCCCCGAGATGATCCAACCGATTGATCCCCATATCCTCACCAGGGCATAACCCGATCCCATCCTTCCCTTCTCCAAGCTGCCCAAGACCATGGCATTCAGGAGGGCTTCCAAGGGGGGAACCGCAATCGCCCCGGAGACCATGAGGAGGAGGAACTGTCCAAAACGCGTAGCCAGTGGAAACGCCAGCCAGAGGCCCATCTGGGCGACGAACCCGAAGACGATGAACGGCCCTCGTCTGTGGACAGCGTCAGACCATGAGACCCAGAGGAGGCCTGGCACCACGGCAGCCAGCGCCGCAAGAGATGCAAGGAACCCTATCTCGGTCGCCGAAAGCCCGTTCCTCTCTAGGAACAGGACCTGATAGGGCAGAACTGAGCCCAGCGCGGCGAAGTAGACCAGGTACAGGGCCCTGAACCGGACCCGGGACGACATCTCGTCCTCGCCTGTCTGATGGCTGATAAGGCTTTTCGGGCCCTTCGGATGATTGGACTGGACGACTGTGTGGCATTAATAAGGAACGCGCGAACGGTGCCGCGTGATGAAATGAACGAGCTGTCCGTTGGCTTCATAGGTTCTGGCGGCATCGCGAAGGCACATACCAAGCCCCTCAAAGAGCTTGGAAACGTCAGGTTCGTCGCCTTCTGCGACATCGTACGTGAGAGGGCCGATTCCTACTGCAACGAGTACGGAGGACGTGCCTATACGAGCTTTGAAGAGATGTTGGAGAAGGAGGAGATGGACGCTGTATACGTATGCCTTCCCCCCTTCGCCCACAGCAATGAGGTTGAACTAGCAGCTGAGCGGGGAATCCACGTCTTCATTCAGAAGCCTATCGCCCTTAACATGGAACTTGCGAACCGAATGGTGTGGTCAGTGGAGAAGGCAGGTGTCAAGAGCCAGGTGGGGTACCAGTTGAGGTTCGGCAAGGGCGTTCAGAGGGCGAGGTCCCTATTGCAGACCGGGGAGCTGGGTGCGATCACGATGGCCTTGGGAAAGTATGTGTGCAACTTTCTCGGGGGATCCTGGTGGCGCAAGATCTCGGAGGGAGGGGGCCAGATAGTTGAGCAGTCTACCCACGCGGTGGATCTTCTAAGGTACCTCTGCGGAGACATAGTGAGGGTCCACTCCGAGATGGACAGGCGGTATTGGACCGATGTCCCGGATCTGGAGATAGAGGACGTCAGCTCGACCTCTCTGAGGTTCTTCTCGGGAGCGGTGGGCTCGATGGTCGCAACGACGGGCGGATACCGCGGCAAGTGGATCGTTGACCTTTCGATCTTCACCAAGAAGGCCGTCCTTGACCTTCCAGATCCGCATTCAATCCGAATCACGTGGAATTCCAACGGAGCCAGGGAGGAGTACCACAACGAGGTGACCGATATGAGCATGTCTGAGGCCAGACACTTCGTTGACGCGATCCGAACGGACAGCGACACCCTGACCCCCATCTCGGACGGAGCGAAGACCCTTGCGGTGACCCTTGCGATAAGGGAAAGCGGCATGGGGAAGGCCACAAGGGAGCTGGATTAGACCTTTCTGATCTCTGTCCCGTTTCTGAAATAGGATTAATAGCAGCCGGGGACACCCAAGTTCTGGGTCGTTGAATGCGCAATCTCTGGTCAGGTTACATAACCTTCGGATTGGTGACCATACCCGTTACCATGTTCCCGGCGATCGAATCCAAATCGGTTTCCTTCAACTACGTCCACACCCAGTGTGGAACGCCGCTCAAGTACGACAGGGTTTGCAGCCAGTGCAATGCGGTCATCCCGTGGCAGGATGTCTCGAAAGGATACGAATACGAGAAGGGCAAGTGGGTGATCGTCAACGATGCGGATCTGGCGGCGATTCCCTTTCCCGGTGGCAAGAACATAGATATCGTTCAGTTCGTCGATCTAAGCGAGATAGACCCGATCTTCTTTGACAAGTCCTACTACCTTGCCCCGGAGGAGGGTGCAGAGAAGCCATACGCTCTCCTCACCCAAGTCATGCAGCTGACCAACAGGATCGCGGTTGCCAGGATCGTCATTAAGACCAAGCAGCATCTCTGCTGCGTAAGGCACTTCCAGAAGAGCCTCGTGCTTGAAACGATGTTCTACCCCGACGAGATCCGCCCAAGCCCGGACGTCGTGCCCATGCTTTCGGATGTCACCCTCAGGCCAAACGAGCTGAAGATGGCCCAGCAGTTGGTGGATGCCATGACGGAGAGGTTTCAGCCCGAGACCTACCGCGATGAGTACAGGGAGGCCCTCATCAAGCTCATCGACTCCAAGATCAGCGGCATCACGCTGGAAGCAGAGCCTCAAGTTCAGAGGGAGGAGGCCCGGGACTTGATCGAGGCTCTGAAGGCCAGTGTCCAGAGGTCGAAGGCCACCGCGCGCTGAGCCACCTACACGCCGTGGGATCTCTCTTTCCAGATCGCTCGCTTGATCCGTCGGGCAACGGAAGTCCGCTGTTGAAGGATGTGCCAGTAGTAGAGGTCGGGGTAGGGCAGGCCCTTCCTGGTCGGCTTTCGCCCCGTCTCAACGCGGTCTTTCATCCTCTCGCGAATCAGGGAGTAGGCGACTAGGACTATGCCCACCAATGCCAGTATCTCCCCCGCATAGATGAGGAGGTTGCCGTACCCGTACCAGATATCCATGTGCAACGGGAGGGTTGAGGGAATCTTATAAGTCTTATTCGAATCGATCCTCTGCATTGCCCGGGATCCCCCAAGATGGGGATGGTGAGAGTCGTATGCGCCACGCCCCCAGGTCCACAGGGGAACACCAGCCGAATGGTCGAGGCGAGGGCGGACGGAAGAGAGGCCTGGCATGGCGCCACAGCGGTGGTATGAAGCAGGTGAGGGGGAGGAGGGAAGGGGAAAGAAATCTGTAAGATTTTTATATAAGCCGTAAGTAATCAGTCCCGACGTACAAGTGGTGAGTTCACCATGGCAGCTCAGCTAGGCGGAACACCTGTCTTGATACTGAAGGAGGGTTCCGAGAGAACCCGGGGCAGAGATGCCCAGAGAAACAACATAATGGCCGCAAAGGTGATAGCGGAAGCCGTTCGAACGACTCTGGGTCCACGGGGCATGGACAAGATGCTCGTCGACACACTGGGCGACGTCGTCATCACCAACGACGGGGCGACCATACTCGACGAGATGGATGTCGAACACCCGGCAGCCAAGATGCTGGTCGAGGTGGCCAAGACCCAGGACGAGGAGGTTGGGGACGGAACCACGTCGGCCGTCGTGCTGGCTGGCGAGCTCCTGAGCCAGGCCGAGAAGCTTCTTGACCAAGATGTTCACGCCACCGTGATCATCAAAGGTTACAGGATGGCCCAGGCCCGGGCCTTGGAGATACTGGAGAAGATCGGCAAGGCGGTTGACCCCGAGGATGCCAAGACCCTCAGGAACATCGCCATCACATCGATGACCGGCAAGGGAGCCGAGGCCGCAAGGGAGGAGCTTGCTGACCTTGCCGTGAAGGGCGTTAAGCTCGTGGCCGAGAAGACCGACGGCAAGTTCGACATCGATATCGACCACGTCAAGCTGGAGAAGAAGGAGGGCGGATCGGCCACCGATTCAGCGCTCATAAACGGCATACTGATCGACAAGGAGAGGGTTCACCCCTCCATGCCTAAGCGCGTGGAGAAGGCGAAGGTTGCCTTGGTGAATCAAGCCTTCGAGATAGAGAAGACCGAGACCGACGCCAAGATCAACATCACCTCGCCCGACCAGCTTCGGCAGTTCCTCGAGGAGGAGGAGAACATGCTCAAGAAGATGGTCGATAAGGTCAAGGAGGTGGGCGCAAACGTGCTCCTTTGCCAGAAGGGCATCGACGATCTTGCCCAGCACTACCTTGCCAAGGCGGGTATCCTGGCCGCCCGAAGGGTCAAGGAGTCGGACATGGAGAAGCTGAGCCGGGCAACCGGGGGCAACGTGGTCACCAGTCTCAAGGAGCTCACCAAGGCCGATCTCGGCGAGGCCGGGCTGGTTGAGGAGCGGAAGATAGCGGGCGACGAGATGGTCTTCGTCGAGAACTGCAAGAACCCCAAGGCCGTGACTATCCTGATCCGAGGGGGAACCGAGCATGTGGTCGACGAGATAGAGCGCGCCCTGCACGACGCGGTCTCCGTCGTAGCCGAAGTGATGAAGCACCCCAAGGTCGTGGCGGGAGGCGGAGCCAGTGAGATCGCCATCTGCAAGGAGCTGGATGAGTACGCCAAGACGGTAGGGGGACGCGAGGGACTGGCTGTCCAAGCCTTCAGCGAAGCCCTCAAAGCCATTCCGAGATCCCTCGGAGAGAACGCCGGACTGGACCCGATCGACATCATGCAGGACCTGGTGGCCGCCGCAGCCGAGAAGGGCCCGAGCATGGGTATCGATGTCTTCACGGGCAAGATCAAGGACATGTATAAGGAGAACGTCATAGAGGCCCAGTCGGTCAAGTCCCAAGCCCTCAAGTCGGCGTGCGATGCCGCCATGATGATACTGAGAATCGACGACGTCATCGCCTCCAAGGAGCTGGAGAAGGAGAAGACACCTCCCGGAGGCGGCGGCGAGTACGGGCCTGAGTACTAGGGCCTAGAGCGCCCCTTTCTCTTTCCCTTTTTCCGCCGACCTGTCTAGCTCGGCCAATACGGTCGTGTGACCTCGTACTTCCCGCTAGCCCTTACCAGGTCCGCGATGAACTCCGCCTCATCTTCATGCATCCGACTGAGGATCTTCGAGGCCGTCTGGGGACCGATGCCCCTCACCTCAAGAGCCAGGATGGCCTTCCTACCGTAGATGGCTACCAGGTCGGCCTTCCTCTTCAGCTTGGACATCATCTCGCGGTTCTGGGCTCTGCCACCGGAAACCTTGATCTCAAGAGCCAATCTCTCCTCGACCCCGGAAGGCAGCGTGAGGAAGCGGGAGCCGCAGGACAGGCACTCCGGGCGCTCCTCCAGGTCTCCGATCCTCGTCCTCCTCTCCTCTCCGCAATCGAAGCATCTGACTCGGACGGTGCGCCTCAGGAGCCTGTTCCTGATCCTCCGGGTCTCCTCCCTGGAGGTTCCTGAGCCCAGCTCGGGCATCGCAGCATACCTTTCCAGGATCCTTCGGGCGCAGATGGTCGGCCCCTCCTCCACGGATCTCTCGAAGCACCTGATCACCACCTCGCCTTGTGACAGGGCAGAGACGAGTTCCGCCGTGCCCTGGACGTCGAGCCTCTCCACCATCCCCTCCCTTATCCCCTCCTCGTATGCAGGGGTCCCCCTCAACCTGTTTTCCAGGTCCCTTGACCTAGCGTCGAACAGGTGGATCCCTCTCGGGATGACTCCGAACCTGGCAGCGATGTGCTTTAGGCTGAACGGATAGCTTTGCTCGATCTGGCGCCGGACGAGGGCCTCCACGTCCTCGGCCCTCAAGTCGGCAAGCCGCCGGGCCACTCGCTCCATCCGTGCCAGCAAGGGTTTCCTACCGAAATCGATCATGATGCGATATGCATCCGAGTTGGCAACGAGATCCGGGCCTTCGCGCTCGCCCATGGCACCCTCGGCGAAGAGCTGCCTTAGGACGAGGATGAGGGTGCGGTTTATGTTCGTCCCGTAACAGCAATGAACGACGAGGAAGCGATCAAAGATCTCGAACGCAAGCTCGCCCGGATCAGGCACCAAGCCATCCGCCTTCTCGATCTCAAGTTCCTCTTCAACCAGGGCCATCGCCTCATCGTCCACCGCGACGCTTGGCTCTAGGAGATCCATCCGCCTCCTAAGAAGAGCGGTTCTCTGAGCGACCTCCCGCGCAACGGGAGGTAGTTCCCCGTCCCAGCCCGGTATCGCCCCGAGGTTGTACTCGCTCGGACTCACCGTCACCACGCCGTCGTTCCCGAGCTTTACGATCCTCCACACCCTTCCCCTACAGATGAAGTCCAGGCCGACCCGGCAGTAGAGGGCGACGAATTCCTCCCCAAGGTTGCCAACGACACTGCCGCTGGAGAGGTCCATGATCGGGTATCTTCTCTCATCGGGGATCATGGAGAGGTTCTCAAAGTAGTATCTCGATGTGGCACTGGTCCTCCTGAGGTGGCCCGCGGATTCGGATAGGATGCCTAGACTCTCCATGAAATGGACGACATCGAGGAACTCAGAATAGGTGAGCTTACGGTACGGATGAGCCCTGCGGATGAGTTCGTAGGCCTCGTTGGGCCTGGGGTTGAGGCCGTCCATGAGAAGTCCCGCCACTTGATGGGCCAAAACATCCAATGCCTTCTCGTGAGGCCTGGGGGATTCCAGCCTTCCATCGATGAATAGCCTGGCAATGGCGATGGACTCCAGAACCTGCTCAGCCGTCGTGCATATGATAGATCCTTGGGAGCGTTCCCCGGGGCGATGACCCGATCTCCCGAACCTCTGAACCAGCGAGGAGACCGCCATAGGGGAGAGGTACTGCACTACAAAATCCACGAACCCTACGTCTATGCCCAGCTCCAGAGTGGACGTGCACACCAGGGCCCGTAGCTCGCCTCTCTTGAAGGAGTCCTCCATCGCGCTTCGCTCCTCCCGGGAAATCGAGCCGTGGTGGACTCCGGCCTGCATGATCTTGGAGAGGCGGTAACCCAGCATCTCGACCAGCGTTCGAGCGTTGGCGAACACAAGGACGGAGCGGTGGGCCTCGACGAGTTCCTTGATCCTCCGAACTCTGGCGGCTGCCTCGGGAGACGAGAACAGGTCGTCAGCAAGGTCTAGGTCCCCGGGATGGGGCTGCGGGTATTCAACTCTGAACTGGTACTCCTTGGCCAGGGGAGGCACCTGGATTTCGCGGGGCTGCAGGCCGCAGATCAGCCTGGCTGCCTCCTCGGGTTCCGCAAGCGTTGCCGATAGGCCAATGATCTGGAATCCCTCCCTGCAAAGGAGTCGCAGCCTCTCCAGCCCCACTGCCAACTGGACTCCCCTCTTGCTGGTCAGGATTGCATGGACCTCGTCGACAACCACCCATCTGACCCCGGCGAGGTGTTTGCGCATGGCCGTTCCCGCGAGGAGGGCTTGCAGGGTCTCGGGCGTTGTGACCATGAGTTCGGGGGGATAGCGGGCTTGCTTCCGCCTCGTCGCAGGCGAGGTGTCGCCGTGCCTGACGTCAACCGAGATGCCGAGGGCTTGCGCCCATGCTGACAGCCTCCTGACCATGTCCCGCCCAAGAGCTCTGAGAGGGGTGATGTACAGGATGGAGATGCCCTTTCCTCGGCTCTGCAGGTATCTGCTGAGAATCGGAAGCATGGCGGCCTCGGTCTTCCCGCAGCCGGTCGGCGCCACGATGAGAAGGTTCTTGCCTGCAAGAATGGCCGGCACGGCCCGCTTCTGGACATCGTTTAGAGAAGGCAGGCCCGAGCATCCAAATGCCCGCTGAAACTCCCGACCTTCCTCGAATCCTATGTGAGCCATGATCCACCATCCTCGTGGATGCCCGGGGGAGTGAGACGCCTGAGAGATCGTAGGGCCCCCATCTTCTCCCAATCGCCTAGCTTGGCATCTTTGACCGCGTTGCTGAGCACCTCTATCCCCTCGTCGTAGGAGTGTCTATCCACCGGGTAGGGAACCCCGTCCTTGCCTCCGAAGGCGTAGGAGTACTTGACGGGGTCCTCCCAGCTTGGGGGCTTCCCGTAGATGAGGTCGGAGATCAGGGCGAGGGCTCTCACGGTCATGGGCCCCACGCCTCTAACGAGGACTAGATCCTCGTAGTTTCTCGGCCTGAAGTCGTAGATCCTGTTCATGACCGCCCAGTCTACTCTTTCCGGCAGGACTCTGTGAGAAGGCAACTTCCCGCCCGCCCACTGCAAGAGGGACCTCTGAAAGCCTGCCCTCAGCATGGCGAGATCATCCAACAACTGTTCCCGGCTGTGGCCCGCGAGCTCGAGGCTCATCTTACGGCATTGACGTGCTTCCTTGGAGGTCATATTCAGAACGGAGTCCCGCCGCAGATCGCAGGCAATCCCGGAGTGTGGTTCCTCGACGAATCCCTTCAGGTCAACAGACAGCCAGTGGTACCTCCTAGCGGTTCTTGATACCGGGTCCATGCCCTGTTGGACGACTGCCCACTCGCCCGACTCTGATATGAACATGCAGTGATGGTAGAGGTTGTACCCGTCCTGTATGAGAGCGGAGTCGACCTTTGCCGAGAGCCTGCTTGCCCTCTTCAGATCCTCGGCCCCAGAGGTCCCAAGGGACAGACGAGGCGCGAGTTGGTCTATCTCGGCGGGGGCCATTCTCGATCGGGATCCCTTCCCTCCAACCACCGCGACCCCGTGTTCCTCCGGGTCAAGAACCGTCTTCAGCACCCCACAGAGAACGGTCGTTGTGCCCGAGCTGTGCCAGTCGAAGGCCAGAACGCAACTCAGCGCCTGGAACCAATCCGGATCTGACAACCTCTTCAGAAGCTCCATCTCATCGTACTCGGAAATCATGGCCTCGCAGATGGCCCTAGCCAACCTCACCATCCGTTGAACAAGCCACTGGGGCGCCGCCCCCCCGTGAAGGGGAAGATCCATGGTTCCCGTTCTGGGCATCGCCTAACCCACCTGCATCATGGGTCTCCCAATTAAAGATTTGTTTGAGCCCCGTGCCCGTGCCTTGGCCTCCCTAGCTGCCGCCACGCGGTGCGTTCGATGACCCCCAGTCGGGAACCGGACAGATCAAAGGAGTTAAGAGCCAAGATGGACAGGTGCGTGCATGCACAAGTGCGATCGCCCCATCGAGGGCGTTCAGATCAAAGATCGGATGACCGTGGAGGACATCGTGCGACAGATGGGTGGAACGGCCTTCCAGGCGAGGAACCTGGGACATGCCGCGGATGTGTGGAGAAGGATGTTGGCCGATCCAACCACGACGGTGTTCCTTGGATTGGCCGGGGCGATGGTCCCGGCCGGGATGCGCAGCACGATCTGTACTGCCTTGGAGAACCACATGGTCGACGTGTGCGTCTCCACCGGAGCCAATCTCTACCACGACATCCATGAGGCCCTCGGCGGCCACCACTGGCAGGGGGATGCATCAGCTGACGACAGAAAGCTCGGCAGGGACATGATAGACCGGATCTACGACGTCTACGCGAGCGAGGAAGCATTTCAGGAAACCGACCATGCCATCGCGAAGATATCGGCTCGAATGGGGGAGAGGAGAATGACCACCAGACAGTACTTGGATCGTCTGGGGCGGGCCGTATCCTCCGGGAAGTCGCGAGATGGCGTGGTGAGCACGGCCGCCAGAGAGGGGATCCCCCTCTTCTGCCCTGCCATCGCGGACAGCTCACTTGGAATCAGCATGGTCCTGGCCAGACGAGAGCTGGGGCGCTGCCCCCGATTGGATCTGGTCGCCGACATCGAGGAGATAACCGAGATCGTGACTAGGAGCGAAAGCACCGGGGTCATCTACGTCGGCGGCGGGACCCCAAAGAACTACATTCAGCAGACCCAGGTCGTGGCCAAGCTGCTGGGCAATGACAGGGGAGGGCACCGTTACGCCATCCAGATCACGACCGACGCTCCTCACTGGGGGGGCCTGTCTGGTTGCACCCTCGAGGAATCCATCTCATGGGGCAAGGTATCGCCCAGGGCTCGGATGGCCACCGTCCACTCAGATGCGACCATAGCCTTCCCACTGCTGGTTGCAGCCGTCCTCGGCTCTGCAAAGAGCGAGACCTGGGAGAGGCCCAAACGGAGCTTTGACTACCTCAGGCCTTGATGGTAGAGCTTGGCCCACTGGCCCTCGCGCAGCCAGCGGTCGTACGCCTCATCGACGCTTTCGGAGACCATAACGTAATCTCGGATGAACTCGAGGTGGAGCCGAACCAGGTAGGCGACTCGGTCATCTGTAGGATTGCCCTCGGACAGCTCGGCCCCGAGGGCCTCCAACGGCGTCCCCAGGTAGGGACGGCCTAGGAGGATCGTCTCGCAGTTGTGGCCCTCCCAGGTGAGCATCTGGTCAAGCATCCTTGCCTGAACCCCGGCAAGGCAGAGCCACTTCCCACCAGCCCTCAGAATCGACAGGACCCTGTCCGCCAACCGCCGAATCGCCTTGCCCGTATTGCTGCAGGATTGCGCAATGCTGGATCGCCACTCCGGAATCGAGATACGAGTCGAGAGGGATCTGTACTCCAGAAGCGAGATGGACATCTTGTCTTCGAGCGTCATCATTTCCCCCTGCATGTCACCTACACAGATGACAGGTGTTAGGGGCCCGTCGACCAGGCTGAGACACTCCAGGAGCGGTCCGTTCCTGTACAGCCACGAACCCGACAGGGTGCCCAGGAGCTGGCCCACGGCTTCCTCGGTCCAGGCAGGGTCAAAGCCGCTCCTCGCCCGGTCAACGATATGCTGCATTTCCTGTGGGACGTCCATCAGGATGCCGTCGTATGAGCCCTCCCCGATCATCCTAGCTGCTTCCGCCCCCGATCTTGCCAGGATGGTCATCAGACCCAGCCTGACCGACGCCATGAGATCACACCGATACGGATGCCTTCGGAAAAGATAATAGAGACCCCTCCACTTGTCAATCGATTTGCATGGGGAGCGGAACGGACAAGATTCCGGAGCCTTTCGTAAAGTCCAGAATAATGTCTTATTCCCTCGACGCCCTGATAGGTTTCGCCGAGAAGAGAGGTGTCGTACACAGAGCGGGAACCTCCAAGGAGGAGTTCGTCGACATCCTCTACGCCGCGCACAGAGAAGTCGCCGATGAGCTCTACAATGCAGCGGAGATAAAGAAAAACGTCACGGCCGACCTTCTGCTCGAACGCACCGCCGAAATGCAGCAAGTCCCCAGGGAGGGCGCAACTCGCGATGATCTCGTGCTGTCGCTCATGGAGCGGGAAACCAGAGACATCCTGTGGGACGTGCAGCTCCTCATGGCCCAGGAAAGGGCTAAGACCTTTCGGAGGTACACGCTCGGGGAAGGGCGGATCGAGGCCGATCTGCAAGCCTTGTTGGAGGCCGAATCACCGTCCTTTGAGGAGCTGAGGAACGCGGTTGAGTCCCGCCTGAGCATGCCGGGCAAGCTTGCCACCCTGGAGAGGGTACTCCTCCGGGACGAGGCATTCCTATTCTTCATCAAGTACGTCGACAAGATCCGTTACGCAGAGGAGATGGAGGGAAGGCACTGGGACACCTTGATCAGGCGGGTCATCGCGGTCTTTCATTCGCCGTCCGGTTTCCTGGAGATAGGCACCCCAGATCCCAACAGGGAGGCAAGGACTCTGACGATCCTATCGCATTTCCTGTGCGGCAGCGAAGACGCCTTCTCGCCCTGGGGAATCTCAACGGACCAACTTCTGGCCAGCATCTCCGATCCGGGATGGGTTTCCGACAGGGCGGGCTCGGGCGCCGTCGGGATCTCGTACGTTGACTTCACCAATATCGATCTTCAAGGCCGTCCCCAGAAGATCTCACTCCTGGGGGATGACGTCTTGCTCACCCTGAGATCCCTTTCGCAGGGAGGACTCGATCTGTCCAGAATCGGGAAGCTCCACAAGGTCAGATTCGTCTACAAGGGAAGGAAGATAGACCTATTCCCCGAGGATGGGAGATTCATATTCCTGGCCTACATGGACGAGAAGCAGAGGATATCCTTCTATAACTGGGTCTCGGCCCAGGGATGGGCCTAGGCAGGCTCCTGCCGGTCCGGCCCTGACCTTGCCCGGGCTGCCAGAAAGAGGCGCTTCAGCTTTTCCTGGTCTATCTCAGCCAGAGCCCTCCACGAAAGGCCGATCATCTCTCCATCCCGTGCCAAGTAGCCGGCCTCCACCATTCTGTCGATTCTCCGGGGGGAGATCTTCTTGGTCCCGAGGATGTTCACCAGCTCGAGCTCTTTGGCCCGGCCGCCCCGGCTCGCCAGATACGCGCTCGTGACGGCCAGGGCCGCAAGGGATCGACGGTCCCATCCGCACATCTTCAGGTCCTCCCTGCGCAGGGGCTCCCTCGATCTGACAAACGCCCTCTTTCTACCTTCGGACATGAATCCCTCCGTTTCGTCCACGACAACGATTTCGAGTCCGAGCTGTCCCAGCTGCTCCTTGAGCCCTGCAATTACATCCTCCAAGGGTGCTTGGCAGACCTTTTCAAGCTCGTCCAGAGAGGCTCCAGGGCGCAGACCTCGCCGGAACAGGATCATCCTCAGAACCGATGCTTCATCTGGCGACAGCATCCGCGTCATCCCTTCCGGCCCGCCTCACGATCACGGCAAGGCTCTGGGATCTCAGCCTCGGTCCACCGCTGGCCTCCACAATTCTCGCATCTTCCCCGTCGGGCTCCAGCTCCAGCCTTCCCTGTGAGACCAGGAAGCTGACAAGGTAGCTGCGGCTGACCATCTCGGGGAACTCGGCCCGGCCGCTCCGGGTGATGAAATCCTTGTAGGATATCCCGGGCTGATCGCCCCTGGCCGCAAGCTCCGCCGCCAGCGCGTCCAGCATATGCTCGAACGGGATCTCTCGGACAACCTGCCGTGCCGCATCCGAGTCTGCCCCAAAACTCAGGAACCTGTCGAGCGGAGCCTCCTCTCGCCGGCCGGCGCTAGGAAGCTCGTCCCAGTGCGCCTTGCCCATTCGCATAGCCCCTTCGGTGACGGCCTCCAGCTCGACTAGAGGGTGGAAGCTCTTGATGAACAACGTGTTCAACGTCCGGGTGGGGAGGGATCGAATCTTGTCCCTGGCTATGTCAGAATCCACGTATAGCTCATCAGCCTCGTAGCGCAGCCACCGGCACTGCAGACGAACGGTGGCGACGATCATCCTTAGGAGGGACGCATAGAGGACATGATCCTCCGTCCCCTGCAGTCTCTCCCATGCCCCGGACAGAAGCCTCCAGAGGTCCCATGCGTCGACCTGGGGCGGCAGCAGCTCCCCGCTCAAGGCTTTCTCACAGGTCTCCACCCCCTGCCTGAGCGCGTCCGCCACTTCGCTCATCACTGGGCCTCCAGGACCAAGCTTCCGACCCGGCTTCTTCCCTCGATGCTCTGCACCACGATTACGTTCTCGGCACCCTCCAGATCCTCCTTTGAGATCTGCGAGGGAGTTATGGCGAGGTACTGCTTGTTCCGGTCTCGCCCCACCGCCGACTTGAGCAGGCGAGTGACTTTGTCTCGGTTCATCGGGTCCAGATGCACATCGTACTCGTCAACCGCTCGGAATGGGGACCTAACCTGGTTCTGCAAAGCCAGGAGGAAGGACATGGTCGAAAGGCTCTTCTCTCCCCCGCTCTGGGAGAGGGTGCTGATGGATGTCATCTCCTTTCCCGAGAATCCCACCTGTACATCCAGTCCGACGCTTCTCACGTCCCCCTCCGTCAGCGTCACGCGTCCCCTTGCGCCTATGGAAGCCAAGATCTGGTCGAAGTCCCTGTTGATCTCGGCGAGGTATCGATCCATGATCGACGACCATCGATCTAGGCCTCTTCTCAACTCGGCCTGCATCTCCTCCTTCTTCTCCATTATCGACTGGAGGTTCTTCCTCAGGTTCTCAAAGTCGCTCAGATACATCCTGTAGACCCCCTCGATGTCGTCAGGGACGTCGCTGAGTTCCTTCAGGGAGCCGCCTATCGTGTTGATCTGCCGTTCCAGCTCGAGCAGTTCCCGGGGGGACGGTACTCGCGGTGATAGATCCTCCGCCTCTCGGATCAGTCTCTGGACCTCCTCCTTCTTCTGGGAAATTCTGTAGTCGAGGTCCCGTAATCCAGCATTCGCCGAACGCAGTTGATCCGTCAGAACAAGCCTCTTTCCCACAAGCTCATAGTATCCCTGGAGCTGTCGCTCGAGCTTCTCGCGGGACCTCTGGTACCGCATCTCGGCCCTTGCGAGTTCCCCCTCCAGTCGGGTGGCGTCCTTCTCGGTTGAGGCCAGATCCGCCTGCAGTTGTTTGATGCTCCTCTCATGCTCGGCGAGATCTCTCTCCTTGAGTTCAGCTAGGGCTTCGAAGCGTACGCGAATTCTCTCCTCCTCCCGCCGCAAAACGAGATCATCCGGCAGCTTGCCCGACCTCATCAACTCTAGTCTGGAATGAAGCTGTAGAAGGTTGTCCAGAGCGGAGCCGAACGCCGCGTCCCTCTCTTGTCCGGCGGCCGCCAGGCGTTCCGAGATCGACGAGATCTCATTCTCCAGCTTCGAATGTGCCTCGGTGAGGCGTTCGAGCTCCAACCGCAGTGACCTGCGGCTCTCCGATGCCCTGCCCGCGAGTCGGGGAACCAGACCGTCTAGAAGTCCAGCGCTCTCGCCTTCACGGTTCATAACCGGAGCCATAAGACGCCTTGACAGATCCTCCACTGGCTCCCCCGATCTCACCAGGAGAACTCCTCCGACGATGCGATGCAGCAGTGCCTGAACGGGCTTGGGTGCCCTTAACCTGTTGACGACCCAGTCGATGACCCCCTCCTCGACCGGAAGAGGGCGTTCTTCGAGGAGGACCAAGGCCGATTCGGCAACCACGTAGATCTCGGAGTCCAGATCGCATTCGTTCAGATACGACCAGATCCTGGCCTTGTCCGCCTCATTCGTTGCGACAAAGGCCCGCATGAACCGGTCCCCGAGCATCGACTCCAGGACATCGAACGAGAAGTCATCGCTCTGAATACATGAATAGATGGGTCCGTATACCTCCCCCGCAAGGCCTTGGAGCGATCTCACACCCTCGCCAGCCTTTGCAACGGCTTGGCCATAGGGGTTCTGAATGCGGTCCTGCAAGAGACCCATGTCTTTCTCAAGTTCCTCGCACCTGGCCGCCTTCGAAGCCATCTCGACCTGTAGTGTGACGATCTCGTTCTCGCGGTGAATGCCTCTAAGGGCTTCCCTCAATCTTGAGGCTTGGTCCCGCAGGGCCTGCTCCTGATCCCCGCCGCTGGTTCTGAGCTCATCGAGCCTTCTGATCGCAAGCTCCGCATTTGCCCTGTCCTTGTTGAGGGAATCCTCAACAAGGCCACGTTTCGTTTCCTGGTCCCGGAGAAGGGCCCGAAGCATCTCGGCCTTTGAGGCCCGAGCCGCATGTTCCCTCACGGACGTGATCAGCCCATTCTTCTCGGCCTCGAGGTTGGCCCAGCCCTCTTCCACCCGGGCCAACTTGTCCTTGATGCGGACCTCCAGCTCCTCCAGTCTGTTCTGCAGGTGTTCGTGTTCTTGCTCCCGTTCGCCTCTGCGGGACTCCAGTAATTGGACCGTCTTCTCCCCCTCGACGACCTTGGCCCAGAGGGCCTCGGACCGGAGGTCCTCCAGATCATCCTCCAGCTTTCTCTTCCTCTGGTATTTCTCGTACAACCTCTCCCACTCGGTCACTCGTCTGCTCGATCCCTCCAGGATCCTGCGGGTCTGCTTCTCCTCCTCGAGGAGGGCGTCCAGATCGTCCTTTGCTTGCAGCAGATCGCGTCTGTATGACTGAAACTCTATGACCTCTTCAAGCATCTCCAGCTTCTGCACCGGCGAGAGAAGGCTGAAAGCCTCCACCATGTCCTGTTGCATGATGACGAGCATGTTGTCCGGGTTGATCCCATGGCTCTGGATCAGGGCAGTCAGCTCCTCCTTCGTCGATGGCACCCCATCGATCTTGATGGGATAGGCTCCGGTTCGATTCAGCAACCTCTCCACGACAAGGTCGTCCGTCTCGTAGTCGGGGAATGGTCTGGTGCCGTTCTTAGCCCTGTTGTCAAGAACTAGTCTGATGGACGCTCTATCCGCCCCCCATCTGATCAGGTCCGAGAGCTTCTGGCTCCTTTCGCTGCGCGAGATGCCCAGGGCAAGGGAGATCGCGATCAGTATGCTCGACTTGCCCGATCCGTTGGGCCCACAGATGAAATTGATGCCGGATGAGAACGGTATCTCGGCACTGGCGTAGGACATGAAGTTGTTCAGGCTAAGGCTTCTGATCATCGACAGACCCGCCGGACCTCGACGACTTACAAATATTGCCATGGGTGGTTCGGCATGACGCTGCACACATGCCGGTCATCCGTCGACCTAGGGCGGAATCCGAATTCCGGCGTGTCCATAAAATTCCTTCTTACATCCCCCTTGGTTGTAGTTGGCCTGATGAGTGGATGGACTGTGTCCGTGGCCGTCGGGCCCACATTTATCTACCTTAGCCGGAACCCCGAGTTGGTGCCCGATGAATCGAGCTGCAAGCCCCGACAGCGTTGTCGAGGAGTTTTCGAGGGGATACCGAGCCAAGAGGTTCGATAGGATTTATGATCTTTTCTCCAAGGAGAGCGAGATCAGGAAGAGCTACACCCGGGATGCCTACGATTCGAGGATGAGATCCACAGTTGCACGGACGAAGATGGACATACAGGAATCGAAGATGGCTGGATCGCATGTCATGGGCGACACAGCGGCTGTGACCCTGATCAGCACGACCAAAAGCATCGTGGGCGCGTGGCATATGGAGGAGGAGTTCAGCCTGAAGAGGGAGGACGGGGAGTGGAGGATTGTGAACATAGCCAAGGTTCGCCAGTGGCCGTTGAAAGGGGGCTCTTCCGCAGTCCGGGGCCGGATGTGAACAAGTGTCGGAAGTCTACGTTGTCGCAGGCCTCTCCGGTGTCGGGAAGTCGTCGGTCGTCAAATATGCCCTGACCCAAGTCAAGGAAGTAGCAAGGGTCAACTTCGGCGATGCCATCCTTGAGGAAGCTCTTCGGCAGAAGTTGGTGAAGAACCGGGACGAACTCAGATTCCTTGACCTAGGGACGCAGCGGGATCTCCAGACAAGGGCGGCTAGGAGGATCGGGAAGATGCAGGGGAAGGTCATCGTTGACACCCACCTGACCATTCCCACCCCAGATGGCTACGTTCCGGGGATCCCTCTGGATGTCCTTGTGGAGCTACGGCCGAGGAAGATCGTAATACTTCAGGCCGACCCGGGCGATATCCTGAGGAGAAGGATACTGGATAGAGGCAGGGCCAGGGTGGATGAGACCTTGGAGCAGATAGAGGAGCACTTCGATTTCGATCGAGCTGCTGCCATCGCCATGGCCATCCAGGTCGGTGCCCCCGTGAAGATCATCCGTAACGACACGATCGAGAGGGCGGGGGAGGAACTGGCCAAGCTTCTGCGGTGAACCCGATGCCTGGGCGGCCCGAGCCGCCCTTCTCTCCGTTTAACGGTTCGAAACAGTGTTTCGAAGGTTTTTAAAGCGTCGGGCGACAGCGGTATTCTGGAAATAGGGGTTCTGGGTTAGCTATGGTTACAGCCGGTAAGGGCACAGGGGAGGAACGAAAGACAGGCGAGGTCGAGAATCTGAGCGTGACGAACACCGGCGTTTACAGGATCAACCTCGAGTCCCTAATGAGGGGCGCGCCCGTGGTCGTCAGGGTCCGAGAAGGCGTCTACCAGGTCGACCTGTCCCCGTCCCAGAGGCACTGGAGCGCCGGGTGGCCCAGGCGCTGACCGGACCAGTTCGGACCCGGGATTTGTGTAGGACGGCACTGCATGGTTGCGATAGCCCTGGCTCGATAACCCTTTTTAGCTGTCCTCCATTATACATAGCGTGGCCGATCAGGACTACGAGAAGATGGATCCGACGATATCGGAGATATCCTCCAGGCTTGATGAGGCATTCGAG
>CAYVLA010000034.1:0-29469 GCA_964452145.1 Hadarchaeota archaeon (SeqCode)
GTTGCGGCCGGCCTGCTTTGTATATATTCACCGACCGGGGAACGTGGCCCAATGGCGATAGGCTAGATTGGGCGGTCGGGATCCAAGCCCTCACCTGAAGCTGCGATGTGCTTGTATTCCCTGTCCAATCGTCCCCCTATGAGCCCTCTCGGATAGGGTTCCAAGAAGGTTTGGTTGAGGAGGTACTCGTCACCAAACCGGACTGCCCAGGATCGAATGAGGGCAACGGGTCCAGCTATGCAGATCCTCCCTTCTCTGTAGTCCTCCAGCATGTCAAGCAGGGGGCCCTTCTCTTGTCCCCCAAGCTCCCTCTTGAAACGGCCGAGAGAATGCATCAAGACATCCACGACGGACGGAATCCTCATGCCCCTCGCGAGCGCGCGTCTCAGGCTCTGCTCATAGTCCGCGAAAGGATCGTCCAGATCTCCGCTCCGCGCAACGATCCTGCCAAGTCGAACCGTTTCCGCTTTGTGATGGGACATCAGAAGCATCTTGTTTCGTGAATGGAAATCGACCAGATCCCGTACCCTTCCGCTTGCCTTCACCTCTCGAAATCTTGCGAAACAGAAGATCTTGATGAGGAAGTCGTCGGCGATCCTAGGGTTTGTCAACCTGGCTTCATGCTCGAGGGCAAGCATCGGAAACCTCCTCCGGACCTCGGAGCCAAGAAAACCGGAGCCCTTCCCGACCGTCCCCCCGCCCTCCGCAGTGGCATAGAGCTTGACATCGTTGATGCCGCAGGAGGGCGAGCCACTTTTCAGAATGAACCCGTCCGTGTCCTCCAGGGATGAGAGGAATGATTGGACGAACCGGTGCATCTCGACGGTGAGATCCCTTCCCGTCTCAGGCTGAACCAGGCGCAGGGAGTCCCTTCCCGATACCACCCTGATCCGCCGCCTCGGCACCCCCAGGCCGATCTCCACCTCAGGACATACTGTGATGGCATTCACGTAAGCTTTGAGAGATTTCACCAAGGCGCTGGTAATCATCTGCCCATCGTACCTGCAATGATCGAACTCAAGGCACCTGCTGATGACGACTCTTGGTCTCACCATATGCATACCCAGATCGCCGCCTTCTCATCTTCATAGATGGCACTGACGCAGCCCCTTCCTATGAAAAGTCGCGCACCTTCTCAATGTATGCGCCGACATCGAACTTCCTCTTGCATCCGTTGTAGCTCATGTATCGGATCTTGCCGAACACCGCCCTTTCGCCCCAGGGGCGGTCGTGAACCCCCCCGATGCTCCAGGCGATGCCCGCATATCCATTCGGGTCCCGTCCGTCCAGCTCGTACTTGTCATTCAGGTGGATCGCCGTATCCATCGCCTGCTCGGGGGATTCGGTCCATTCGAGGATCTTCTTGGCCCAGTACATCCGCATGTATCCGTGCATCTTGCCGCGCCGGACCATCTCCAACTGCGCAGCGTTCCACAGCTCGTCATGGGTCATGCCCTTCTCGAATTCCCCAAGATTGTAGACGTAGTCCCTCCTGTCGCTCCGATGATGATCGAGGGTCGCCGCAGCCCATCTTGGGAATCCTTGGATGCTGGCATATGCCGGGTTGTAGAGGCAGAAGTTGTCCGACAGTTCCCTCCTGACTATGAGTTCCTCCAGAAACGCTTCTCTAGCAGCCTCCCCTACCCTGGTGTTACGTACCTGACATGCTACCCTCTGGGCCGACAGCTGCCCGAAGTGAAGGTACGGCGACAGGTTCGATTGTCCCTCCTTTGAGGGATCGCTCCTTTCCTTCTCATATCTCTCAAGCCCAGTAGTAATGAAGCGGCGAAGAGCCGCGAGGCCAGCCTCTTCGCCGGGTTCAATCCACTTGGCCTCCTCGACCGGGTGGCCAGCGGGGAGATCGCGAAGGACTCTGTCCCAGGGCGTCGGGACGCAGCCATCGTCCCACGCAGATCGATGGCGTCGAATGCTCCTAGGCCTGTCCAGAAACTCGTCTAGGACCCGAAGGATCTTCGGGCGGATGGTGTAGGCACCGAACTCGGCCTTCTGGGAGGTCACCCAGCAGGGCACCACATTGTGGGCATCCACCTCGTAGATCGGAATCCCCAAGCCTTCCCGCACCGAATCCTTCCATTGCCTCTTGATCATGAGGGGGTCGAAGTCTGTTACGAGCAGGCCGGCATGGCTCTCCTCGCAGAAACTCGTCAACACAACTCCGGGCGGTCCCTGCAGGAGGCGAAACGGGATGTTGTTCTCTGCCAACCTCCTCTCCACCTTCATCAGTCCCTTCACCATGAAGACATACTGCCGCAGGCCGGCATTGAGGAATCCTGAAACTAGGCAGAACACGACGACCAGCGGCCGCCTCATCCTGACGGCCTGTTCCTGGGCGAAGACTAGCGCCCAGTTGTCTTTCGTTCGCTGGTCCCGGCTCATCCAATAGACGATGGGTCCTCTGCCCGACCCTCCATCTCTGAGCAGCCTCACCCTACGCTCGTTCACAAAAACAGCTCGGTCGGCCCGGTCATGATCCCGGGTCTAGAACTATGCCACGGATGATCCTCTGCCCCAAGTCTACTCCAGCTCTATTGTGGAGGATGGCTTCGTTGTTATCTCGTAGAAGTAAGCCCCAACGCCAGGGATCTCACCTAGCTGCCTGCCGACCTCAAGCAGCTCTTCGAACGGTATGCGCGAGGGCATTGCTGTCATGAAATCCCTAGTATCTACAGCTCGGATAACGGCCCCTAGGCTCCCCTTCCCGCCTTCGCCAAGGGCGGCTAGGACCCTGCAGACGGGTTTCATCCTCCCTGTGATTGCGCTCTGGAGGCGGAGCATCTCCAACCAGGAGACCGCGCCCCAGGCGGGCTCCCCGAGAAGATCCTCAACTCTGAGGGAGACGATCCGTCCCAGAGTCCTCTCATCCCCCTTCACCCCGACAGCAACATCGCGATGGATCGACGCATCGATTTCGAAATCGGCCCCGAGAATCTCCCTTGCGATTTCCCCTGCCTCGCGGCAGCCTTCGGATCTTCGACTAATGAAGTATACCAGATACTGGGCGGGTTTGTGGGCTTCAAGCACCCGTTCGGCCAAGGAGGTGGCCCTTCGCAGCGACTCCAAATCATCCCTGTCGGCAGCCCCCGCGATCCGAACCGAGAGACCCGGACCGGGGAATGGCTGTCGCTCCAGAAGATGGTCGGCGACCCCCAAGGCACGCCCGAGAACCCTGACCTGGTACTTGAACAGGTCCCTTATGGGTTCGATCACCCTGATCCACATCTCCTCCGGCAGCCCCCCGACGTTGTGATGGAGCTTGATACTCCCGCCGTGGGCCGAGCCCTTCCCCTTCGAGGCCATGCCCCTCGAACTCTCTATTGCATCAGGAGCTATGGTTCCCTGGATGAGGGCCGTCACATTCCTCGCTACGGCGATCTCCTCGAAGGACCGGATGAACAGCTCGCCTATCTTCCTCCTCTTGGCGTCGCCGTCCGTCAGCCCCGAAAGGGCATCCAGGAATCTCTCCGATGCGTCTACCAACACGGTTTCTAGGCCAAGCGACTGCAGCTCCTCGATCACCCTTTTCGACTCCCCCTGCCTCATGAAACCGTGATCGACATGGACAGCGACCAGCCGCGTCCCCAATGCCCTCTGAGCGAGGACCGCAGCAACCGTGGAGTCGACCCCGCCGGATGCAGCCACCATGGCTGTTCCGTCCCCCACCTCCCGTCTGATCTGCTCGACCTTGGATCGGATGTAAGCCTGTGGATCCCAGGAACCCACCGCCAGCCTGCATATATCGCGTGCGAAGTTCTCCAGAATCTGCCAACCCTTAGGGGTGTGGCTGACCTCCGGGTGAAATTGGAGTCCGTATAGCGGCAGGTCCTTGTGCACCATCGCGGCGTTGGCACAATCCCTGGTTGATGCGAGAGCAAGGAAATCCTTGGGGAGCCTCACCACGGCATCTCCGTGGCTCATCCACGCTATCTGGGGGGTTTCGATTGCCTTGAAGAGGGGATCATCGTGCAGGATGTTGATCTCCGCGAAGCCGTACTCCCCGGTTTCTCCCCCTGCCACTTCCCCACCCAGGCTGTGGGCCATGAGCTGGTGGCCGTAGCAGAGGCCCAGTATCGGCTTTCCGCTCCCGAGAATGGAGCGGTCGACGCTCGGTGCGCCTTGTCGGTAGACGCTGTAGGGCCCTCCGCTTAGAACGATCCCGGCACAGTCCCCGAGCTGGGCCATGGTGGAAGCGTGTGTGACGATCTCCGCTTCAAGGGACATCTCCCTGAAGGCGCGCCTTATGTTCTGGACGTACTGGCCCCCGTAATCCAGGATGGCGATTTGGCTCACACGCCTGGGAGAGACGAACTTCTGAATAATCTTCCCTGATGGGAGGGCCCAAGCCCAACAGCTTTATGAGGTGACCGCGGTTGGGAAGGATCCAAGGGTGGCATGTTGAGGTCGGATCTCGAAGCAGGCGTGGTCGACAACCGGCGGTCTCCCTTCTCCCGGATGACGGGCCTTCCCATACGTCGAGTTCGGGTGAGGAATGGTTTTTGGGGCCCCCGCATCGAGTCCAACAGGCAGGTTAGCGTCCCCAAGCTCTTATCGCTACTTGACGAACACGGCGTGGTTGACAACTTCCGGAGGATCTCGGCACAAAAACAGGTTGCCAGACAAGGACCTCTGTACACCGACTCCGACCTCTACAAGTGGATGGAGGGCGCCGCATTCCTCCTCGACACGCATCCAGATCCGGAGCTGGAATCGATTCTGGATTCGATAGTCAGGGATGTGGTTGGGGCGCAGGCGAGCGATGGGTACCTCAATACCTTTTTCGTCGAGGAACATGCGGGTGAAAGGTACACCGACTTCGGCCGTAACCACGAGTTCTACTGTGCCGGCCATCTCATTCAGGCCGCCATCGCCCACCATAGGGCAACGGGCAAGGAGGGCTTCCTGAATTGCGCGATCAGATTCGCAGACCACCTGATCTCGGTGTTCGGGACGGGACGCCGAAAGGGATTCTCGGGCCATCCCGAACTTGAGATGGCGATGGTAGAGCTCTATAGAACCACGGGCAAGGGGGAATACCTTGACTTCGCGAGATACCTCTTGGACCAGATCGGGTTCTCGGCCAGGGAGGCAATGGAGGGCCATGCGGTGAGGGCTGGATATGCTTGCTGCGGGGGTGCGGACTACTATGCCGAGACGGGCGATGAACCCACTTGGGTAGCTCTGGATAGGCTCTGGCATGACATGGTTAGCCACAAGGTCTACATCACAGGCGGACTCGGCTCGCGCCACGTTGGTGAGGCCTTTGGAGAGCCTTACGAGCTGCCCAACCTTAGGGCATATGCCGAGACCTGCGCCGCGGTGTCCAATCTCATGTGGAACTGGAGGATGCTCTGCATCAGGGGCCAGGCCAAGTACGGGGATCTCTTCGAGACGATCCTGTATAACGGATTCTTGGCCGGCGTCTCACTCTCGGGCGGCGAGTACTTCTATGTCAATCCCCTTGAGAGCAGTGGGCCCAGAGGCAAGGAACGGGGGAATGTGCGAAACGAATGGTACACCACTACCTGCTGCCCCACCAACGTTGTGAGAACGATCGCATCGCTGCCGGGCTACCTCTATGGGATGGGAGACCCGGGGATCTGGGTCAACCTGTATCAGACATCAACGGTTGAGTGCCGGGTCGGAGAATCGGAAGTCGTACTCGATCAGGAAACGTCATATCCATGGAGCGGCGAGGTCGAGATCGTCCTTTCCTCCGTGCCGAACGAGGAGATCGCCCTAGTCTGCCGGATGCCGGGCTGGGCCCCGATCTGCCGTGTATCCGTCAACGACGAACCCGCTTCAGAAGCTCGACCCGGGAGCTACGAAAGGATCGAGCGAACCTGGCGGTCGGGAGACAGGATTCGTCTCTCCTTCGCGATGGAGACCAGGCTGGTTCAGGCCCACCATCGTGTGAGAGAGGACTTCGGATGCGTTGCCATCTGTCGTGGACCCTTGGTGTACTGCGTCGAGAGCATCGACAATCCCGGATTCGAGGTTCAGGACCTCATGTTGGGGCCGGATTCGTCCTTCCACTTCCAGTTCTCGCCCGAACTCCTAGGCGGGGTGGGGGTCCTACGGTTCAACGCGTTCGTCGCGGAGCATCCGGGAACCCTCTACGAGGCCTCAGATAGCGCCAGAACCGATCTGAGAGAGGTCACCGCGGTCGCGATTCCGTACTATTCATGGGCCAACAGGGGAGCTTCCTCCATGCTTGTCTGGATACCGATGACCAGCCCGTTGAACCGGTATGGAACCCAGACGTGATCTGTGGCAGCCCAGCATCCAGATCGGAAGCCTGTCGCGTGGCATCTTCAATCATCGATTTGGCTGCAGTCGTCGCCCAGCCCCAGAAGCGAGCTGGAGATCGGAAGACGGATCAATGATGTCTGCGACCATATGCGAATGGAAACATCTATGACTACAATGTGTAAGGTGCCAGTGTACACGGAGAGGCCCTGGAGTGGCACATCCCGGGCACGACCGAAGGTTGTAAAAATGCGTCGTCAACTCGGATTCCTCCTGTCGGTGTTGTTTCTCGTGCCCGTGACAGCGGGCGCGGAGTCCGGATTCCTCACCGAAATGATCAGCCCACCAGACATCAGTTGTTGGACCACCTCGGTCGCCGCCACTGCCATCACTGCACAGAGAAATGATGACCTTCACGCGATCTGGGTTGAGGAAGGGCCCACCGGAACAGACGTATACTACTACAAGTACAACAATGCCTCCCGCAAATGGTCGAGCGGCCTTGCCCTTTCCGAAGGAGGGCACGCCAAAGACGCCGCCATATCGGTGGACTATCAGGGGAACATACACTGCGTCTGGGAGGATCAGGGACGCATATACCATCGCATGCGGAATGCCACAAGCGAGGAGTGGCACGAGGCATTCCTGGTTTCGGAAGACGGCTACGGTCCGATGGTCCTTTGTGACAGGGCACCGAACGCTCACATACTCTGGATCCAGAAAGCCGTCGCCGCGGGCAATGCCTACTTGGCGCACAGATACGTCGATGCCTACGGAAAGTGGAGCGCCACAAATCCCGTCTCGCCCGAGAATGCCTTCTCCACGGAACCGGCCGTGGCTCTTGATGACAGAAACGGCCTCCACGCCGTATGGAAGATGACCTTCAATGCTTCCAAGCCCTACGATCTGTGCTACGCATACCGCAGAGCCGGCAGCAGTTGGGACCCCTTTACTCGAATACTAGACGGAGCGAGTAGGGAATTCTCGCGTCCCGCCATCGCGGCGGACAAGGATTTCTATCTGCATCTGGTCTGGGCCGAGGGCTCGGAGGGCATGCAGCGGATCTATTACATCGTCTGGAAGGGACGCTGGGGGGATCCCGTCCCGCTGACCGATTCACCCAGTTCTGCCCGAAACCCGGCTGTGGCGACGGACGAAGGACAGAACGTCCATGTGGTGTGGGAGGACACCCGAGACCACCCGGAATCCGGCACAGCCGAGATCTACTACAGGAGGCTCTGGCCACTGGGAGTATGGACCTTGCCGCAGAGGCTGACCATTGGTCATGCCCTGCAAGGCGTTCCGCCTTCGGTGAAGGTGTCAACCACGAGCAGGGATCTTCACATCATCTGGTCGGAGGAAAGGGAGGGGAAGGGCACGGTCCTGCACGGTGTCTGGCTCGGCCAGCGGAAGGAGGATGTGACCAGGGCGGGCTCAAAGGCCAGATCGGCTTTGGCCGAGATCCAGCGGGAACCCTTCATCTCGCCCCAGGCCAGGAAGGCGTCGGACCTTGCCTCAGCGGCCTACCAGGAGGCCCTGGATTCCCTTGAGCGGTTCGATGTGTCCACAGCCAACCAGAAATTCTTGGAATGTCTGGAGCTGCTGGAGGAAGGGCAGGCGCTGGACGATCGATACAAGGAGGTTAGGGGGAGGAGGATGGGGATCACGCTTGCCCTGGTCGGCGCCATACCCGGGGGAGCCATTCTGGCGTCGTGGCTGGCCCTCAGACGGAGAGAGGGATAGGACCCCCCGCACCAGAGGCGTGAAGGATGAGGAGGCTAGTCGTGACCGGCGGGAGCGGCCTGGTCGGGGGCAACCTCTGCGCCCTTGCGAGAGACGGTTGGCAGGTGACCGGCACCTACCTCTCCACGAGGCCGAACCTGGAGGGGGTGGATTGGCGCGAGGTAGACGTCGGTGACGCAGGCGCAGTTGGAGCCCTTATGAGCGAGATCCGCCCCGATCTGGTCGTCCACACGGCTGCGCTCGCAGATATCGATGCCTGTGAAAGGGACCCGCAGACTGCTTGGAGATCCAACGTTCTGGGAACGGCCAACGTAGCAAAGGAGGCAGAGAGGATCGGGGCTCGCCTGGTACACATGTCGACATCTAACGTCTTCGACGGGGAGAAGGGCGACTATGTTGAGTCGGATCCAATGGCCGGAACCAGCGTCTATTCGAAGACCAAGATAGCATCGGAGGTCGAGGCCTTGGCCTGTCGAAGCACGGTCATCATTCGAACATCCCTCGTTCTCGGATTCCCCAAGACAACGGGACGATCCTTCCTCTCCGCTGCCATCACGACGCTGAGAGAGGGCAGACCCCTCGCTCTACCATCCTACGAGATGCGAAGTCCAATCGATGTATGGACCATATCGTCCTGCATGATGGAGTTGGGAGAGATGACCGATATCGGGATCTACCACATAGCGGGCATCGAGAGGCTCTCCCGCTACGAGATGGGTCTGAAGATTGCCGACAAGGTTGGCTGCGACCGGTCGCTGGTCATTCCGGTGAAGGATTCCGTTCCAGGCAGGGCGCCCAGGCCCCGTGACTCGTCCCTCAACACGTCAAAGGCCAGATCCACGCTGAGAACCGGCCTCCCGGATTGTGCTCTGGCGATTGACAGGGCGTTCTGGTGGGCTGAGAGAACATGACCTTCGCGCGGAGTGTCAAGACAGTTCGGCTCCATCAACAAGGGGGACGGCGCCTACAGAAGGGTTGCGGCAGAGGCTATGGCTCCGAGGAAGGCCGTATCGTAGTCAGGAGCTGACCCGACAACGATCACGTCACCCTCGTCCATATCGAGCTCGGCTAGGAGGACTTCCGATAGGCCGGGGTCCATCCTCGAAAGATCCGTGTCCATTCCTGGGAAGGCGAGCTTTCCGGAGGAATAAACGAACGTGGATGCGCCGCTTGATCCAGCGATAATCGCTGCGTCTCTCTGCTCGAGGCCGGTCGCAACCATTCCAGCTGCTCTCTTCACAGCGATTGCCACATTGCAGGAGTCGATCAAAGCCTTCCCCCCTGCGACCGGGATGCCCCTGGAGAACTGGCCTCTGATCGATTCCAGGAGCAGTACACCCTGCCTCGACAGACTTATCCCACCTCTCGACACCTTCACCAGGCCCTCTGCCCTCAGCAACTCGGTCATGGTTCTAATGCTTCCCTCCCCCACCTTCAGCCTTCCGACCAGCTCCTTTCGTCCGAAGTGCCGAGTCTCCACAAGCTCTAGGAATCGCACGACATGAGCGGCAGCGAAGAAGGGTTTCGGCCCACGAGGCCTGGACACCATTAGCTTGAGGACTTTGCCGTAGGTCAAAGCGAGCCCCTCTCCGTCTCGAATCTCGCCGTGTTGAAGGAGACCTGCAGTCTCTGGGCGAACCTGTCGAAGATCCTGACGGTTCTGGGTCCGAGGGCGAACAGGAGTGCGGCGTTCCCGAACCCTTGCAGGATGTAGAAGGGTAAGCCGGCGAGCCAGTAGGCGATAAATCCAGTCCAGTTGAGCGCCGAGCCGACCATCAGCACCCAGAAGGTGCTCATGATCAGTCCGTATACGAAACCCCAGACAAGGCCGATTGCCGCAAGGGAGATCGCGCCCAAGCGCCTTCGGAACGGCCGGAGGCATCCGCCGAGCAGACCCAGGGAGCCCATGCTCACCATCTGATAGATGGTCCAAGGCCCCTGACCGAGCCAGAAATTCGACACAAGCATTATCGTGGATCCGACAGTGAACCCGGTCATGGGTCCGAAAACCAATCCCGTGCAGAGCGTAAGCCAGTCAACAGGGGAGACGTTGGGAGCCGCCACAAACAGGACCCTCCCAGCAGCGCCCAGCCCCACTATCATGGAGATCAGGGCGATCTCTTTTGATCCCCCCAATCGAGTGGACTCGACCGAGAATGCCGTGGCCATCAAGAGGAAGACGAGCACCAGCGAGAAAAGTGGATCGAAGGTCGAGGGGCCCGCTAGATCCCTCAGATCAGCGAAAGGACCGGATGTGGACGCAAGGGCAAGGATGAAGACCGAGAAGGTGACCATGCTTGCCCCGGCAAGGATTCCAGTTGTGACTCGGCTCATGGTTCCATCTCCCGCGAGAAGCGTCTTATCGCCTTCTTTGGTTCGCCTGTGTACGTTATCGTGCCCCCGGAGAGAATGGCCACGCGATCCGAAAAGGCCTCAACTATGTCTAGGTCATGCGTCAGTAGGAGCACGGCTGTGCCCTTCTCCTCGATAAGCGAACGGGCAATCCCCATGATAGCTGCCTTCTCCGTGAGGTCCAGCCCCCTTGTCGGCTCGTCTAGGATCAACAGGTGAGGTTCATAGCTCATCACGCTGGCTATGGCCACCTTCTCTTTCTGTCCGCCGCTGAGGTCCCGGGGGTTGTCATCCCGGAATTGGACTAGGCCTAAGACTTCAAGTAGGTCGTCAAGTCCATCCATGCCCAAGCCCATGTTGGTTCTTGCGAACCCAACCTCCTCAACGACGGTGTCGTGGAAGAGATGTATGTTCGGATCCTGAAAAACTATCCCGACCATCCTGCAAAGCTCGGCCCTGGTTACGGATCGCAGCTCCCTCCCCAAAAGGCGTATCACCCCGCCATAGGGTCCCAGCAACCCTGCCATGATTCTGGCCAAGGTACTCTTGCCTGCCCCGTTGCGCGCGATTATCGAAAGCATCTCGGACCGGTTGACATGCAGATCGATTCCGTTCAGGATATCTGCCTGACCGGGGTAACCGAACCGGATCCCCCGGACCTCGATCACAGGAGTGTCTGAGGAAGGCCTTTCCTCCTTGGGCACTGGGGCGAGATGGACCAGGTGTCGGTGGCTTCTCACAAGATCCGCGGGCTCTCCGTCGACGACGATCCGCCCGGACTCCAGCACAATAGTCCTCGTTGCGTCCCTCAGCGGCCGCGAAAGCCGGTGTTCTGCGAGGATTACGGTGTAACCCCTTCGGTGGAGGTTCTTCAGCAAACTCATCATCTGGAGCGCCGAATGCGGATCCAGCTGGGAGGTCGGCTCGTCCAAAACCAGGACCTTGGTTCCCATCGCAACGACGGAGGCAAGAACGACCTTTTGCTTCTCGCCGCCGGATATTTCCGAAGGAGGCCGTTCCAGAATCGAGGTGAGATCGAATGAATCGGCGAGGGCCAGGGTTGTGCGGTCGGTCTCCCTGGTGTCCCTTCCCAGGTTCTCCTGTCCGAAGTTGATCTCGCTTCTGACCGATGTCGTCACGAACTGACTCTCGGGGTCCTGGAACATCATCCCCACCGTCTGAGATAGCCTCCCGACGTTTGACTGGCGGGTGTCGATGCCGTCCACCGTCACGGTTCCTGACATCTCACCCCCGTAGAAGTGGGGCACAAGCCCGTTCATGCATCTTAGGAGCGTCGATTTCCCGCTGCCAGAGGGCCCGGCGATGACCAAGTAGTCGCCTTGGTTCACACGGAGATCGATCCGGTTGATTGCAGGACTTGACGTGCCACCGTACCTGAAGCTGACCCCTTGGAACTCGATCAAGAAGAGCTCACCCTCCGCAGCGTGGGCAACTGATAAAGGGCCAAGAAGGCTAGGGCATATGGAAGATGATTGGGCTCCGTGAATAGGACCGCCCGACCAATCCCCGCGAAGATACACAGAGCCAGGAAGAGCGACCCGAGGAATAGGTAGTAGGCTCCCGCTAGGGATGGATGGAACGATTCGGCAATGCCTCTGCCGGGCCTGTTACGTCCCACTCCATAGCTCCTGCTCTCCAGAGCCTCCGCGAGCTGCAGACTCCTTTCAAGGCTGTTGGCAACGAGAGGGATGCCAAGGCTGGCATAGGCTCGGACCCTGTCAATCCGTCTTCCCTCATCAAACATGATGCCGCGGGATTGAAGCGAATCCTTGATGCGTGCTCCATCCAGGGCGATGGTCGGCAGGAACCTGTAGGACAGAGCAAGGAGGAGGCCGAAGGTCTCCAGACCCTTGATTCGCGAAAATCCCCGTAGAACGATCTCGGGCTTGGTAGTGAGGGTGAAGATCACGAAGACCAGCACAAGGGAAACCAGTCTGAGGACCATCCGCAGCGAAAGCGATAGGGATTCCAAGGTAAGCTGGAAGTTGGCCCGAGTCCAGTAGAACCTGATCGTCGTTCTGAATATGACGTTATCACCGTTCTGGTTGGCGACCAGGTTGATGGCGAAGACGATCAGGGAAAACGTCAAGAACATCCTTAGAAAGGCCCAAGCCTTGGACGAGACTCGTCCCCGGTGAGCGAGGCAGATGCACAGGGCCACGGTGGCAAGAAGGAAGATCAGATCCGAGTAGACGAGGCAAATCACGCCAAGCGACCCGAATAGGGAAGCCTTGGCCCCGACTCCGAGCCTATGCAACGGGGATCCGAGATCCCTGTACACCAGGTCGAGCAACTACTTCACCGGAAGCTTCACGATCCCCGATGGGGTCAAGGCAAATGCGGCTGCATATCCGGATGACCGGACCTGGTTGAGTTCCTTCACTCCCTTGGCCATCCAGTCCGCGTCTGTGGCCAGGATCATCAAGGCCCATCTGCCGTTAGCCGGGAAGTCCATGCACTGGATTGCGCAGCCCTCATCGAGTCGGGTGCGGTCCTCTCTGGAAAGGCCACGCAGCCAGAGGGTTCCATCCTCGCAAGTACACGGCCAGTATGCATTTTCCTTCCAGGACCTAATCTCTGAGAAAAATGAGCAGTCCTCCGGCGTGACAAGAACGATGAGGTTAGGGTCGAGGGCATCCTCTCTGGCTTCCGAAGGTCTTACGATCTTGACCGTTCCCGCACCCCACGAGGCCAGCGCGTCAACGAACTGCCCAGCGACCTTATCGAGCGGCGGCGGGGATACGATGGTGACGTTCCCCATTTGGCCCCCTACGCCGAAGATCAGCTTGTTGGGGTATCCGGAGAGGAAGCCGGGAGACGCGCCGTAGCCCCCCCAGTAGTGGTAGTCGACCTGAACGACCTCCCCCGGTCTGGGCCTGTAACTGGAAAGGCCCCTATCCATGTACACTCCGTTCACATAGTAGAGCCAGTCAAGCCTCTTCGATATGTCGGATTTCAAGCCTAGCATCGAGTAGACGAACATGCCTCCGTACCTGGTCTCAACGCTGGTTACGTTGCGAAGCATCTCCATTCCGGTCATGCCGACGTCAGGTTCGAATGTCCATTCCCCTAGGATTGTCTGGCCGTAGTCACGGCTGATGATCAGGTAGATGTTTGATGGGATACTGGCCCTTTGGGGAGGACCTGACAGATACGGCAGGACAAGGCCTGCCACAACGAATATGCCGAGCCCGCCAAACACCAGAGGGATCTTACTTGCCATTCGCGAGCCTGCCGCAGATGAGTAGGATCGGAAAGCACGCGATGATCGTGGGCTCAGCGATCCGCACGCCGGGCGTGACAACGCCTAGGATCGCAGGGATCGCCAGGGCGGTCGGCCTCAGACTGCCCCACTTGTCGTAGAACTCCCCGGTTGTAGCGTTCTGGGTTTGCAGGAGGTAATCGAAGGGGCTGCCATTGGGCACCACCCAGGGAGTGGCCGTGGGATCTCCGCTGGTGGTGATGATGGCCTGCATGGCCTGGGCGGTTGAGCTGACATCCGGAGTGGTGCCCCAGACCGATTGGTAGAAGAAGCCCCCATTGGTCTTGTTCTGAAATGTTGGCAGCGCGGACATGGCTTTGTCCACAACGATGCCGGTCGATCCGATCCGTGCCAGTGCCATCACCACCACCGATACGGTGTTCGAGTCCTCGCCGAAGCCCGGCATGTACTCGTAGCCACCGGTGGCCAGCTGGGATTGCTCCAAGTACTGCCCCGCTGCTCGAAGCCTAGCGTCATCGGCCGAAATGCCTGCGGCCCTCAGAGCCAGGATGGCGTAGGCCGTGTCGGACGGTCCAAGGCCAAACGCTCCACTGGGATTGTCCTGTTCAGCCAGCAGCGACTCAACGTGATCGCGGCCGCCGAACTCTCTCGGATTCAGGCCGCACGCAACCAAGCTCAGCAGAAGGTTGATCTTCTCCGATAGCGGATTGGTTCCCAGTTGGCCGGCGTAGACGGCCTCCGAGACCGACCCGAGATACTGCGCGGGTCCGACCCCATTAACCCTGTAAGATAGAGGATTCTCACCGGCAGCGACTAGGGCCTCTAGAACCCGGCTCGTTGTAGACAGATCGCTCTCGCCGAACTGACCGAACCCGCCGTCGGGGTTTTGATGGGCCGCCACATATGACAGGGCCTTGGAGAGGATGGTATGATCGCGCGCAAGCGGAAACTGCTGGGCACAAACGTTTGAGATCAGGAGGGCATATACGACGATGAGCGGTAATGCCAGGTGTCTCGGCATGCGCTTGGATTATCCATCCAATTAATAAATAGCACCCATTTCCTCTTCCTTACCGCCACCATCCAACCGAAGACCTTCATCTAGCCTTTGTGACCAAGAGGCGGAATCCTTCCCGAAAGAGCTCGTCTCTGGACCCCTCGGCAACCCCTGAAACGCCTGGGTCCGGGATCGGGTGAATCCTCTTCAGTGCGGTCTCAAGGAGGGCATACTGCAGGGCCATGTCGTCGAGCACTTTGGGTGGGATTCGGGAGACCCCGCCCCGGGCCAGCGAGTAGTCAACCAGCTCCCTGGCAGTAGACCTTATCGTCTCCATTTCCTCCGCGTTCACCTTGGATAGGAACCCATCTGCGAAATCAGACTTCACGAGGCCATGCCTTGCAGTCGGCAGCCCGGGCCCTGGTGCTTGGACCGCCTGCTCGCCAGCCGGGGCTTCAACAGCGCGCTCCTCTGCAAAGTGAGGAGTTGGAACGGGAGCCGCCCCCCGTGCCTTTCGACCGGCGTACATCAAGCCCACCAGGGCGCGAAAAGCAACGACGGCGATGAGTATCGCGAGGCATACGATCAACAGCAGGTCGGCAAACGCGTTCGGATCCATCTACAACCCTCCCTCAGTACCGAGCAGCCCAAGTTCTTAAACCTTCACGCCACCGGGAGTAGGACACTCCCTGATGTGTAACTCTTCTATCTCGATCCGAACGAACGCCGGGCGTCTACAAGAGGCCTGAGCGCCATCATTGCGTCCGCTCCGAGACCACGAACTCCAACGAGACCCCGCGATAAACCGTTCTCTTCACCCAGGGCGCGGTGGGTCGGTCGATGTGAGCAGTCCAGTCAACCGTTGTCTTGCACTCGGGACACCGGTACAGCAGCACGATCTTGATGTGGGAGGACTCCACCGCCATCCTCTGGTCGATGTTCAGCATAACGCTGCCGCACTTCGGGCAGCTCTGCTCCTCTTCCGCCATTCACTACCACCTATGCCCTTGCTCCCGCTCTGAAAAAAGTTGCCTGGAAATGAAACACGCTTCTTTGAAATTAAACGAGAGAGACTCCACAAGGACGCGTTGGTACCACGCGACTCTGCCTAGCTGCATTGCATGCAGTGTCATATTTGAGGAGCGACATCGTATCATGAAGCCATGCGATCGATAATTTTGATCGTCTCGTTGATCGCCTTCATGCTCATCGGTGCTGCATCGGCGAAGGAGTTGAAAAGGGATCCCGCGACCGGGTTGATCCGCATCCTCTACATCGGCGCTCCTTTCTGGGCAAGTCCGTACCAGGTGTTCAAATACGATCCTCTGCTTGTAACCACGCCGGTGGCCGGCAACCTCTACGGAATACCCGTCGAACAGGTTCAGAGGGCGATGCGCATCTACATGCCGAGAACAAGGGCCAAGATGGTCGAGACCTACGACATCATCGGCCTGGACGATACGACTCATACTGTCCACCAGACGCAGACCATCCAGTGGATGAGGGACGGATGCATCGAGGATGGCCTTGGGCTTTTCATGGCAGGCGGATTCGAATCCTTTGGAGGAGGGGCTGGCTTCCCGTCCTGGGGCGACACGGTTCTTGACGATGTCATGCCTGTCCAGTGCACGGGGAGCTATGGACCCGACGGCAAGAACGTCATCACAGAGCCGGAGGACGAGTTTATGAAGAGCATTCCCTGGGACGGGTACGAGAAGCATGACGTCTTCGGGGGCTACAACGTTGTTTTGCTGAGGGATGGTGCCCGCGAGCTTTCCAGGATGATTCGTCTCGGCCCGGGCGGTGGCGGGCCTGACCCCGGATGGGTCTGGTGGGATGTAGGCAAAGGGCGATTCTTTGCCTCGGCCCCTGGTTTTAGGGGCGGCTCGGCCGGAAAGGGGTTCATCCTGTGGAAGCACTACGGGGACTTCGTGTGCAACATGGTCTACTTTCTTGCAGGCCTAACCCCTCCCTCCGATATCAACATGCTCTATGCCACTCGCTTGAGGCTCCGGGAGGTGTATGACTCCAGACAGATGATACTTGGGACGATAGACTTCATCAGCAGGTTCGGGGCGGATACCAGGAAGGTTGACGAGAAGCTCATCCAGGCAGAGGCCGAGCTCAGGGAGGCGAAGACGTACTTCGTGAATCTTGATCTGGTGAGAAGCAAGGAGTCCGCAGACAGGGCATTTGCCACGCTTGAGGAGGCCTACAAGCTCGCATTTGAAGCAAGGGACGCCGCCTTGTTCTGGATCTTCTTGACTGAGTGGCTCGTCGTCACCGCTGCCGGACTTGTGTGCGGCTCGGTGGTGTGGGCCCTCATGATCAAGAGGAAGCTCTACCGAGAGGTAAGCGTTACCAGGGGAGGAAGGACGGATGGCAGATAGGCGGCTCATCGGATTTGTGGCCACCATTCTCGTGGTTACGACGCTCGTCACCGCCTTGATGTTCCAGATCAGGGAGGAGGAGGCCGTTCGGTTTCTGGCCGTGAGAACTCCGAGCGACATTCCCGGAGGCGTTCCAGGCTCGCCCTCCTACTCCTTCGACATCCTCGCGGCCAAGGAGACTCCCGATCTCGTGATCCGAAGCTATTTCCTGTTCAAGCTTGTGGAACCCGTGCTTGACAAGCGTTGGAACGAAACCTCGGGAAGGGAGATGGATGATCTCATCGCCAACTACCCTCGCCTCAGGGAGACCAGACAGCAGCTCGAAGCCCTCGCGGAGCAAGCAGGCATCGGATCAGCATACTCCATCTACGAGGTTGGGGAGGGCAGGAAGCTGAAGGTGCTGGATTTCACCGACGCCATTGAGGCGATCTCGGGGCGGACAGCCCTTCTCACTACCTATACCATCTACGCCTTCGAGGTCGACCAGCACGGAAACGTCTCTATCTACGCTGGCTATCGGGACTTCTTCTTCGACCGGAACCGGTTGATCGCTCAGATCAGGTACTCGACACCATCCGAATCCCGGTGCTTCGTCGGAAAGGAAGCCGTGGGAGTCCAAGGCTGTGGCTCCGTGAACGACATCCCGATTGGGATCCTGCACTTCAGTGACCTGGCCTCCGGGCAGAAGTGCCACGTTGAGGTAACACTGAACACCATGTACATGTTCGGCCACCGGGGCCTTGTGAGGATAGTGAGGACGGAAACCGGCCATGGCCCTGGGCCAACGCTCGTCGACTGGATCGGAGCCCGGTCCTGAGTCTGAGCGGAGAGACGTGGACGAAGGTTGATCATACGGGTCTAACTCTCAATCTGGGTTGCGGTGGGACCGGCAAGTCTGACTCTGCCGAGCATTTCACGCATCTGGGAGATGTCAGACTTGATGTCTCGCTTGGGCCCACCATTACCGTCATTGGCGATGCACACCGACTGCCGTTCAGGCGACACAGTTTCACATGCTGTTTCTCCAGCCACATGCTCGAACACTGCAAGCATCCCTATCGCGTCTTGGAGGAGATCCGTGAGGCAACCCACGGTCAGATCATAGTTATCGTTCCCTACACATGGGAGCATGAAAGCCCACATCATCTCTATTCGTGGACTGGGGCGACTTTCGAAAACCTTCTAAGGCATTTCTTCAGGCGCGTCTATGTCTACTCAAATCGCAGAAAGCATGAAAGACTGCTTGTTCACGGATGCTTCAAGAACATTCGGAGAACGGTCTACAAGGGGATCTATGACCTCTTGCAGTACAAAACGGAATGGGTCGCTATCTGTGAGGCAATGTAGACGTCTTTCGGCACTGACGATGTCCATTCCTCGTCACATGACCAGGTCTGTGTTCGGCCGTCCGAATGGACAGGAATGATGAGGATCGAAGTCACCCATGCTCCAACGCCTGCCGACCCAATGAGCCGGGCCTGAGGTACCCTGACGAGCTTGGGAAACACTAATCACCGTATGACGACCCAGGCTCACTATGGATGTCGAGACCAAGATGGACCTCGCCAGAAGAGTGGGCGAGGAGATAATAACCGAGGAGGAGCTCAGAGAGCTTTTCGAGTCAAAGGATCACCCCGTCGCCTACGACGGCTTCGAGCCGTCAGGGCTGGCTCCTATACACTTCGCCCTGTACAGGGCGATCAACCTTCAGGATCTCCTCAGGACCGGGATCAGGTTCAAGCTTTGGCTGGCCGACTGGTTTGCCTGGATCAACAACAAGATGGGAGGAGACCTGGACAGAATCAGGAAGGTCGGGGAGTACTTCATCGAGGTCTGGAAGGCTGCGGGCGTGGACACGTCCAAGGTCGAATTCCTTTGGGCCAGCGATAACATGGACTCGGAGTACTGGAAGCGCGTCCTGCTCATCGCCAAGAACACGACCGTGAGCCGGATGAACCGTTGCCTCACGATAATGGGCCGAAAGGAGGGTGAGCTCCATGATGTGGCCCAGTACTTCTACCCCGCCATGCAGGTCTCGGACATCTTCCAGTTGAACTGCGACATATGCCAGCTGGGCATCGATCAGAGAAGGGCGAACATGCTGGCCCGCGAGATAGGACCCAGGATAGGCCTGTGGAAACCGGTGGCCGTCCACCACCACATGCTCATCGGGCTTCAGGGCGTGAAGGCCCCCGAAGGGTTCGAGTCCGACAAGGGAATGGATGTGGAGATCAGCTCGAAGATGAGCAAGTCGGTTCCCGAGGGCTGCATCTACGTGCACGATTCACCGCAGACCATCAGAGAGAAGATAAGGGCAGCATACTGTCCGCCCAGGGATACGGAGAACAACCCGATGCTCGATTATTCAAAGCACATCATCTTCAGGAAGGTGCAGACCCTGGACGTGAAGCGGCCGGCCAAGTACGGCGGGGACCTCGTTGTCGAAGGATACCCCGAGCTTGAGCAGAGATACCGGGCGGGCGAGATACATCCCCTCGATCTGAAGAATGCCGTGGCAGAGGAGCTGGATAGGCTCATATCCCCGATCAGGGAGCACTTCGAGAAGGACAGAAGGGCCGCCGAGCTATTTGAACTGGTCAGAAGCGCGGAGATCACGAGGTAGGCGCCAGCGTTCTGGAGAAGGAAATGCTGGCGTATATGGCCCTGAAACCATTGGCCTCATAGGCCCTCTGGGCTGCCACGTTGTTCTGGTCGGTGAGGACCTCGACGTAGCTCGCGCCCATCGACGCAAGCCACTCCAATGCACTGGCGACCAGGAGCTTTCCCGCCCCTCTTCTCTGCTTCTCGGGATCGACTGCAAGCGAAACGATTCGCCCCCAGGTCTTTCCGAACTGGCTAGAGTTGGCCCTGTCGATGGCAAGGACTATGTAGCCCACGACGAACCCGGAGTCCACCGCGACCAGTATCTCCATATCATCCTCGCCGGCCTCCCGCCTCCGAGCGTATCCCTCGGCCTCCCTTGCGTAGTAGTCGGCTACCCTGTCCCGGTCCAGACTATCGTCGATGGCGTATCGGGCGAGGCCGAGCCCCATGAAGGCACGGGGGGCGATCTCCTTCATCCTCTGGGAATCCGTACTGGCGTAGGGTCTGATCTCCATGGTCCAACCGGCCGCATCGAATGTAACTGCACGGCACAGTTTAATATCTATACGCAGGTTGACTTGCCATGGGCAGGTGCCTCCTAGCCCTCTTGCTGATCCTTCTCACGTCTTGTGTGGCTGGGCGAGATGAGAGGAGGGATCCCCAGACAGGTAGGATCCGGGTCCTGTACATAGGGGATGCCTGGGGCCCGACCCCCTTCTTCCACATATCCGCCGAGCCCTCCTTCATCGCCTCCCCCATACCTGCAACCTACCAGCACATAGGGACCTACGGAGACAGACAGCTACGCCAGTTCATGCGGATCTACATGCCAAGGAGCTACGGGGAGTTGGTCTCCAAGTACGATTCGGTGATCCTCAGCGACACCAACCGAGGGCTCTACAGCGTCGAGCAGCTGATATGGTTCAGAGAATCGGTGGAGGATGAGGGCCTAGGGCTGATGATGGTGGGGGGCGTTGAGGCCTTCGGAGGAGATAACCATCCGACATGGGGCGATTCTCCCGTTGAGGAAGCCCTCCCGGTGTTGTGCATGAGCGGCAAGACGTTCAGGAAGGACTTCAAGGCGATTCCGTACAAGCCCGAGGACTCCTTCATAAAGTCCCTGCCATGGAAGACGATGCCCTTCTTCCACGGCATGAACATCGTCACGGCTAAGGACGGATCCAGCATTCTGCTTCAGGCCGACCTTGATCCCCATCATCCCATCCTAGTCCACTGGACCTTCGGAGAGGGCGCCGGCCTTGCCCACGCGCCCGATTGGACCCCGGCCTGGGGCCAATCCATCATGTATGACTGGGAGTATTACTCGGACTACGTAGCCAACATGCTCTATCTTGTTGGAGGGGTCCAGATTCCGCAGGACCCGGAGCTAATCCACCAGATAAGGAAGAAGTTCATGGGATATGCCCTGGACAGGGCCTTTGCGATCAGCTTGATCGAATTCGTGGAGAAGTTCGGAGCCCAAATCTCGAAGCCCGAGAGGTCCCTGCAGGAGATCGCCTCGATGCAGAGACAGGCAGAGCGGTCCTACGTCGAGCAGGATTACGAAGCTGTTCTGTCCAAGCTGGATGCCGTTAAAGAACGGTTCGACAGCCTGACCAAGGAACTCCTCAAGCTAAAGGATAGAGCGCTTCTATGGATATACGTGGTGGAGTGGTCGGTCGTCAGCGCGACTTCCATCATCTGCGGCGTCCTTGTATGGGCCCTCATGGTCAGGAAGCGCCTCTACCGGGAAGTCCAGCTAACCCGATCCCGGCTCTGAGACGGGGCCTGCGCAGCCTCAGCGTCCTGATCTGGTAGTGGGAGATCGAGAGCGGCCCTTCCGGTAGTCTGCCCTCCGACGATCTCTCCGTCATGTCAGACTCCTCCATCGTCTCCCACCCGATCAGAGACTCCAGCCCCACGTCCGAGGTGTCAAGCCCATGCGCCTCGTAGAGGCGCAGGATCAGATCATCTGAATCCTCATGCGGCTTGAGGCAGGACGCAATCACGTTCATCGCCGAAATCGATATGAAGAAGGCTCGACCCGGCAACCGGCCTCCGTGCTGGGTGTCTACATGACAGAGCAGTGGATTGTTGAACTCCAATCCCTGGCGCACCACTCCCGAAGTCCAGTCACCCCGATGAGCGTATAGGGCAATCGAGGTGGTGTGACGGCCGGTGTCGGTTCCCTCTCTCGAGCGGTGCCCCCTGGGGTTCCTCACAAGAGTCACCCTAAGTCGGGTCCCATCCCGCAGGTCGTAACCATACCTGCCGGCGTTGAGAAGGGCAAGGCCAAAAGAACCATCAGAGAGATCCACCCAGTTCTGGGCGGGTCGGTCGATCGTTGGCTCCCTGATTATCGAAGCAAAGGGGATCTCAAAGGCTGCCCTGGCGGCTTCCAACGCCGCAGGCGCGACGAGTTTGTATAGAATCCTCATGTCCTGGATATCGATGGTTGTGGAGCAGACCAGCCTCGGCGACCCCTTGCACAACGATACCTCCTGAAGGATCGCGTTGGCACCATCCCTTCTCCGTATCCTGACCGTTGCCCTGATCGGCCCCTTCTCCACAAGATCGACCGATTCGACCCCGTCGATGCGCACAGGATCGCCCGTGATCTTAAGGTGCCAAGGATCGCCTTCATCGGTGCATCTCTCAAGGGCCAGTCCGGCCCGGCTGGCTATGAACTCCCGGCCGGCGGCCTTCAATGAAGTCAGAAGGCCGTCTCGGCGATCGATCCGTGCCTCGAGGAACTCATTCTGCAGAACTAGTTGATCGGCGTCCTCCACGGCCAAGGACGTGGTGGGCCTGTGGCCGTCCAGTGAGAGGTGATAGACCTCGTATCCCAGGGGAGGCACTTTGTCGGCAACGAACAGGACGGTGAGATTCCTGTTGGCCTTGTCGTAGGTGCCGCGGGTGTCCTCAAGGACCTGGCATTCGACATCCCTGCCCTCCGAGTCCACCATCCTGGGCCATGCCGAATAGCTGTGCTCGAGCGTGAGTTTGACTTCCACCGGATCGGTGCGCTCCCACGAAAGAGTGTTGAACACCACGACCGGAATCCCTGCCCCTCGGGTATCTGCTCGGGAGGAGATCCTGGCCATCGACGATCTGATGACCTCCCAAGACAAGGTCTCGGCCTCATCGTAGCGGCGATGGGCCTCGTCGTAGGCATCCTTGATGGCAGTGCCGGGAAGTATGTCGTGCATCTGGTTCAGGAGCACATGACGCCATGCCCGGGCCACGGACTCCCTTGGGTACTCCATCCCGAGGAGGGCGGCCAGGGATCCGAGTTTCTCGGCTGCAAGCAGCAGGTTCTCGCATAGCCTGTTCCTCCTCTTAACCTCGCAGTGGGTGCTGTAGGATCCAGCGTTGTTGTTGCCCGAGTCGTCCATGTACTGGGGCAGCTCACCTCTGTAGGTTGGGATCCCATCCAGATTCTGCTTCTCAAGATCCTGGAAGAACCTCGCCGGCGTTGAGAACTCGACGGTCGGACCGACTACCAGCTTGCTGAACCACTCCACTCCTTCGATGCTGGAGCGCGTGGGCGGGGTGAGGTCATCGCCGTCGAGGAACATATAGCATCTGCATTTGGATCGGGAAGCATACCCGAAGAAGTTGTTGAGGATCTTCCTGTGTTCCATCATCTGGGCGCTGTCATAATGGCAGGGCAAATGGTATGCCAGGACCCTCGATCCATCAGGGCCCTCCCACCAGTATTCAACATCGGGTATCAGGTTGGCCCAGTTCGCAAAGGTGTAGTACCTCACACCCGATCTTTTCAGTATCTGGGGCAGGCTCCAGCTATGTCCGCTGAAGGAATCCAGATTCCAGCCACTTGAGGGCTCCACGCCGAACCCCTCGGCGAAGTACCTCTTCGAGAGCATCACTTGGCGGATGAAAGATTCGCCGCACGGCATGTTTCCCTCGGGTTCCGAGTACAGCGCCCCACAGGGGTCAAGCCGTCCCGCGGATACGTATTTCGCGATCTTCTCCATGAGAGCGCTGCCCTCAAGGTGCAGGTAGGCCGGAGGCTGGTCCTGGGCGAAGGTGTAGGCTTGATTACTGTCCATCAACCGCGTGGCCAGGTCGAAGACCGTGCGCATGATCCTCTTGGTCTCCTCGTATGTCCATCCCCATGCCAGATCCACATGCGAATGAGGGACGACCTGGACGCGGTACCTCTTCAGCAGGGGCCCCGCCCCCGCCAGGGAGGCCCGGGCTGCAATGAGCGATGCCGTGCACGCCTCGAATCTGCCTTGTGAAAGAGCCTCCTGGTCGACCCGCCCCAGAAATGAGGAAAGACATCGGTTGACAGAGTCCTCGGAGCTGGAATCCAGCTTCCTCAGACCCTTGACGAAGAAGAGCTCCTCGTAGAGGGCCATCAGCTCCCTCTGACGATCGCAGGTAAGCGATACAGGGCACGGGTTCTCGTGGCTCATCCAGCCCTCCGCATTCCTGATCGCCAACGCGATCTCATCATCCTTCCTGGCCGGCGGCAGCGCGACCGATTCCTCCGGACCCGCCTTCCCCGCCGTCTTGCCGTTGAGAAAGACCTCGCACTCACCGCCCATGCAAGGATGTACCTCAAGGCAACACCCATCCAAGAGAGCCGGCACGGAGAAGCGCGTCCTGAACCAGGCGACATTCCAGCTCCGGCCCATCAGACCTCTCGGGCCTGTCCATGAGGAGTCCTCGAAGCCCGGCAGATGCGCACCCGGAGGATCGGTATCGCTACATTTCCAGCTCAGGTCCCAGAGCAGACTCCGCTCGAGCATCTCGAAGATAGGGTCGAGGCCGACTTCGGGCTTCATGGCAGTGTGAGGGAAGCCGGGATATTAAGTATGACTGCAGTCCCGCCGGGGGCGAGAGGCCCAAAGACTCATGCACCATCACGATCATTCCCGGAAGATATTTATCCTCTCCCCTGTGGCCGTCGGTGTGCTCCAGGAGCAGGTAGCTCTTGTGGCGATGGGCTTCGTCCCCTGCGTCTTCTATCTACTCTGGGTCAGGCGCTCGGAGCTGAGTCGGAGGGAGCCCTTTTTCAGGGTCTTTCAGGTATTCGCTCTGGGCGCAACCGTCTCAACCGGGCTGGCCTTGGTCCTAGAGATCGCCGGTCAGTTCGTCGTCGACCTGTACGCAGCTGTCAGCAAAGCCCCCTCGGGGGGCAATCTCCTGGTCGGCATAGTGGTGCTGGCACCGATATTCGAGGAGTTCACCAAGGCGGTCCCGGTCCTGATGATCAAAGGCAGGTCGTACTTCGACGAGGTGGAGGACGGACTGGTATACGGGGCTGCGGCGGGATTCGGATTCGCCGCGACCGAGAACGTCATGTATTTCTTCGTATCCTGGAAGGAGCAGACCCTAGCCCTGGGCCAAGCCGCAACCCTTGCCTCCCTGGCCGGCCTGGTCATCGTGAGGTCCTTGGGCTCGGCTTCTCTTCACGGCGCGACGGGGGCGATCTCCGGATCCGGCATATCGACCCAGAAGCTGCTCGGCGGTTTCTGGATAACAAGGTACGCCATGGCCGTTATCTACCACGCCCTGTATAACTTCGCCATATTCCTTTTTGCAGTGCTGGGGACTCGTTTCCTTCCCGGACCTCTCTCCGTCCTGCCACTGGTCGTTGCCTGTGCCTTTGGTCTATGGCTCTTCAAATCCATACTCCACGAGATAAGGGTGCTGGACCGGGCCTCGATGAGGTGATGCAAGGTCCAGCTGAAGGGTGGCTGCCTGTCCGTCTGCCCCTTTCTTGTCTGGCGTCTTCGCTGCGTATACCCCGTCAGTCCGTGTGCGCAACGTTTTTCAGCATGAAAGACCAGGATCTGGTGTGGGATTCAGACAGTTACTGGTTGTTCTAGTCCTTTGCGGACTGATGGCTGGAACCGCTTCGTGCGCCGAGCTACGTCCCCGGACGGACAGCAACGGCGTTATCCGCCTTCTCCACATAGGCAAGGCATGGTTGTATGCCGGCCATCCTGCCAGCGTCTGGACCCAAGACCCGCGCATATACTACTACCCTGTGCCGAGCCATGCATGGTCCATGGGGGAGGAAGCATTCAGATCCCTTCGCCGTTACCTGCCGCGCACCGATCAGTACCTCTACGAGAACTTCGATGTCATCATCGAGGATGGCATGGACGCCAGCCACCTCAGACTCGAGTTCCACCAATGGATGAAGACGGGCATCCAGCAGCAGGGCATGGGTTTCCTCATGGCCGACGATTCCTCGAGCTTCGCCACAAGCGGAAGGCATACCTCATGGTACCTCTACCCCATAGGGGAGGTCCTTCCGGTAACCGACATCGCCCAGATATACTATGAGCAGCACGGATACCGGGTCATAGTTGAGCCAGAATACCGGAACCATCCGCTGATGAGGAACGTGCCCTGGGACGAGATCAGGATCTGGGCGCACAATAGGCCCAAGGAGAAGGAAGGGGCAATAGTCCTTGCGAGGATGTCGGGTGAGATCGTCTGGAACCGGAACCAGCCCGTCATCGCGTACTGGGACTACGGGACCGGTCGATCGGTTGCCTACGTTCACAAGTGGCACGGGACGCCGGACTTCTACCGCTGGAAGTGGCACGCCGATGTCCTGTGTCACATGGTCTACTTCCCGGCCCGCGTCGAGATACCTCAGGACCTTGAGCTGGTGCACCAGATACGTTCGCTCTTCAACGAGTTCCACTACAAGAGGATCTACCTGATCTCGACCATGGAGTTTGCCGACAAGTTCGGCGCCAACCTGCGGCTCATCGAACAGGATCTGATGGCGCTGCTGGATGAGAAGAAGGAGGCAGATCGACTGTACATCATCCAGGATCTGGACGAATGCCAGGGCGGCATGACGGCTTTGATGACCGGTCTGGACAGACTGACTGACAGGGTGCTTGAGGCGAAGGACAGGGCGCTTATGTGGATATTCGTGGCCGAGTGGCTGGTGGTCTCGGGGACATCCATGATCGCCGGTTTCCTGGTTTGGACCCTCATGGTTAGACGCAGGCTGTACAGGGAGGTCCGGGTGACGAGGCTCGTTGAGGCCTAGGATCGGTGAGATGGCATGGCCGATCAAGCATTCACTTTCAGGGCGCGGAGCACGTACATGCGGGACATTGTGAAGATGAATGTGGACGATATCAACAGAATAGGCCTTGAACCCGGGGATTGGATTCAGATCAACTTCGATATCGGCACACTCATCGGCAAGATAGTGGAGGACGAAGTCGAGTCCGGGACCATCGGGTTGTCACCCGAGATAGTCAGGGTGTTCAATCTCGGAAAGGATGAGAAGGTCTCGGTCACACCCTACGTGGGTCCCCTCCCGGATAGAAGATTCCGGCAGGGCTAGGCAGAGGGCTTCTTATACCGGATGACCTCGTCCATTAGGTCGACGTGGGAGACGAACATCCTTCTGCAGCAATAGCGCCTCACGCCCAGCTCCCGGAGGATGTCCTCGGGCTTCTCGCCCAGGTCGAGCCTTTCCTTGTAGGCTTCGTACTTGTCCCCTATCAGCTTTCCGCAGGTGAAGCACCTGATGGGTATTATCATCTTTCACGCCTATCTGTAGCTCTTCTGCTTCTTGGCACGAGCCCTTCTCCGGCCCGCCTTCTTCGATTCCTTCACCCTGACGTCTCCCTTGACTATGGATCGATCGTACTCCATGAACTTCTGCCTAAGGCTGGGATCCTTGCTCCACCGGATGAGTCCTTGCGCGATGCTGGTCCTGATCGCGTTGGTCTGGCCCGAGACCCCACCGCCCTCGACGCGGATCTTGATGTTCACCGTCCGAATGATCTCCTCTGCCAGTCGCAGGACCTCGTTTATCCGCTGGCGGGAGAAGTCCGTTCCGTAGATCTCCATGGGCATACTGTTAATGGTCAGTTTGCCCTCCCCCTGCTCTAAGGTGGTCCTAGCACTCGCCCGTTTGAATCTCGCGGACACCGTGATGGGGACCTGATTCACATGACCGCCTCCTTCTTGATGCCCAGAGCCATGGAGATCTCGCCCACCGTGGTGTACTTGCCCCTCCCAAGGCGGTGTATGCTGGCCTCTGGAAAGCTGCAGGGGGAGGTCTGGGCCAGGGACTCGGGGACGCCACGGTAGACCCGGAGCCTTCTGAACGCCTCCTTGCCCTTGGGCCTCTTCCAGGGCACCATCCCCCTCACGGTGCGGCTCACTATGCGGTCCGGCGTTCTGGGGTAGAAGGGCCCCTTGGTCGGGTTGACGACCCGGGCAAGCTCATACCGTTCCTTGTACCGGGCGAAAACCTCTGTCGGAGTTCCCGAAACCACCGCCTTCTCGGCGTTGATGACCGACACGGACTCTCCTTCCAGCAACCGTTTGGCGATCAGGGACGCCATTCTTCCCAGGATCTGATCGGTCGCGTCGACAACAATCATGAGACAACCTCAGACGATGATCTTCACGTTGGAGCCCGTTGGATTCCTTTTGGCGAGATCCAACAGGCCCATGCACTCCCCGCCCGCTTTGAGTATCTTCTCCCTCGCTGTCGAGCTGAAGCCGAGCCCCGCCACCGCGACCGGATGGTCGAGGCTCCCGAAGCCGAGAACCTTGCCGGGGACGGCCACCTGGTCCTTGGCCTTTGTGTTCTCCGATATCTTTCCAACGTTGGTCACGACCATCCGCCTGGAACTCTTCGCGAGCCGTTCCGAGAGCTCCTTCCATATCCTAGCCTCGTTCTCGTAGGACAAACGACCTAGCTCCTCGGTCAGGCCAATGATCAGTGGATTCGTCTTCCTGTTCTTCAATCAAGTCCCCCGGTGCGGAGAGTTGAAAGGCGGATCTCCACAAGGGAGTATCGCCAAGACGGACCGGATAGGTTTTTCTTAAATATTATCTAGGTGCGCTCAGCCGAGCCCTGTTCCGGGCCGGGCCCGGCAAAAAGGGAGAAACCACATGAGCCTAGGTCACATGAAACGTTTCAGCATACATATATGAGTTGTTTCAGGCGCTTTGGTCATGATCCGAAAGGGAGGAGCATCGATTGGACAGGATGGCGGTCGCGGTCATAGTCATCGGGATATTTGCTGGGTCGATCCAAGCTCTCCTACTGAATGCCCGGCCTCTGAGCGCGACCCTCCCGTTGGCGGAGTCGCCGGATGCACTCCTGCTGGACACAAAGGACCAAGGCCCAGAAGGTCTCGGCTACGAGATCGTAATCGCACCCGAGGAGCTGCACGCACTGGATGAGCTAAGAACGTTGACGGCCGGGGATGCCAAGGGGTCTGTGCGCGGAGAGGGGGCATTCGACAATCAGGGCGAGCAGCCGGGCATCGGCTACCCGGCCGGGAATCCCATCTCCATATCCATGCGGGATGAAGGGATTGAGGCCTACTATCAGGACCCCCAAAGGCGCATCATCTATGTTGGCTATGGCCTTGCTCTGGTGACACTGAGGGGTGCGCAGGGTACGGAAAGCACCATAATGGAAACGCTCCGAGCTCTGCCTGTTGACGCGACGGAGGCCCGACTGTGTGTACTGCTTCCCAACGACATGGTCCAGTTACTGGACCAGCTCGTCAGGGACGGTGTCATCTCGTCCTATGAGCTCGGCGGATGGGGATCGGGTCTCGGCAAGGCCTAGGACCCAGTCGGACCCGGGGCCACGGTTCACCTCTCCTAGCACCTAGGGCAGCCAGTCACTCCTTGAGCTGCTCTTGCCCTAGGTTAATGCTCTCTACGGCCCGACACCCCAAACAAGAAAGCGCAGAAACATGGGCAGCGTAGCATATCGGGGTGGCACAGCCCGCGGTTGAGGTTCTGAAGTTGAGGTTCTGAGGTTGAGGTTGAGGTTGAGGTTGAGGTTGAGGTTGAAAAGCTTTATATATAACCGATAAAGCAGATAGGCAAAG
>CAYVLA010000035.1:0-9933 GCA_964452145.1 Hadarchaeota archaeon (SeqCode)
CTTCCTGGGCGAGGGCCAGTATCGCTACAGACACGAGGCGACAAGCGATTCGACAGGGTATCACCACTGCACCTTCGATGACGACACGACTCAGGCGGCCCTCAGGCTTCTGATGGCAGTCGACTGCGTCGTCCGCGGGGATCCGTACTCGGAGGCGGTTCGATACGGCCTGAACTTCATGATCCAAGCCCAGTTCGACAACGGCGCCTGGCCCCAGGTATATCCCTTCAGAGGAGGCTATTCAGACCTGTACACCTTCAACGACGCGGCCATCAACAACTGCATCGCTGTCATGCTGGAAGCCCACCGGAGGTACGGGAATACAAGCTACCTGCGCAGCGCCGAGGCGGGCGGCAGCTTCATCATTATGTCTCAGATCCGGGAACCACAGGCCGGATGGGCCCAGCAATACCACCCGAATCTCAGCCCCGCATGGGCTCGCGACTTCGAACCCCCGGCGGTCTGCAGCGCGGTTACGGGCAGGAACATCAATACCCTTCTGGACCTGTATCTTCACACCGGCAACGAGAGCTACCTTGCCCCGATCCCCGCCGCGGTGGACTGGCTCAACCGATCCAAGTTGGGGGAGGGGTTGTGGGCCAGGTTCTACGAATTGGGCACGAACATCCCCCTCTTCTGCGATCGGGGTTACATGCTGACCTATAATCTGTCGGAGGTCAGCGAGGAGCGGAGGACCGGCTACAGCTGGTATGGAGCCTATGGCAAGCAGCCCACGGAACGCTACCTCAAGCTCATGGCCATGGGGCGGGATGCGTACCTGCAGGAGTCCGCCCGAGAACTCACAGTTGAGGAGAGATCGGCCAAGGCGATGGCGATGGAGTCGGGCATCCGGGCGCTTATCGACGACCTGGACCCACACGGCCGATGGGTCGAGAACGGGTGGATTCAGTCCAAGACCTACGTCCGCAACATCGGGACGCTGGTGGACTATCTTGACTACTCCGGTTGGAGAGTCGACCCCGCGCTGCCCGAGATCGTGCTCTGCGCCATGGATGCTTCGGGGGATGCCATACTGCTTGAGATCGGGGTGGGTCACCCGGATGGATTGGCATCGATCTCCACGATGACGGTCGGCTTCAGGCCCCGGGCACCGGGAGTCGACCAGGCTCTGAGGGACGACGGCAGGGGCGGCGACAAAGAGGGAGGCGATGGGACGTTCACCCTCCAGCTGTGCCCTGATGAGGCGATCAACTCGGCGTACGAGGGACTGGTGATCGTCGCGGACTCCCATGGCCGGTGGAGGGTGGCCAGCATACCGTTGGGAACGGTGTCGGAGGCTTGGCGTATGGCCGGGAAGGTGAATCACGATCTTCAGGAGGCGGAGAGCCTTGGAGCCGACATCTCACACATCGTCTCTGCACTGGCGGAGATCGATCTGACGAATCCTCCGTCCTGGGAAGAAACCCTGGCTCGGCTCAGGGACCTGTCTACCGAGGCGAAGGCGGCCACGGTTTCCCGCCTCATCGACCTGGCCTCCGACCTCATCGATCGCGCCAAGGAGATGGGTATAGATACCTCGCGGGAGGAGATCTTCTTGGGCCGGGCAAGGGAGGAACTCCGAAAGGGCAACCTGGGACCGGCGAGGATCTTCACGGACTACCCGATGCGGCTGGCCTCCGTGGTCCCCGAGTGGGCTAGTCGCTGTCTGTTGGCGTTTGCGCTGGCTGCCTTCCGACTGAAGCCACGGCGCTGACCGGTCTACCTGACTATGTCGAGTATCTCCTTGAACGCGGGGCCCTCCGCCACCTTGAGGAGTTCGAAGAGAACGGTTTCGGTGCTGGTGATGATCGCACCCATATCCCTCATCCGCATGAGCGCTATCTCCCGGTTCTCTCTGCGCCTGGAGGAGACAGCGTCCGCAATGACGTGGACCTCGTAGTCGAGACCAAGCAGGTCCCTCGCCGTCTGGTAGATGCATACGTGGGACTCGATACCGGCCAACAGGACCTGCTTCCTACGCAGGGCTTCCAGCTCCTGCATGAAACGATCTTCGCCACAGCAGCTGAAGCTCAGCTTGCTTATCGGCTTCCCATCGGGTATGAGTTCGCTGATCTGACGTATTGTCGGCCCCAGCCCGTCGGGGTTCTGTTCGGCCCACAGAATCGGTATGCCCAAGACCTGGGCTCCTCTGATCATCTTCCTGACGTTGTCGAAGAGGATCTCCTTCTCGAACATCAGGTGGGCCAGTTTCCCCTGGATGTCCACGACCACTAGGACGGCCTCTCCCGAGACCAGCATGTCAGCCCACCAGGGTTTGCGTCTTTTATGTCTATCGATGCTCGATGATGATCGATCGATTGGCGATCATCCTCTCCGTCACTATCACGGGGCAGTCCGGCATTTGGAGCTGCAGTCACCAGGCAAGGCACGGGACGGGATCATGCCGGAGGGGCACGGAGAAGGAAGGGATGCTGTGGACCGGCGCCCGATCCGGTGAGTCTCAAAGCGAATGCGAAAGATTCACGGGGCGCTGGCCAATCCTCTGATATCTTTTTAATCGCGCCAGACCCTTTCCGAGAACGCACAGTTCGGGTTGATGGGATGTCATCAGATGCCTCCTCGGAGGCCCATGACGGACACAGAGAGGCCGCTCCCGTTCCCGCAGTGAGCCCGGCTGCTCGGGCCGACATGGTCGCCGGTTGGAGGAGCCAATGGAATGTCGAGAGATCCCTGAGGGACCGGGGCTACGTCTGTGCCAGATGCTCCTACTTCAAGCCGGAGGTCGGACACCCGCTCCAAAAAACCTTCCCCGACCTAGGCATGTGCGAGAAGCTGGGTTCCCACAGATTCGGCTCGGCCTCCTGCAACCTTGGAAGGTGGAACGGCAGGAACCGTCCAGATGCTTAAGACACGGACCGAGGCTGTCCCAGGGAGATCGAAACGCTGGCGCCCCCTGACAATTATTAGCACCGACCTTGAAGATGGGAAGGGTACACTTGCCGCGGTCCATCTCCTTAGAGGAATTCAAGGACGCCCTTCGGGAGGCGATGACCTCCGGTAGCGCTGCTTTGTTCGCCTGCGACTGTGAGATCGACTATCAGGGCAGAGCGCGTTCCCACCTCGGCCCCGGTGAACGCATCGTGATCGTAAAGGAGGATGGCACCATCATAGTGCACCGCAAGTCCGGCAGGAACCCCGTCAACTGGATGCCTCCTCGCTCGAAGACCGAGGTAGTTCAGGGGGAGGGGACCATATCTCTCTTGGTCACCAAGCAGAAGGAGCAGGAGAGAATGGAGATCATAATCCGCTCCGTGAAGGGCCTCCAGACTTTCCATCTGAGGGACCATGAGAGGCCGGATCTGTACGGAACGGAGAAGGATTTCGTCCGAAAGCTGCTCGAGAACCCGGACCTGATCGAGAAAGGGTTCAGGCTCACCAAGAACGAGAGGTTGACGATCGCAGGAAGCATCGATATCACCGGCCTGGACACAGAGGGGAGGCCAGTCGTGGTGGAGGTCAAGAGGTCCCGGGCCACGCCCCAGGATGTGATCCAGCTCAAGCGCTACGTCGAATCGATGTCCAAGAGGGCAGATCGCCCCGTCAGGGGGATCCTCGTCTGCCCCTCATCCTCCAGCAAGGCCAGGAGACTGCTGGCTGAGTACGGGCTCGAGATGAGAAGAGTCAACCCCTTCAGATTGGAGAGGAAGCCCACCCAGTCCAACCTCTCCAGATACGTCCCGAACTAGGCTAGGAGGCCCGAGATCGCTGACACGAGCCTGCGGTTCTGCCACTCGGTGCCGACGGAGATCCTCACATGCGAAGGCAATCCGAAGCTTGCACAGTCCCTGACGGCGAAGCCCCGCTCAAGGAGGGCCTTGGAGAAGGCCTCCCCGGTGAATCCGCGATCACCGACGAAGACCAGCACGAAGTTGGCCTCCGATGGCCGAACCCTCAATCCGAGGGCGGTAAGCTCGTCGGCGAGGTACTGCCTTCCCTTCCTGATCGCCTCAACGCAGGCCCTAACGTATGCATGGTCCTGCATAGCCGCGAGGCCCGCCGCCTGCGCCACGGAGTTGACGTTGAAAGGCATCCTGACCAGATCCATGTAACGGATCACCCTGGCCGGAGCCACAGCATATCCTATCCTCAGACCTGCGAGGCCGAACGCCTTGGAGAACGTCCTCGTCACCGCAGCATCCAGATCGTCATCGACTATCCTTCCGGCCGGGGATGCGTAGTGTTCCGAGAATTCTCCGTAGGCCTCATCCAACACCAGGAAGATGGCTCTGTCCCGGGTGAACTCCAGGAGCCGGTCGACTCCTTTCTCGTCCACGATGGCCCCCGTGGGGTTGTTGGGCGTGCACACCACCATGATCTTCGTACGGCTGTCGCAGGAATCCATCAGCCCATCAACGTCGATCTCAAGCTCGGGAAGATCCGGAACCAGCCTCCGCTCCGCACCCAGTGCCCGTGGGATGGTGTTGTAGGTCGAGAAAGCCGAATGGGTAACGATGTTGTCACCCTCCGAGAGGAAGAGCTTGCACACGATCTCCAACACCTCGTCGGATCCGTTTCCGACGTACAGACATTCCTGGAGTACCCCGAGGAACTTCGAGAGCTCGGATTTCAGGCGCCTGCACAGCTTGTCCGGATAGAGGTGGATCTTCGTCGCGTTGGCCTTGACAGCTCTGACCGCCCTAGGCGGTGGGCCGTAGGGATTCTCGTTGGACGATAGCTTCACGATGGTGCGGCCCACGTCTTGGCTGGAAACCCCGGGTAAGTAGGGCGTGATTCCTTGCACTGACGCCTTCACGCGGGCCCTGCCCATTGAAATCGCCGGAAGGCCGTTCTCTCCGTTGGTGTGAAATATGTTAGCGCAGGCAGGTCTGGGCGACCATGAATCCGGGGCTATCGCTTCTCCCGGACTTTTGCGATCATGGCGACCTCGACGGGGCTGTCGTCGGGCAGTTCGCTGACGCCGACGGCGACCCGGGCATGCTGGCCGGCCTGCCCGAATGCCTTCAGGAGAAGTTCGGAAGCTCCGTTGAGCACCTTTGGCTGCTGGTTGAATCCATCGGCGCTGTTGACGTACCCTGTCACCTTCACTATGCGTTCGACCTCGTCAAGATCGCCCACGGCCGACTTCAGACATGCCAGACAGTTCAGGGCACAGATCCTTGCCGCCTCGTATCCCTCTTCCAATGAGAGCTCCTTGCCGACCTTGCCTCTGTACTTGAGGACCCCGTTGACCGTCGCCTTCTCGCCCGAGATGAAGACCAGGGGAGCAACGACCACAGAGGGAACGTAGGCCCCCATGGGCTTGGGCGGTGTCGGAAGCTCTACACCCAGTTCCCGTAGTCTCCTCTCCACGATCATGTCTAGACGCCTGCATCTAGCTGACACCGTCGGGCCATATATGTTTCGATGCTTGCTGGTTGATGCCGGACGCCGAAAAGAAAGATAAGAGGCGCCACGCGGAATCCGCTCAGGACCAGGACGGAGGCCTTTCTTGACGGGCATTGCGAGCTTGATAGGCGTTCCCGGTATCCCGCTTATCGAATCTGGTGATGACCTAGGACTCCTCATCACGGAGGCGGTAGACAAGGCCGGCCTGAAGCTAGTCGATGGAGACATACTTGTGGTCGCCCAGACGATCGTCTCCAGGTCGGAGGGAAGCGTGATCGAACTGGACCGTGTCGTACCATCGGAGGCCGCCCTCAGATATGCCGTGATCACTGGAAAGGATCCGCGAGTCGTCGAGGTCGTCTTGGACCAATCCCGGAAGGTTGTTCTCGCCCGCCCGGGCTACATGATCTGCGAAACCGAGCAGGGCTTCGTCTGTGCGAATGCGGGCGTTGATGCTTCCAATAACCCGGCGGGATGTGTGTCGACCCTGCCCAGCGATCCGGATGAATCGGCAAGGCGGATCGCCCGCAGGATTCTCCAGCTTCGCGGCGTCAATGTGGCAGTCCTCATCTCCGACTCCGAGGGAAGGCCGTTCAGAAAGGGTGCCGTGGGCGTGGCTGTCGGTGTCCACGGCATGGAGCCGGTCCGCTCCTTCGTGGGGCGACCCGACCTGTTCGGGCGAAGACTGGAGACGACGATGGTGTGCACTGCCGACATGGTCTGCAGCGCAGCCGCGCTGATCATGGGAGAGTCGGCGGAGGGCCTCCCCGTGGTCATCGTCAGAGGCGTGGAGTATGTGAAAGGGGATGGGGGTATAGGCCGAATCCTCTATGAGCGGGACGCCTTCAAGGAGGAGCTCGAACGCGGGGCGACCCATTGATCACGTTCACAACCGACCTTGATGATGTGTACGTAGCCCAGATGAGGGGCGCCGTGCTGAGAGTGAACCCCTCTGCGACCATTGTCGACATCTCCCACTCGGTGGGCAGCTTCAACGTCAGGCGGGCGAGCTTCGCCCTGATGTGCGCTGTCCGCATCTTCCCGCCGAACGCTGTGCACGTCTGCGTCGTCGATCCGGGAGTTGGAAGCACTAGGAAGGCTCTGGTGATCGGCTCGGAGAAGGGGTTCTTCGTCGGGCCGGACAACGGTGTCTTCACACTTCCCCTCTCTCTCTGCAGGCGCCATCGGGCTTTCGAGATCGATCCCTTCAGGCTTCCGGAGAGAACCGGGCGGGCGGTCTCCACAACCTTTCACGGTCGGGACATATTCGCCCCCGTAGCGGCCTTTGTGGACATGGGGGAGGCCCCGGAGAGCTTCGGATCGCAGCTTGGAAGCATGCAACTCCTCGACGTCGCAGAGCCGACCAGAGGCGTCCACAGCACGGAGGGAGAGATCATCTTCATTGACGGCTTCGGGAACATCATCACCAACATCCCCGACGGGTATCTCGGGGTTGAGCGAGGAACCCCCCTAAAGGTAAGCGTTGGAGGAAAGACTTTTCCGTGTGTTTTCGCATCCTGCTACTCGGACGTCGAACCCGGTCGGCTGATCGTCCTAGTGGGAAGCCAGGGAACATACGAGATCAGCCTCAATCGGGCAAGCGCCCAGTCAAAGCTGGGCTGCGCAGAGGGAGATCGGCTCCGCATCTCGGAGGACTAGGCCGTGGTAACGGGTCTGTATCTGGGACGTTTCCAGCCTGTGCACAATGGACATATCCTGAGCATCAAGAGCATACTCGAGAAGGTGGACACCCTCGTGATCGTGGTGGGCAGTGCCCTCATGTCATACTCCTTGGACAACCCCTTCACAGCGGGGGAGAGGATCGATATGCTTCGAAAGGCATTGGTGGAGGCACGCATAGACCTCTCAAGGGTGATGGTGATCCCGGTTCCGGACACCCTCCCTCCCAACTACCACTCAGTCTACGTTGCCCAGGTTCAGACCTACTGCCCGGACTTCGATGTGGTCTACACCCACAACCCGCTGGTTAAGACCCTGTTCCAGAAGGCCGGGTACGAGGTACGGGAGCACGAGACCTTCGACCGGGACAAGTACTGGGGCACGACCATCAGGGACAAGATGATTCAGGGTAGAAGCTGGAAGTCGCTGGTCCCCCCGAGCGTAGCCGAGTACATCGAGTCGGTCGGCGGCGTCAGCCGCCTTAGGCAGTTATCCGGTTCGGACAAGCCCTAATAGTGAGGAATGAGACCAGTGTCTGAGAGACAGCCAATCAAGGCAGGAGTGATCGGCCTGGGATGGGCCGGCAGGGAGCATCTGAAGAAGTACATGGCGAACCGCGGAGTCCAAGTCGTGGGCGTATGCGATACCGTGAAGGAGTTGGCGGATAACGTTGCCAGCCTTAACGGTGTCAAGGCATACTATGACCCCCAGGTACTTCTGGAGGTGGACGGCCTGCGGGCGGTCAGCATCTGCACGCCGAACGCCTTCCACGCCCCGCTTGCGATCGCGGCCGCTAGGAAGGGTATCAGCGTCTTGACCGAGAAACCCATGTGCACAACATCGATCGATGGCAGGAGGATGGTGGAAGCCGCCCGGAAGGCCGGTACCAAGCTCATGGTGGCGGTCTGTCGAAGATTCGAGTCCGGAAGCGTCTATCTGAAGCGGATGATCGAGTCGGGTTATCTAGGAACGATCGCGTACGGTCGATGCCACTGGCTCAGGCACAACGGAAATCCAGGCCGGTGGTTCGCCGAGAAGAATCTTTCGGGAGGCGGCCCAATGCTTGACATAGGGGTTCACCTACTGGACCTGACGTGGTGGTTGATGGGCACCCCCAACCCGGTGTGCTGTCTGGGACGTTACTTCGGGTCGAAGGAGGAGAACGCGGTGGAGGACATGGCCTTCGGTGCGGTGACCTTCGACACCGGCCAGATCATCCATGTGGGGGCCAGCTGGGTCAGCGGCTGGAAGGGCGAGACTGCAAGCATACTGGTGGGGGACAAGGGCGGGGCATCCCGATATCCGCTTGAGATCTACAAGGACGTCGAGGGGGTCCCGACTAGCATGACCCCCGAGATAAGGGAAGTGGACAGTTTTCAGGCCGAGGTCGACCACTTCATAGACTGCGTGGCCAACGACCGCACCCCGATACCCGACGGCACCCAGGGGTGGACCGTTGTAAAGATGCTTGAGGCTGTCTACAAGTCGTCGGACAGAAACGGACCGGTCAGGATCACCTAGCCAGCCCTTCGATGCTGCTCCTCTGCCCCGGCTCATCCTCTGCCGGGCCGAGCACCGTCTCACCGTTCCTTATCGCCAGACTTATGACATGCCCGTGGCGGCCGAGCGCCTCGTGGTGGGTGGCCAGGATGATCTGAGGTATCTCGCCGGTGTCTGCTAGGACGTCCGCCAGGGCCTCGACCTCGGTCTTCCCTATGTTCTGAGTGGGTTCGTCTATGATCCAGCAGCCTATGTTCATGTTCATCGCCTTTGCCACGGCGAGCCTGAAGGCTATGCTCACTATCGCCTTCTGTCCGGCTGACAGGTTGTGGGCCTGGATCTTGCCCATTGGGCCCTCCAAGGAAACCTCATAATTCTCAGAGACATCGACATCGTGGAAGTCCTCATATGTGTAGAGGCGTTCGAACTCCACGCGGAGCGTCTCCCGCAGGACGTTGACCAGGTTTGTGCGTATCATCTCGCGGGCATCCTTGTACTTGTCCCGTATCTGAGCGAGGAGGTTCTTGGATTCGCTGTGGATGTTGAGCCTTCGCCTCAGCGCGGAGGCTTTCCTCTCCTCTCGGACGTAGTCCTCTATCTGCTGGGTGATCTGGGCCGCCTGGCTCTCCATCTGCCTGAACTCCGCCGATAGCCTTACGCGGGCTATTTCCTTCTCGGCCAGGAGATCCTTCAGCTTCTGGGTCTCCGCCAAGGCTTCGGATGCCAGCTCGGAGAGCCTTCGGAGCGGGTCATCGGATCTGCCGATTAGGGGTTCGTACGCCGCGGCCATCTCAGCCTTTGCACGCGTAATCTCGGACTGCAGGGCCGCTATGGAGCTTTGAAGATCCCCCACCTGCCTGTCGATCCCTTCCATCTCCTCCCGGGAAGTATCCATCGTCCTCCTGATCGAGGCGATCTCGCTGTCCACCATCGACGCTCTCCCGACCAGGTCCCGGGTCTCTTCCTGGGCCTTGCTCACCGCACGCTGCAGATCGGCTAGCCAATCCTTGCCCAGTGGGCCTGCTTTCTGCCTGATCGTCTCGATTGCATCCTGCGTGGCATGCAAGGAGGAGGTCTGTTTGCCCAGTTCTTCTTCGTACCTACTACGCCTCGACCTGGATTGCTCGAGGTTCGCCAACAGATTCGACCGGTTCTGGTCGGATCTCGCCTGATCCGCAGCGATCATGCCCAGCTGGCCACGCAACTCCTGGGCTGTGTGGCTCTCCGATTCCGCCCTGCGGTTCAGATCCTCCAGCATGGACCGCATCCCGGCTGCCGTCGTGCTGGCTTCCTGTTCCTCACGCAGCATCTCCCTGATCTGGCTCTCAACCTTGGACACGACCCGCGCTCGGTGTGGCGGGCTGACGGCCTGCTCGCAGAACGGGC
>CAYVLA010000035.1:9943-29119 GCA_964452145.1 Hadarchaeota archaeon (SeqCode)
CGGAGAGCGAACTCAACTTCCTCAGCTTCTCGGCTTGCTCGAGGGCCTTGGCTTTCAGGGTCCCGGCCCTCAGATCCCATCTCCTCAACTCGTCCTCGCAGGAGGGGATCCTGGCCTTTGCCTCCTTGGCGCGGTCCTCGGCCGCCGCAGCCTCAAATTCCTTGCGCTGCCGGGACGAGGCCAGTTCGGACAGCCTCCGGTCGACCTCCTTGAGCTTGTCGGATAGGTCGGATTCTCCTTCCTTCTCCTGCCGGATCTCCACTCGCAGGCCCTCGATGGCCCTCTCCAGTTGGGATCTCTGGACGTCGAGCTCTAGCCCCCTTGCTCTCAGCTCGGACAGACCCTCAAGACGAGTTGAGGCGTCCTGATGTAGCCTTTCGATCCGGGCCCTCTCCGGAATCAGCTGCCCGAGCTTGGCCTCCAAATCCTTTAGCTGTTCGCCCAGGGAGGATGATCTTCTGCCCAGCTGCTCGATCTGGAATCTTCTGTTGGCAAGCCCGGACTCATGGTCGGCTGTTGCACGGGCGATCTCCTGGATCTTGCGCAAAGCCTCTTCTAGCGGCTTCGACCTGGCCGTCAGCTCCTGCAGCTCGACCGAGGTCGAGGAGATCTCCAGGCTCAGACTCCGGATTCTCTTCTCGGTTTCGATGATCTCCTGCTCACATCTCCTCTTGTTGTCCCTTAGCTCGTCCAGGTCGTACCGTTTCAGATAGGCTTTCGCCTCCCCGAGCTGGCCCTCCACGGTGCCTATGCCCATGTCAAAGATCTTGACAAACTCGGTCAGCCTCTCATAGGTCTCCCTGAGCCCCTCTGCCCCGAGAAGCTTGTCGATGCTTTTCTGGCGTTCCTCGGCGCCGCCCGTTATGACGTTGGTCAACTCTCCCTGGGCGGAGTAGAAAAGGTCCCTGAACTTGCGGGCCGACACATCCAACGTCTCTTCGATGAACGCGTTGATCTCGTTGGAGTTCTCGGACACAAGGGTCCAGGAGAGACCGTCGGGCGAACTCTCCAGCGTATTCTGGTTGCCGCGGGCGACCCTGAAGTGGGTGCCCTGGTATTCGAAGATGAGTTCGATCTGCAACTTCTCAGGCGTTGCGGTCTTCCTCAGCACATCGTTCTTCTTGGGGCCGTGTCCGAAGCCAAAGAGAGCGACGAGCATCGCTTCGAGTACGGAGGACTTCCCGCTCCCGATCCTGCCCAGCAGGACGTTCAGGCCAGGCCTGAAGGTCACCCTCGTGGTGGCATCTCCGTATGACCGGAAGTTTCTCAGCCTGACCTCCTCAATCCTCAGAGCTCGTCATCCTCCTGGGCCGGGTAGAAGGACTCGGCGACGGCGACAAGGTCCCTTTCCAGCACCGACTGCACCTCCTCCTTATCGTCCCTTTCGAACGCCCTGTAGACGTTGTAGGCGATCTGGGAGAGGATCGATATCACCGACTCGTCCCTGATTGGGTTGCCCGCCAGGTCCCGCAGGTTCCGCTCGGAGAACAGCCTTCTGAACGTCTCGGGGGATATCCTGACCGACCTCCAGTCGCCGTTGTGGACTAGTTCCCCGATCTCCTTCCTTACGACCTTCTCGGTGTTGAACTTGGCGGCTGTCGCTCCGCGTTCGGTGAGAGAGGCCTCCATCGCAGCCCTGTCCACGTCGTTGTGGCCGTGAGGGGTCTGGCCACGGAGGACGAAGTAGATTAGGGCACCTGAGATGTCCGGCTCGACCACCGCCTGAAGGCACTGTTCGGTTATCTCGCTGCCCGACAGGCCGTCCACATCCATCTCGTACCTCCGGATCTTCCTGTTCTGGTCCAGGTCCACCACCCGAAAGTCGGGCACGAGGTCCTCACGGGTGAGCTCCAAGATGTAGTAACCCTTCCGCTCACCGAACTCGCCGGAGTCTATCCTCTCCGAGCTTCCCGGAATTAGGAACTTGGTGTCCTCATACTCCTGGTAGAATGGTCTGTGTGTATGGCCGGCAATGACCAGGTCGAACCCCTTCCTCCTGAATAGCTCAGGGGGAAGGATGTCACCCCTGGTGTAAGGTGTCGTCAGCTCGGCCAAACCCTGATGAATGACCAGGATGTTGTGATGGACTCCCTCTATCGGCCGGAGCTCGGAGAACAGCTTTTCGAACTGTGAAGGGGATCGGTGGCCCAGACCTTGGATCCCGACCTTCACCCCGCCTTTCTCGCATACGTATCGGGGGAAGTAGACCGATTCGTCAACCCTCCTCGCATCTAGGTAGTTGCACAGGGACATCGAGTCGAAGTACTTCAGCACGCTGAAGCAGCCGCTCTCACATCGGGCATCGGCGGTGCCGTCGTGATTCCCATGCACGACGAAGACGTTGGGCGCATCCCTCTGCCCGCTGATCTCCTCCGATACCTGGCATCCTTCCTGCCCCTGTGGTATGGCCTGGATTCCAGAAAGGCCTCTTTCGAAGATCCATCCGGGCGGGAACACGGAATCGAATAGGTCACCAGCGTGGATGACTAGGTCGGGGCCCTGGCCCAGCATGGAGTCGAGGAAGATGTCAAAGCCAGCGTTGATATCGCCTTCTCTGAACTCCATGGTTGGGTATCTGCGGCCCAGATGAGAGTCCGCAGTAACGCCTATTCGTATGGCCTCACTCATCCTGCCGCCTCCTGCCTGGCATCAGGGACCGCCTTGGGAACGTCATCAACCCAGACGACCCTGACCGTTTCCCCCACACGGACGCCGGGCAGGGCGTTGTCAAGGTCGAATGTGGCGTTCGTCTTGGGATCCAGGATCTGGATGCCGTCGGGGCGCACCTCTAGAACCAATGCTTCGCCGACCTGCTCCCTTCTCTCCACGAGGGGAAGCTCTCCGGTCAGGGCCGTATCGACTGTGATCGTCTCCCGCAGTCCGACCAGAGTTGCCCTAGTGCCATGGATATGGTGGACGGCGTGAAGGATGCCGTTGTACATCGTTATGTCCCCCTTCCTAAGCCTCGGCAGCCGCACCGACAACGTGAACTTGTACAGCTTCCGGTTCGATCCCTTCTCGACCCCGATCAGTTTCCTAGACTCATGGAGGATTCCACCCCACTGCGCGATTATCCTCCCTGCAATGTCCCTCGCTCTGGAGGTCGATCCCAGATAGAAGTCCCGGCCCTCCTTTTTGTCGACGATCTTGCCGAGGAAGCCCATCGCATCGCGGGCCCGAGCTAGGGACCCCTCCTGGGCCAGGGACGTAGCTGATAGGATCTCCTCGTCCCCCAGAGGGCGCCGATCGGCCCTGAGCTGCAACAGGCAGGCGAAGAAGTCGGATCGCCTGAGTTCGCAGGCCTGGCAGAGACTCTTGTCCATCGCTACCGAGGGACGAAGCACGACATCCGCGCTTCCCTCCTCGCCCCGGATTTGCCCCATGCTGGCGATGACCTCGAAGACGGCCTTGTTCCTCGATATCTGGGTCCGGGTGATTTGCAGAGAATCGATCCGGGGCTTCCAGGCGGCTGGCCCCGGGCCCGATGTCATGTACTCCCTCACCCGGATCCTCCGGGGCAGCTCGTCCCGGGCGGCTTTGGCGAGCGTGGAAGCCAGATCGTCCCCGCCCTTCCTCCACACGTTCTCGTGTTTGTACCTCAGACAATCCGGGCAGACCCTCAGCCGGAAGGGCGCCAGGCCGATCGCCTCGCCGGTCTGAAGGAGGCAGTTCGTACAGGTTCCCCCGACCAACTGGACAACCCTCCTGCCGCACCTAGGGCACACAAGGCCGGGGACCGGATCGGATCGTGGCGCAGTCATCTTCCCTCGCCTACAAGAACATCCTGACCATCTGGGCGTGAGGGATTCCGCCGATGGCGATGACGTGCTCCCCCTGCACCAGCCCCATCTTGATGGCTTTGGATACCGATCTCTCCCCGACGAAGTTGCCGATCGTTGCTTCCCTAAGGTAGGGATCACAGTCGTCGACATCAACAAGGGTGCCGCGATAGAAGCGCTCGCTGACCTTCATGCAGAACTGGCCCTCCCGAAACGTCCTCCCCAGAGCCTCGCAGTCGCACATCGCGACCAGGACTTCGCCCTGGGTCCTGTGGACCTTCAGAAAGACCTTCGGCGGCTTCTCATCATCCAAGGGATCGACCTAGAAGGTTCTTATGCTGCTCCTGGCCCCGCAGGCCTCGCACTTGAGCATGTTGACCCTTCCCTGCTTGACGATGTGGGTGTCCGGCTTTCCGCATTCGTGGCAGAAGACGTACTCCTTGGCATAGTCATTGACTATTGCCATGATCTTGTCCTCCGTGAACTTGCCTTGGAATACCGCCCTTCGACCCTCCAAGTCGCCTGCCGTTGCCAGCTCGCGCGTGACGTACTTCAGAACCCGGTCGGCGCTACGGTTGAAGGCATCCGCGAGGTCCCCGAAGTTGCGGACTATGGTCCTCTTTCCCACGGTGATCATCTCAAGCTGCGGGATGTCGAATCTCTTATGTTCGAAGATCTCCTTGGGCAGTTGGGATCTCGCCCTGTCCAGAAGCTCATCATAGTTGTAAGTCATTCTTCTTCACCTTTCGAAGCTTGTAGATCTCAAGCTCCCTGAGAGGCTCCCAATTGGGATCCAGAACGGGATTGATAGACACAGGTGAGATATAGATCTCTCCGTTGTACTCCCTTACCTGACCTATCACATCGACGATCTGTCCGGTCTCGACGGGCGCGATAAGTCCCGCTTCCTCTCGCCAACCCTTGATGCGTATGGTCTCAGTGCCGTCATCCAGGGTGAGGGCCGAGTAAGTCCCGTCGCTGGATGAGAACTTGTGGACCACCGTTCCCATGAGGCGCGCCCTGTCCACGTTCTCGCCGTTCCACATCCTGACAAAGCTTCTTTGAGAACCCGACCCTCGAACGAATTCGCCGCTCACCAGCTCCATTGTGTAGACCTTGGCGGCGTACTCATCTATCTCCGCGGGCTCGGTGGTCGCGGCTTCCTGGCGTGGTCCAGCCGTCCCTTCGCCCTCACCTCGGCCTTCTCCGACGCCCACCTCCCCCATGAGCTTGATCTCGTCGAGGTCCTCCATCTCGTCCAGGCCCAGCTCGTCCAACTCGAGTGAGCTCCGATCCGTCTCGGAATCCTGCTTGTCTTGAGCCATGCGACCACAGGACCTTCCTTGGGCTAGGGAGGTGTGTTCTGCCGTAGGGCAGCATGGCAGATGGCTGAAAAAGCTTTTCTCCACTCCACGGCCCGACATCCAACACATCGGCAGTAACAGGGTCGCTGTAACGACAGTTATGTATTAGGGACCCAGATCTGAAAAGGAGTTATCACGCCCCTCCGGGAGACCGCAAAAACTGGCAGGGATTCCAACATGAACCCGTCTATCCCCATCACCGACAACCACATGCATGTCGACCCCAGGTCTGGGCTGGGTTCGGTTGAGGTGGCCAAGATCTTCGCCAGAGTGGGTGGAACCCATCTGATGGTGGTCAACAAGATGGTCGCAGACTGGGGCCTTCGCTTTGGGTCCCTGGAGGAGTTCGATCAGGCCTGCAGGTTCTTCCTCGACGAGGTTGGGCGCATCAACTCGGAGACGACGGTTCACGCCTTTGCCGTCATAGGGCCGCACCCAGTCGAGCTGGTCAGGCTCTGGGAGGGCATCGGTCCGTCGAGAGCCGTGGCATGCATGGAGGAGTCTCTGAGGCGTAGCGTTGGCCTCGTCCGGGAAGGCAAGGCAGTTGCCCTGGGAGAGGTCGGAAGACCCCACTTCCCGGTCCCCGACCCGATCTTGGAGGCGTCCAACCATCTGCTTGATCTTACGCTTCAACTGGCCGCGGATGCGGGTTGTCCCGTTCAGCTCCACATGGAGTCCGGCACGGCCGGACAGTATGAGGAGTTGGCACATCGAGCCAGAGCAGCAGGTCTGCCGCCTGAGAAGGTGATCCGGCACTTCTCACCTCCCTTGATTGACGTGGGGGAGAGAACGGGCATTATGCCATCCGTATTATCGACCAGACGGAATATGGTTTCGGCCCTTTCGCAGGGGGATCGATTCCTGATGGAGACGGACTTCATTGACGACCGAAGAAGACCGGGGGCCGTCCTGGGACCCAAGAGCGTGCCCCGCTTGACTGCCGTGCTCCTGGCCCAAGGCAAGATGAGCGAGGAATCTGCTTTCGCCATCCACAAGACAAGCGTCGAGAGGGCCTACGGCATAGAGATCTGCCTCTAGGCTGGGGCCGGCCTATGCCGCACGGCTTCCGAGGAAGGGGGCCTGGGATCTCCTCTTCCTGATCCAGGCGGATATCAGCTTGGCCGGGTAGTAGGCTGGCCCCCAGACGGCCATGCAGAAGGACTCATGGTCGCCGATTGCCCTGGCCCTCACCATCTCGCTGGTGGGCAGCATGCCTCTGTTGGGACAGATGACGTGGTTCGGGCCGGGGAAAGCCCGGCAGACTAGGGGGCGGCTCTCGTATACTGTGCAACCGGAGTCACGATCGTGGAATGTGCACGAGCCATCCGCCCTGCGGCGAAGGATGAAGCGGAAGCCCTCGACGTCGTTGGAGTCGTTCTCGATCTTGTCCACGAGCCTGCGCGCGCCGAAAAGCCGCATGAGCCTGTCGATGTCGGGATTGAGCAGCTCAACCTTGAGGTCCCTGCAGCAGGCACCGCATCGTGTGCAGAGGAATGTCCCTGGACGCGATGTGACCTTGTGACATCCAATGAGCGGGTTCGGGGTTGCGGTCGTATCAGGTCCGGGCGGGGGTTCTGCCCGTAACGCTGACGAGAGTTTGTTGATTTCTCTTTCCTTACAGGGCCTTATGAGTCCTCGGAGTTGAGATGACCTTTTTTAGGAGATGGGCGCTCGAAGAGCGAATCCCTCCCTGCCGACACGGGAGGAGGGCCTTGGATGAGACTTCCGGCGATACACACAGTTGATGGCCGCCCCTTGCTGGGGACCTACGCTGCCTCGAAGTTGGAGGATCTTGAGCTTGTCAAGGGCGCCAGGATGAACGTGGTGATAGGCGGAGCCGAGCTGCTTGATCTGGGTACGCCGGAGGGCGGCTTCCTTCGCGACAACGAGATCAGGGTTCTGTACCATCTCACACAACACATCTACGGCATGCCCACCCTGGGCGACTCTATCGCGCCCGATGCTCGCATCATTCCCCTCTCAAACAGGCCTGCCAGGCCGCTTCCCGATTCAGGCGTGGTCCTGATAGAGGAGGAACTTGTGAGGTATGAGGAGTACACCCCAACCGCCCTTCAGGGTTGCGAGAGAGGATGCTCCGGGACCGAGCCGGCAAGCCATTACGAGGGCATCTTCCTCTTCATGCCCGAAAGATGCGCCCAGGATATCCGGGCCGTGAAGGATTCACCCAATCTGCTGGGCTACTATGTCCTGGACGACAGCCCTGGAGACGCGCTTTCGGCCCTGAAAGGTATCTACTCCACGATATGTAGAGAGGAGGGTCCCGACCACCACGTGGTGGCCGCCGGCTACGGAAGCTATGGTTCCCCGGCAAACTTCGCCCCGGGCGTCTGTGACCTGATGCTCATCTACTGGTATCCCGTCAGCACCGGAGGATACGACCGACTAATGATTGGCCGCAACGTCCAATGGATGCTGACATGCGCCAGAGCCCGGGTGCCGGGAATACCATTCGCCGGGGTCTACCAGGCCTTTGGAGGAGACGGAGCAGGTTCGCCGAGCCCTTTGCAGATCCGGCTTCAGATGGAGGACTTCGTCAGGGAGGGAGCCTGCGGGCTCATAGCCTTCGCATGCAGGGTCGGCCGCCCACTTGTAGGCTGGTCGGATGACCCCAAGGCCCAGAACGCCATCAGAAAAGCAAACATAGAGATACTCAAGACCGGAGGGCTCAAGGTCAGGCCCCAGCCCGCGGCGATGAGGAAGAGCCGCATTCAGCCCCTTGGCCACTGGCAGAGACCACGGGAGATCCCGGGGCTAGTCCCGGCATGGTTCATAGTCGGCCCCTTTGACGACAGAGACCATCTCGCTCTCGGCACAGTGCATCCGCCCGAGAAGGAGCTCAACCCTTCCGCAACCTACGAGGGGAGGCCCGGGCCCGTCCACTGGATCAAACGATCCGCCTGCGCAGGCTTCGTGGGGCTGGGCGAGCTATACGGAGATCAGGCCTACACCGCGAATGCGATCGCCTACGGCACCTGTCAGGTGACGAGCCCCAGGAGCCAGAAGGTCAAGGCGGCGGTGGGCAGCGACGATGATATTCAGGTATGGCTGGACGGAAGAGAGATCTGGCGCCACGAGGGATCCAGGGGGCTTGAGCCCGACCATGATCGATTCAACCTCCAACTCCCGCAGGGGACAAGCACGATCCTAGTGAAGGTCTGCAACCGGAAGGGCATGTGGGGATACTTCATGAGGTTCCTCGACCTTAAGGGCTGGCCTCTCAAGGGACTCAAGTTCTCCCCCGGCGGACACTGAATTCGCACGGACCTCGATCGACGAATTCGGAAACAGGGCTATCTGTAGCGACCGTATCTGACGAAGGCCTCGGACATTGCGTCGATCTTGTCGCGACTGTGGCCGATGGCATTCGGGGAGGGGTACCACTTGCAGATGAAGCCCCCGTCAAAGCAGCCAAAGTGCCCGACCAGGCTCCGGGCGTAGGCCCTGACCTCATCGGGACCGCCCTTCACCATCGTGTTCTGGATGTCAACCGGGCACCAGAAGCATATCTTGCCCCCGAAGTTCTCGGCAAGGAACTCGACCCCCATGTTCTGCTGCTGGTCCATCTGGATCACGTCGAGCTCGGCCTCGATCAGACCGTCCAGAAGCTCGCTTATGTGGCCGCAGCTGTGGAGCATGGTTATCATCCCCTGCTCATGGGCTTTGCGGTATATGCGCTCGTAGCAGGGCTGGAAGAACCTGCTGAACATTGCCGGGCTGATCAGGCTCCGGTCCTGGAGCCCCCAGTCGTCGCAGGAGATTATGCCATCCACGCCCAGGGGGGCCAGGTGCTCCAGGGCCACCAGCGCAATCTCGGTCAGCCAGCGGAGGACCTCCCTGAGCTCATCCGGGTGCCTGTAAGGATCGGACAGGGCGTTTCTGTTGCCCCTCAGGTAGTCCAGGCGGTGAATCAGTGAGACCGGGACCCCGGCAAGGACGAACTTATCCTCGGAGTTCTCCCTGGCCTTTTGCCGGATGCCCTCGTACCTCCCGGGGACGTCGTAGTCCGGCCACCTGAAGCCATCGAGGGCCGCGTAGTCCTCGAGGGGATGGACCTTGACCTGGCCCATGGTGGGATCGGTCTCCGAGACCTTCCTCCAGACGCATCCGAACTCGTCCTCGCCGTTGACGGAGGGCTTCCACCTCGGGTCGGGCCCCACGCCTGTGTGAAGGAAGTCCGTCCCCCACGGCTGGGGCAGGTCCCTGGGCACCCTCTCGGGCCCCTCAAATTGCACGGCCCGCGCGACGAGCTCCCTCCCGGGCATTCCGCCCCTTCCAGACTCGGACATATCCACCAGATCTCCTGGCGAGCGGGGCCTTCCCGCGGTTGATAACTCTTCCCGGCGAGACGCAGGCGGTCCGGTTACCACCTGCGCTTGGCCATGGCGCGCGATCGAGCCCGCCGGATTGCACTGCATTCATCGGAGTTCGGGGCCCGATCGCGGGGCCTGCCGAGCCGAAGATGGAAGAAGGAAGGAAGAAGCCAAAGACATATTACCGCCCCGGGCTCACGGGATCTCATGAGGGACATTGCCCTGGCGATCGTCGTCCTATTCTTCCCGACAGCGTTGTGCCAGCCTATCGTGAGGAATCTTGGCACCCCTATCACCTCCATGTCGATAAGGAGCTCCCTCCTGGTCATCGACCCCGTGACGGGGCGCCCGACCTACTACTCCGGTATGTACAGCTCGTCGGGCGTTGGGAGGCTCATCCGGTTCGACTACGCGGACGACCGGGTCGAGTATTTCGAGCTTCCTGGCACCCGCGGCTGCTACGGCCTCACGGAGGGGAAGGACGGGAGGATCTACGTCGGGACCATCTACAGTGCCCGGATCTTCAGCTTCGACCCTTGGACCAGGACCATCACGGATCACGGGACCGCGGGTGGCGAGGAGTACGTCTTCGAGCTCTGCACGGGCGCGGATGGCCGGATCTACGGCGGCACGTATCCGAATGCCAAGGTGGTCATGTACGACCCCGAATTGGACAGGGTCATCGATCTGGGGAGCTTCCATCGCACGGAGAAGTACGTGGGGGACCTCTGCGTCGCGGACAACGGCAGGGTCTTCGCCGGCATCTCACCCAGGGCCGACATGGTCGTCTACGACCCGGTGACCAAGGAGAAGAGGAGCATCCTGCCGCCGGAGTACAGAGATGCCAGCAGCGTTGATCCAAACGCAGAGGGAAACCTCGTGTATGCCTCGGTCGACGGCAGGAAGCTCTTGATAATCGACGCGGACACCCTGGAGATCATCTATGAGGTGGATCCCCCGCCCGGCGCCACGGTGAACACCCACGTCCCCATCTCCGGGGGCCCCCTGGTCATCCATGGCCTTCCCGGGGGCTACGTCCGGTTCAACAGGACCACCATGGAGCTCGTCCCCTTCTACACGCCCCCTATCTCGACCTACGACAACGCCACGGGCATCGCCTACACCCGGACGGGGGGGCGGCAGATCTTCCAGGCTTACAACCTCACCAGTGGGGAGCTCCTCAGCGAGGTGGACGTGAGCAAGGATGGCGACGGCATGGGGATCTTCAGCCTCGGGACCGGCCCCGATGGCTGCATCTACGGCGGGTCGGTGAGCATACTCCGCCTGTTCAAGTACGATCCCGCCACGGAAGTGCTGGAGGACCTCGGGTTCACCTACCCCTGGGGGGGAGGAGGCGAGTTCTACAGCATCCACACCCACAGCGACAGGCTCTACATGGCATCGTACGGAGGCTCAGTGCTGGGGTACTACGAACCCTCACAGGAATGGAACCCAGGCACCGTTCCCGGTTCGAACCCGCGGTCGATAGGGGAAGTCGGCGGAGAGCAGAACAGGCCACATGCCATGACCTCCTCGGCCGATGGAAAGATCTTCGTCGGGAGCGAGCCCGACTACGGGAAACACGGAGGGGCCCTATCGATCTACGACCCTGCAACCGACTCCTTCGAGGTCCACCGCCACATCGTGCCGAACCAGACGGTCCTATCCCTGACTGCAAGCGTCGACGGCTGGACGATCTACGGCGGCACCAGCACGCGAGGAGGGACGGGCACGGACCCGATTACCACAAAGGCCCATTTCTTCGCTTGGGACGTTAGAACGGGACAGAAGACGCTGGACATCATTCCCGTGATCGGCGCAAACGACATCCACGCCTTGGCAACCGCCCCCGACGGCAGGATATACGGCTCTGCGGGGACCGGTATCTTCGTGTACGACCCGGTGGTGGGCGGCATCATCCAAAGCCAAGGAGGCCCTGGAGGGGCCGTAACCGTCATGGTGACCTGCTGGGATGGCCTGATCTACGGTCGCACCGAGCGAACCATCTTCCGCATGAAACCCATAAGCCAACCCGGGGAGAGGGTCCGATTCGAGATCCTGCATACCTGCCAAGAGAGGAGCCGGGGCCTTGCCCTCGATGGAGATGGAAGGGCCTACTTCGGCGACGGACCGGATCTGTACCTCATCGAGAACATACCTCGACCGGAGATCCCGACCCAGAATGCGATCATCTACGCTGGTGGACTCTCCCAGGGATGGAGCACCGCGTTCTCGGGCGCCGAGGTGGTTCTAGACGCGGAGTATCCAGGGGGCGGGAGGTGCCAGGAGATCACCCTCGACAGGTTCTGCACTCTGGAGTACTTTCCGCAGGAGCCCTGGGATATCACCCTCTGGGAGTATCGCGGCCTGTCCTTCAGCATCGATCCGGGAAACGCTACGATCAGCAAGCTCATGGCTACCAAGACCGGGCCCGGGAGTTCTGAGACGGTCTCTGTACTGGAGGCATACGCGATCTCCCTTCGACCAGGGCATCTGACCCACGTCAGAGTCCCGGTTCAGGATCTTGACTGGGCTTTTGGTTCACGCTTGGAGTCCCTGAAATTCATCGTCCTGGGATCAGGAACCTTCTACATAAGCTCCATCTACCTGGAGGCCTGGGAGCCTGCTGGCTGCCTCGGTGTGATGTTGGTTGCATTTGGCGTCCTGATTGGGTGGTCTCGCTCTGTCGGATAGCCGGGCTGTTCAAAAGTCCGGTCCAGAAGTGGCAGATCGGAATGCTGGCTAGACCGGCCTGAGGGTTCCGACGAAGACCTGCCATGCGAGAAGGGTCTTGGCGACCAGGCTCAGGATTATGTAGAACCTCTCCCCGTACAGGTAGTCCTTCCACCTGCCTATCCTCCGGTACTGCAGGATCATGTTGATGGCGAAGATGTTGAAGAAGAAGGCTATGGAGACGTATATGTAGTAGACGAAGTCAGGTATGCCTCCATTGGCTGCGAGCGTTGCTCCGCCGAGATACATGCCTATGACGACCCAGGGTATGACCCCCGCGAAGACGCCGTAGTAGTAGGCGGTCCAGTTGGTCTTCTCGGTGGTCTGGTTATGAAGCTCCATCATCAGTCCGAAGAGGTTCATGATCGCGTTGAGGGCAAAGAGCGGAATGATGGTGCCCAGGTCGTAGATCCCGGTAAGCATTGCGATGACTACTATCATGATGGACGAGCTTATTGCGTACTCGTACCACCTGGCGTAGTTGATGTGCTTCTTCAGGTTCTTCACATACCAGGGGTATCCCCAGGGGGAGGCCAACGAGAAGTGGGCGATGGCGGATGCGAGAAGAAAGAGCGCGACCATCGGCCCCAGTGGGATGCTGGCAACTGTATCGGTGGCAAGCTCCAAGCGCTGCGAGGTGGCGTTGAATACCAGGTAGGACGCGGTGACGGGCAGCTTGAAGTTGTTGCTCAACAATAGCATTAACAAGAACTGCACGAAGTGGAAGACTCCCATTACCGCGTTGAAGCGCCTGAGCTTTGGATATCGCGTCTCATCGTATGAACTCAACACAATCAGCCTCGGACCCGCTCTGCTGGGCGGACTACGAAAGCACTGCAGCCTTAAAACCATTCCGAAAGTCCCGTCTCTTGGGAAATCGAAGGTCAACCCAGCCCCAGATTTGGATCGAGAGGGCTGCATCTGTCAAGACGACCCGCCGCACATTTCATCAAAAGATTTAAACTCAATCCTGGGGACCACCTCTGGGCTCGTGGCCTAGCTAGGATAAGGCACCAGGCTTCGGACCTGGATATCGCGGGTTCAAATCCCGCCGGGCCCACTCCATACAGGCCCACTCCAAGCATGGTTGGGAACTGGCGATCAGGCTAACCAGCAGCCCAATATCCTCTGCGCTGCAAGAGGTGTGGGGGGATACTGCGGAGCAGGTGCCAAAGAGAAACCGTACATACTCACAGACCTAACAGTAACGAATCCCGCCGGGATCGCCGGGGAAACCGAACAGGCCGGCATAGTAGCCCAATCAGACCAGCTCCCAGATGTATCTCAATATGTACTCCTCCTATCATCAAGACGCGACTGCAACGGGTGACTCCAAACTCACCTAAGAGAAGCGACTTCGACATGCGAAATATCTATTAATGTAGTTTCTGAATGCATATCATGGTCGAGAAGATGAAGCACGTGCAGACTGAGATCCCTGGCGACCTCTACGTCAGGCTCCTGGGCATGGCGAGGGCCTCAGGTATCACGCTGAAGCAACAGCTGAGGGAGGCCTTGATCGACTTCGTAGATAGGAAAGGACGAGGTGCTGCGGAGGATTCCTTGCTGTCCTTGGTTGCCTCACTCCACACGGAGGAGGGCAACTGGAGCGAGCGAAAGGACTGGAGGCCCTAATCCTTGCAGGAATACCTCGACACGAGCGCGCTGATGGCCCTGAGCGATTCCAGGGACGCCAACCACGACAGGGCAGCAAGGCACATGCAGGATGCCCTCTCCCAGAGAGTGAGATTCACCATTGGCAAGCCCGTCTTGGTGGAGTTCATCGATGGCGTGATGAAGCGCGTTGGAAAGGGGAAGGCCGTGGACCATCTCAGAGCCATACTGGATAGCAAGGTTGTGTCGCTCGTGCTCGAGACTGGGCCGGATTGGAAGAAAGCTGTCTCGATCTTCTTGGAGCATGATGACACAAGAATCGATCTGACCGACGCCCTGAGCTTCTCGATCATGGAACGTCTCGGGATCGGCACCGCCTTCACCTTCGACTCGGATTTCAAGGCAAGAGGCTTCGCGATCGTTCCCTGAACGGGTGCCCTGGCTGGGTCATGATCGACCATCAGCAAGATTTATACCGCTCACCGTTGCGGGGTGAGGGCATGCGACGAACACTTCTTCTGGTCCCGGTAATCGTGATCGTCCTCGTCGTAATCCTGCTTGCACTGAACCAGGAGAATACAGCCGCCCCCCTTCCAGGGAACGAGGTGGAGTCCTCCGGCGGGCTGATTGTTGCCTTCGATGGCGCCGTGAAACTGGAGTTCCCACCAGGGGCCCTTTCCCGGAAGACGACGATTGTGGTATCAGAGGTTTCAACATATCCGGATGCGGGCAAGGTCATCCCCGGGACGGTCTACGAGTTTGGGCCGAACGGGACCCAGTTCCAGAAGCCGGTCAAGCTGTCGATCCGGTACGACCCGTCACAGCTACCGGCGGGCACGAAGGAAAGCAACCTTAGGATCGTGTTGGCCGAAAGACCGTTCAGGTTCACAAGTTGGCTGACCGTTGCCAACAGCACGGTTGACACAGGTGCGAAGACGGTCACGGCTTCCGTCAGCAGCTTCAGCACCTACGGGATCACCGGGGATGATGATCTCATCAGCGATGAGTACAAGGAGTTCATGAAGAATCCGACATTCGACCTATCGGGTACTGTGGTCATCAACCCATCTCCGTCGGTGATCTGTGAACCCGGAGGGGAGCTGCACGTCGAGGCCGTCTATACCGATGCCCAGGGCCATCTGATAGGCTATATGCAACCTCCCAATCCGGTCTACATCTGGTACCTGGAGTGCGAGACCGGGTCGATGCAGGAAGCCTACATCACCGACGAGACGGCTGGTCCGTACGAGTTGATGCCGTCCGTGGGGGTCATCGTTCTGAAGGCCCCCGCCGATGCAGAGGGGAAGAAGGGCAAGCTGGTCGTTAGGGTCGATGATGGTGGAGTGATAAGGGCGCAGGCCGAGATCCCGGTAGAGTTCATGAGCGGAGCCCGCTTGGAGCCCAATCCCGCGGATTGCCCCGCGGGGTCGATGATCCAGCTGTACTGTCAATCGCCATACAACTACATTGGGGCCCTCAAGGAAGCCGTTCGGTTCGAATGGAGGACCTCGGGAGCCTTCGGTGTGCTGCTGGGCGAGGGCGGACAGACGGCGGTGAATTCGAGTGCGAGAAACGTGATCTACAGAGCCAACAGCGACGCACCCGAGGGCGCATCGGACAGCGTAGTGGTCTCGGTGTATGTCAGCGGGAAACTCAAGTCCCAAGCCGAGACCACCGTCTTGATATCGGGGTTTGGCGTCTATCTTGAGCCGTACCTAGACTTCTGGGCCTACCCCGGCAAGCGCAAGTCCATCAATTGCCGGTTCTCGGGCAAGGCTCCCCAAGGCGAGCGTGAATACAACTGGACTTGCACATCTAGGTATGGAAGCCTTTGGTACCCGGAGGAATACACCAAGAAGGACTACGTGTGGTACCTGGCCCGGAACGATGCAGAGGACTACGGAACCGATGAAGTGACATTGGAAGTCTACCTCATACAGGGGAGTGACAGGGCCCTTCTGGGAAGAGCCACAACAACCCTTGAGATCTACAACCCGCAGACGGTCTACAATCTCTGCAGCGACCCAACCGGCGAGCACTTCATGAGAGGCAGCGGGATGCAGTGGCAGTTCGAGATCATAGGTCACGGTGCGAACTCCGGCGGCTTCAAAGCGAGGCCCGGAGATAGGCTCAGGTTGTACTGCATCAGAAAGGGGGTCGGCACAGGGGATATCTACCTCCGCGTGGGGATGGTTGGGACGGGCGCTACTGACAAGACCCAGCTACTGCTGACCGCGGACCAGATATACGATGGTCTAGACGCGACTTTCGAGATCACCATCTCCTAGCGCGCCCGCCTGCGGAAGCCAGGGCGAACAAGAGCGAACAGAAAACCCGGTCCCAAGGCGCGCCCGAGGCATTGCCACCAACCCGCTGTCACCGGGACTCGAAGAGGATCAACTCCGATGCCCCTACCTCCTCGAGCCGGATGGCCAGACCACTCTGAGCAAGGCGCATTCCGTCGACCATGATGGTCTCGCCAGTTCCATCAAGGATCGTCGTATAGCTTCGCCCGCGGTCCAATCCTCTGGGCCTGAGGACGTATTCGTCGTCCGGGGAGGGGCCCATTCTGACAAGGATTGCCCATGCCTTGTCGCGATTCGTAGATGCGTACTCCATTGCGAACCAAGGGCTCGACTCGACTCCCCCGCGGGATGAAACGGGCGAGTGATGAAACACCCTGCAGTATGGCAGTAGCGGCCGTATGAAGCGTTTGTATATCGCAGCATAGTGCAAGAACCGCTCGCGTGATTTGAGGCTCAGTTCCTTCAGGGATGGAGCAACCATGCCGGCGAATACCCAGGGCGTGGACAGCGTAAATATCGTCCGCAGGTTGGTGTCAAGGTTCATGGGGCGCCCCTTTGAGCTTCCACCGTCAGCGCCAAGGCCGATGACGAAGGCCTCTGGGGGCAGGGCCAGGGTCTGGCCGCTGTAGACCTGGAGCACGTGGGGCACCCTTAACCCGTCCGTGAGATACGTTTCGTGGAATCTGCCCGATGTGCCCAGGTCGTTCCGGGCACCGCCCGCTGCCGCCTGTTGCAGAATCAGATCCGGGTATCGTCTATGTATGCGGTCGAACATTGAATAGAAGGCCTCGTAGTAGCGCCAGTAGTTGTTCTCATCGTAGCCCCACCTTTCCGTCGAAGGCCCTTCTAGGGTGAACAGCGGGTTGTAGTCCAGCCTGAAGAGGTCAAGGTGGTATGTCTCGATCAGCCTGGTCAGTTCGCCCTCAACATACTCGGCCACCTCCCTCCGGCCTAGGTCGAGTATGTTCTTGGGGCCGAACCAGTCGGGGTGCTCCTGATGGATCCTGCTCTCCGTCCAGTTGCCGCGGCCGCCCTCTATCTCGGCGTACAGGCCGAACAGCAAGCCCTTGCTCCGGGCTCGTTCGATCACCGGCTCCAGGCCCCTTGGGAGCCGACTTCTGGAAGGAGTCCAGTCGCCCGCAACGTCCCACCAACCGGCATCCACTATGAAGACCTCTGCCCCCAGGGCTGCCGCCAGATCGACGTTGTCCAGCAGCGTCCTCTCGTCCAAGCCACCAGGGCTCCCAAGGGGATATCCCTGATCGCCCGGAACGGAGTACTGAATGCGGAAAGATCGATCCGATCGCATCTTGGGTAGGACCGATCCTCGTATGTGTTCGTGCATTGCCTGGACCGCGGTGTCCAGATCGCCCGAGACGCATCCAAGGTGTACGCTAGGCGAACCCACCGTCTCACCCGGAAGTATCACCCGCTGCGGATCTGTGGCATGGGGCCCGATCCCGAATCGGAGGGACTCGCAGCTCCTGCCCGGGCCCTCGTCACGTTGGAAGTCCATCACCCAGTTGGCCGACCATGCGAGGTGGCAGATCCAGTGCTCGCCCGTCGCCCGGTTAAGGAGTATGAAGAAGGGATCGTTGAATCCCTGTCCCTTATCGCACCTCACGATCGTGGAACCCGGCTCAAGCTCCTTCCAGCCGAACCATCCCTCATACGACCAATCATCCCGCGTGAAATACCCCAGCGCAAAGGGGCGATCTGGTCCCTTCGGGGGATGATCCCTGTAGCTCTTGTGCGCCCAAATCCTCATTGCCCACGGAAGGATCCCGGTGATGGCCAAGGCTCGTTCCGAAGCATTGCGCACATCTAGCCATCTCCTTACAATCGGGGTTCCGTCCAGGACCGTATGGATGCCCACCTCGACGCGGGGCTTCTCGGCCACGACACGGACGAGATGGTGCGTGAGATCCCCTTGCTGAGCGATGCGATCCGGGGTTCTCCCCAGGAACCAACCGGACGGTATGCGGGTCCCGTCGATTTCCAGGTCGAAGGCGGGCTCGCACCATGCATCCGAGGGTGCCTTTGGCCGGCAGTCGGCAGACCAGTACCTGCCAACCCACATTGCGTCGACCAATCCCTCGCTGAACACTATCTTGGAAGTTGAGAAGACCACCTCAAGCGGGTTCTCCGACAATCTGCGAATAGAACAGGCATATTTCATGGGGCCAGACCTTTCATGGAGACATTTTACCTTTTTCCTCGGATTTGAAGGTCGTCGGGGATCTGATGTCCTCCGCCCTGGGATCAGAGGGCTGACCAACCATCCGGCCTAGGATCTGGCGATCCTGTGCATCGGCTGTGGTTCAAGTCTGACGGTGCATTGGTCGCCTCAGCCATGGACGGGCGCCGGCAGGTGGGGGCGGGAAAAGAAGGCCTTCTTCATCCGACCGGAGGACTTCATTATGAACAAGCTGCCAGGCCAGACCGAGGCGAGTTGGATAAAGACGATGTCATCAACGTCCTAGCCAGGCAGCCGAAGCCTGATACCCGCTGTCTGGAGCTCAGGGCACAGGCTGCAGGCGTGCTCGCCACTCCGCGAGCGTTGCGGACAAGAATGAGGCAGGCAACCTGACTCCTCCCACCATGAATTGTGAGCGGGTCGTGACTCGTCGTCCCTAAGAGCTATATCCACCGACACCGTGTGGGTATCAGAGGCGAGCCACCGATGAGATCCGGGCACTGCCATCCGTTGGGGAACGTGCGACTGCAGGCAGGCTACTATCAGCAGTATGACGCCGACTTCAGCCTGGACGTGCCTGCGGAGGGATATGGAGGCTGGAAGAAGGCCGAGATAGAGATCTCCCTTGACCATACGGCTGTAGTCGTCATGCACGCCTGGAACTGCGGCGCTCGGGAGCAGTACCCCGGGTGGTATCGGGCGGTGGAGTACATCCCCAGGGCCAATACGATCCTAAAGGAGGTATTCCCGAGGCTGCTATCGACGGTTCGATCATCGGGCATGGAGCTGTTCCATGTCGTCGGTGGTGGCGAATACTACAAGGGCTATGCGGGCTACAGACGCGCCGTTCAG